>SLAV01000374.1 GCA_007126655.1 Haloferula sp. | reverse complement strand
ATACTTAGTGACTGATTAAAGTTTATGAATTCTTTTGACTACTACAACTTGAGAAGAAAATTGCTTGATTCTGGAAAAATTGAAGATGGGCTGAAAAATTTGGCTCTCCGTCAGGATTGCATGACGATTTAAGCGGGTTTTGGGAGGTGACATCCCCTTGAGGGCAAGCCTCAATCGGGTGTGAAAGTCCGTAATATCAAGGCTTTGGTGCCCTTCAAGGGGTATGTCGTTTGCTCGATCACTTTCGAGGAAGTCGGTGCGCAAATCAACCTCGAATTCGACAAGCGTTCTGGGCCGCGATGTCCGAGGTGCAATCAGAGGCTTGCCCGCAACAAGATAGGCCGTCGTGTCGTTTGCGATAACCCCATGCCACATGGGGCACTGACCATGATCACCTTCCCTACCCCGACTTAGCGGACTCAGGGGTGTATTGGGGCCAAAACCCTTGATTTTGCGTAAGCGTCGCAAAATTCCCCCACTAGTCGGGGAGGCGGGTCCGGTTATGCTCGCCCGATGCCAAACCGCTCCCGCAAGTCATCGGTGCCGAATCCGCCATCCCCGGCGGTTCTCGGCGTGGGTTTCAGCGAAGTCGAATTCCCCGCCAGGCTCCTGCAACCGCATCAAGGTGCTCTACTTTGACGGAACGGGACTCTGGGTCGCGGCCAAGCGGCTTTAAAAAGGCACCTTCAGCTGGACGCCCGCCGCAGACGGCAACCCGCCCCGTGTCGAGGTGCGGCCCGAAGTCCTCCAGTTGATTCTTGATGGCGTCGATCTGCGCGGCGCCAAACTCAGGCCCTGGTATCTGCGGGAATGATCGCCACCCTTCGGAAATGTTTCCCCGCACTGGGGAATCGTGCCGGAAAACATATCATTTCCCGAATTTCTGCTTGATTGATCGTGATGTCATTTTAGTCATTCCGCGTGAGCCGCCTGCTTCGGAAAGAGATCGAATTGCTGCGCGAAAAAAACCGGCTTCTTGAGGCCGAGGGCCAGTTGATGCGCGCGGAGATCAAGCGGCTCAGGGAGATGGTCGAGGGCTTCCGCAAGCGGCTCTACGGATCGAGTTCCGAAAAGATCGACCCCGCCCAGGCGGAGTTCGAGTTCAAGGAGGGCGATCTTTTGATGGGAAAGCCCGCCGCGCCGCAGGATGGCGCGGAAAACCCGGAAAGGGAAAAATCAAAATCCGCGAAAAAGCGCTCCAGGAAGGCCGATCTTTTTCCGAAGAACCTCAAGGTGGTGATTGCCGGTGAAGTCATTCCCGACGAAGTCCGGGCCAATCCCGATCTTTATGAGAAAATCGGCGAGGATCATCACGACGAACTGGACATCACCCGCTCGCAGATGTTCTGGCGGCGGGTCATGATGCCGAAATATCGCCGCAAGGACGACCGCGCCAAGCCGCCCGTGCAAGCCCCGGCGCCCGATCCATCCATCCCCGGCACCTTGTGTGCGCCGGGTTTGGCCGCAACCATCCTCATCGACAAATTCGAGGACCATCTTCCGTACTATCGGCAAAGCCAGCGTTATCGATGACGATGCGGGGTGGAACTGAGCCGCCAGACGATCAATCGCTGGCATCACGCCACCGCCCGCCACCTCCAGCCCGTCGGCCGGGCCATTCTGAAGGAAATCCGGAAATCCAAGGAACTCCAGATCGACGAAACCCCGTTGGACTATCTCGAACCGGGGCATGGCAGCGCACGCAAAGGCCACATGTGGGTGTATCATGACCCGCACGGCGGCGCGGTCTATTACGATTGGGACGCCGGGCGCGGACACGAGCGCATGTTCGAGGTGTTGGGGCAGGATGCCGGCACCGGCGCGCTGCTGTATCAAGGAAACATCCAGTGCGACGGCTATTCGGCGTATGAAGCGCTCAAAAAGCGCGTCGAAGACCTGGAGATCGGATTCTGCCTCAGCCACATGCGCCGCAAGTTCATCGAAGCGGGCGGCGTGGACAACCCCGTGTGCGGGGAAGTGCTGGCATGGATCGCGCGGATCTATCAGATCGATCAAAGGCTCACCGGTCATCTGGCGGGCGTGGTCAATTGCCGCGGCCTGGTCCGCCGCGCCTGTCTGCTTCCCATCACCGAATCCCTCAGGCAGCGGATGATCGAGCTTCGTCGCGATCTCCTGTGATCGGAAAGCGCGGCCAATGCCCTCGACTACACGCTCCATCGCTGGGACGAATGGACGCAGCGTGTGATGAGTGGAGCGATGGAGTTGGACAACTAACCTGGTGGAAAACCGCATCCGCCCGCTCAAGCTTGGGGCGAAGAACTGGCTCTTCAACGGCAATCTGGAAGCCGGACATCACAACGCGCTGATCTACACGCTTTTGGGCAACTGCCGTGCCCATGGCCTCGATGCCGAGGACTACCTTGAGGAGGTGATCAAGCGACTCCCGCCCGGAGCAAGCGAAACAGAGGCCGCCGAATTGACGCCCGCCGCCATTGCCGCCTCGCACAAGAACGATGCGAGCGAGGGTGCCGCATGATGAATCGCCCACCCGCGGCCGCCCCGTGTGCCTGCGTCATGAGGGGGAATTTGTGACGCTTACGAACATGCCGAGTGTCAAGGTAATCTATGCCGACATGGGCTACCGGGGGACGTTTGTTGACAGCGCCAGAGACGGATGGGGGGTTGACGTTCACATCAGTCAAAGGGATGGGAGGGGGTTCCAACTGGAACCCAAGAGATGGGTGGTGGAACGAAGCTTCGCGTGGTTCAACGGCAACCGCAGACTCAGCAAGGATTATGAAAAAACAACTGCAAGCTCGGAAGCGATGATCTGGATCTCCGCAATGAGCAGGGCGCTGAAGCATGTCGCATAGTTTTAACCAAACAGGTTCTAAGCAAAACATGGCCTTGGTCAAAATGGGATTTTATCCCAGGAGTTCAGATTATTCATGTAGCATTTGATATGGGAGCTATTCCCATGGAGGGCTTGCTCGCATTGTATGACACATTTAATTCTGGATGGGACAACATAGGCGAAGCGCGTGGCAAAGAATGTGAACAAATCGCAAGAGGAGGCTCTGTGCCTTCCCATGCTTTTGGTGATGCCGCTGCAAGCGGGGCCCCCAACATGGCAGCCAGCGCATTTGAAGCGGCTGGCAACGTGCCAGGCACATCAATGACAGGCCCTCCAGTTGGCGCCGCAACGTCACCATCAAGTGCTATTCGTGATGCAGCTAAAGTTGCGAACCTAGCAAATAATCTTCATAGGTCAAACCAAATTTCAAATGCGGCAACACAATTTGGCGGATTAAAAAATGCAATGACAGGAATGGGATACAAATTTGTTCCAAATCACAATACTCGATTTGGAGGCTACTTTCGCAGGCCACCAGGAAGCCAGCTCCCATCGCCAAGATCTGTCAACGATGCATTGAATTGTGATTAACATAATAGCAACCGTGGATATGAACAAAAAATATTACTCATTAATAAAATCTTTCGTAATTGCAATATTGATTACATATGCTGCTTTTTGCTTGGTTTTTTATGTGGCCTATGGATTGAGATTGAGTGAAATTGAATTAATTATTGAAGATTTAAGCATTGCATCGCCATGCGAGAAAAAGCTGCATGAAATAGTAATCACTTTAAGAAAGTTTCTTCTGGGAACATCGATCGTGTCACTATTACCTGTCACCGCCTTGATTGTAAGCTTCTATGAATCACGTGAAAATGAAAATAAGTGATGATGGAGCATTGATGAAAGCAAGATCATGTCATGATGATTAACATAATTGTCGTCGATGTGCCCGACAATGAAAAAGATTCCAATGTTAGTGATTTCGACCGTGATTACAACAGCATGGCTACGCGTCTTATCATAAAAAGAGCGGTGCAGAGGACTAACATTCTCAGGTTGGCAATACCGTCAAGATAGTATCGATTGGCTTGAAGAATACGAAGATACAGAGAAAATGCTGTCAATTATTGCAAGTATTGTACGCCTTGGCCTTGAAATGGGAATAAACAAAAAGGTTCTCAGCCTGCCTGCATCTTGCTGGCGAAGAGGGCGGCGAGGGTGCGGGGGGATTCGAGGTGGTCGCGGGTGAGGTCTTCGGGGGTGAGGACGATGCGCCAGGCCTCTTCGGCGGCGACGACGAGCTGCATGACGGCCATGGAGTCGAGGCCGGCGGCGAAGAGGTCGCCGTCTTCGGGGAAGTGGGGGCCGGTACCGACGATGCCCTCGCGGGCGAGCCAGGCGGAGATTTCGCTCGGGGTGGGGGACACTATGTGAATTTGAGATTTGGGATTTGGGATTTTTCAGCTCTCGAAGTAGGTGTAGCCGGCGAGGCCGAGGCGGTAGGTGTCGAGGATCTCGCGGCGTTCCTTGGGGGAGATGCGGCCTTCGGAGACGGCCTTTTCGGCGAAGTTGCGGAATTTGGAGACGAGTTCCTTGGGGTCGAACTCGACGTAGCTGAGGACGTCGGCGACGGTGTCGCCCTCGACCTCGTGGGTATAGACGGGCTTGCCGTTCTCGAGGTGGACGCCGACGACGTTGGTGTCGCCGAGGAGGTTGTGGAGGTCGCCGAGGGTTTCCTGGTATGCGCCGACGAGGAAGACGCCGACGTAGTAGGGTTTGTCGGGCTTGAGTTCGTGAAGGGGGAGGACTTTCTTGACGTCCTCCTTGTCGATGAAGCGGTCGATCTTGCCGTCGCAGTCGCAGGTGATGTCGGCGAGGACGGCGCGGTGGCGGGGTTTTTCGTCGAGCCGGTGGATGGGCATGACGGGGAAGAGCTGGTCGATGGCCCAGGAGTCGGGGAGCGACTGGAAGAGCGAGAAATTGCCGTAGTAGAAATCGACGAGGGTGGAGGAGAGGTCGCGGAGATCCTCGGGGATGTCGTCGTCGAGTTCGGTGATGAGTTTGGATATGCGGTTGAGGATGTGCCAGAACCAGGCTTCGGCGAGGCCGCGCTCGCGCAGGGTGGCGTTGCCGTAGAAGAACTGGGCGCGCATCTGGTCGCGGTAATAGACGGCGTCGTTGAAGGATTCCTGGAGGTTTTTCCTACTGAGCGTCTTGTGGACGTGGATGAGGTTGGTGAGGTTCTGTGGGGCTTTTTCGGGAACGGGCGGGGGATCGTTGCTGGTCTGGGCGGTGGTGACGTCGAGGATGTTGAAGACGAGGACCGAGTAGTAGGCGACGACGGCACGGCCGGATTCGGAGATGAGTTCGGGGTGGGGGACGCCCGCCTTGTCGCAGATCTGGGCGACGACTTCGACGACGTCGGCGCAGTATTCGGGGATGGAGTAGTTGCAGGACGAGGCGAAGTTGGTGTGGGAGCCGTCGTAGTCGATAGCCATGCCGCCACCGATGTCGAGGACGCCCATGGCGGCGCCTTCCTTGACGAGGTCGCAATACATGCGGACTGCCTCGGTGGCGCCCTCGCGGATGGCGGCGATGTTCGGGATCTGCGAGCCCTGGTGGTAATGGAGCATTTTGAGGCAGGCGAGGTGGCCGGACTCGCGGAGTTGATCGACGACGTGGATGACTTGTGAGGCGTTGAGGCCGAAGACGGATTTGTCGCCGGCGGATTCCTGCCAGTGGCCGGAGCCGCGGGTGGAGAGGCGGACGCGGACGCCGAGGTTGGGGAGCACGCCGAGGCGGCGCGAGCGTTCGAGAATGAGGCCGAGTTCGCTCGGCATTTCGAGCACGAGCATCACTTTCAGGCCCATTTTCTGGGCGTGCAGGGCGAGGTCGATGAATTCCTCGTCCTTGTAGCCGTTGCAGATGATGTAGGCCCCCGGGTTGTGCATGTGGGCGAGGGCGGCGATGAGTTCGGGTTTCGAGCCGGCTTCGAGGCCGTAGTTGTATTTTTTCCCGAATTCGGCGATTTCCTCGATGACCTGACGCTGCTGGTTGACCTTGATGGGATAGACGCCGCGGTATTCGCCCTTGTAGCCCTGGTTTTTGATGGCTTTGCGGAAGGACTCGTTGATTTCGGTGATGCGGGAGTGGAGGAGGTCGCGGAAGCGGAGCAGGACGGGGAGGTGGGTGCCGCGGTCGCGCAGGCCTTCGATGATGTCGTGGAGCGAGACGTCGGACTGGGTTTCGCCGTCTTCGAGGCGCACGGTGACGTGGCCTTTTTCGTTCACGCCGAAGAAGTCGTGTCCCCAGGCTTCGACGCCGTAGAGTTCGGCGGATTGCCCGGGGGACCAGGGTTTCCGGGTGGTGCGTTTGGCCGGGGTTCCGGCGGTGAGGGTGGCTGGCATCGGGCGTGGGATCAGGGGGCTTCCCGGTCGGGGAATTCGGATTCGAGTTGTTCGCGGTATTTGACGGCCTCTTCGGCGTCGCCGGCGGCCTTGAGGGCCTTGATGAGCTTGTGGAGGGCGCGCGGTTTGAGTTCGGCATCGTCGTGGAACTGGACGACGACGAGGTATTCGGCGGCGGCGCGGGACGGGTTGCCTGCGCGCATTTCGAGGTCGCCGATGAGGATGCGGAGCATGGCGCTGGTGCGGCCGCGGGGGTTGAGGGCGATGGCCTCGTCGGCGGCCTCGCGGGATTCGTCGTAACGTTCGAGGGCGTAAAGGGCGCGGGCGCGGTCGAGATTGCCGTCGGCGATCCATGCGGAGTTGTCCTCGACATCGAGGACGTGTCCGATCGCGGGTAGTGCGGCCTTGGGATTGCCTGATTCGATGCTGGCCTTCGCCAGATAGCGCCAGACTTCCTTGGGGGTGCGGCGGGGTTCCTCGGGATCGGCGATTTGTTGCAGGAAGCGGGCGGATATGTCGTGGCGGTTGTCGTTGAACATCTGCATGCCGGCCCACTGGATGGCCTGGTCGGGCAGGTCTCCGACGTAGCCGCCGTCGATGGCGCGATCGATTTCGTTGGCGAGGGCTTCCGGGTTCTGGGCGGAGAAATAGCCGAGGGCGAGCAGCAGGCCGGCGTGTTTTGCGAAGGCGTCGGGCCGGAGTTCGCGTGCTGTTTCGAGGTGGCCCACGGCGTCTTCGGCGGCACCGGTGCGCACCATGCCCCAGCCGATCCAGTAATTTGCCTCGGCGCGGAGGTTTTCGGGCGGTGAGGCGACGTTTTCCAGGAATCCGCGGTAGCGGGTGATCATATCGGGGATTTCACCCGCTGCGCGGAACATGCGGGCGGATTCAAGCCAGGCGAAGGAGGTCAGTTTGGGGTCTTTGCTGCCGGCGATGACGCGGTCGAAATCGGCTTTGGCACGCACGGTGTCGCCGGTGGCGGCGAGGGATTTGGCGCGTTTGGCGATGGCGGAGGCGTGGCGGGGGTCTTCCGGAAAGCTTTCGATGAATTCGTCGAGCGAGCGGATGGCTCCGGCGGGGTCGCCGGCCTCGGCGAGGCACCAACCGCGCTGGTAGAGCAGGCCGGGGCGGTTCGCCTCGCTGACGCGAGATGCATCAATGGCGGCATAGACGCGGGCCGCCTGGTCGAGTTCGCGGTTGGAATAGTGCGTCTCGGCCTTCATGATGAGGGCGGTGTGGATGCGGCGGTCATCAGGGCGCGAGCCCTGGTAGAGCTCGATGAACGCGTCCACCTGGTCGGGGACGTGGCGGCCCTCGATCTGATAGAAGCAAAGCAGCCGGTAGTAGGAGGCCTGGAAGGCGAGGTCGTGCTCGGGTTCCACGAGGCGCTCGATTTCGCGGAACAGGCCGAGGGCCTCGGAGGGTTTATCGAGCCGCATTTTGGAGCGGGCGGCGATCATGAGCCGGGCGGCCTCCTTCTCGCCGGCGGCCCCCGTGTCGCTGCGGCGGAACGTATCGAGGACGTCCTCGTAGCGGCCTGCCGCGAACTGGTTGTTCATGAGGGCGGTTTGCGCATCGGTGCGGAATTCCTCCATGCCGGGGGTCTGCATGATCATCTTGAGGTAGGTGTCGGCCAGGTCGGTGCGTTCGAGGCGGCCGGCTGCGAGGGAGGCGTGGAGGGCGGCTTCGCCGCGGACGGCGGGATCGATTTCGCGGTCGGTTGCGACCGGTTCGAGCCATTCGAGCGCCTCCTTGTCTTCTCCGGCGCTGACGGCGAGGTGACCGAGGGCGACGCGCGAGCGTTCGGCGAAGATGCCGCCGTTCTCGTCTTCGGCGGCCTTGCGGTAGGCGCGCACGGCCTCGCGGTCGCGCCCGAGCGAGCGGTATGAGTTGCCGGCGAAGTAGTGACCCCTCGGGCGCTCCTCGGGGCGCGAGGCGTTCTCGGCATAGCGCTCGAAGAGCGGCGCGGCGAGTGCATACTGGCGGTTCTGGTAGTGTTCCGCCCCGAGGGTGAATGCGGCGGCTGCGGCCCACGGGCCGGTGCCATAGCGGTTCAGGAGTGTGTTGAAGCAGCGTTTGGCTTCGTCGGTGGAACCAGTCTGGTGGTAGCTGTTTCCGAGATACCACCAGGCGGGTTCGGCGTTTTCGTGGTTTGGGAAATCGTTGAGGTAGCGTGAGAATATCTCCGCCGCGCGGAGGAAGAGCAATTCCCGTTGTTCGGGGTCGGTGGCCCGTTGCGCGCTGTCGTAAAGGTTGCGGCCGCGCTGGAAGAAATCGGCCCCGGGATCCGGGCGCAGGGCGGGATCTTCGGCAGGCCGGGCGCGAGGCGGCTCCTGAGCCGGCGCGATGGCGGCGATGGCGGCGAGGAGGATGATGGCAAGTGCGCGTTTCAAGATGGGCGGGTGTCGGTTATTCCGGTGAACGCGAATCGTGGATCGATGATTCGGGACGCTGGGTGGCGAATGAAATGTTCCATACGCCGGCCTTCTGGCAAGTGTCGATGACTTCGACGATGCGCTGGTATGGCACGCCGCCGTCGCCGCGGATGCGGACAGGCTGGTTCTCATATTGCCGGGCGATGCTGGCGAGCTTGTCGTGCAGCTCGCCGAGATTCACGGTCGACCCCTCGACGCGGATTTCGCCCTCGCGCATGACGTTGATGATGATTTCCCCTCGCTGGCGCTGCGGATCGGCCCCTTCCTCGGCGGTCGGCACGGAGACCTTGAGCTCGGTTTCCGAACGGGTGAACTGCCAGGTCACAATGAAGAAGATGAGCAGCAGGAAGACGATATCGATCATCGGCGCGAGCTGCATGTTCGCCGACTCCGGCTGGCGGCTGGAGAATTTCATGATCGTTGCGGGTTCAAATGCCGTGGAGGTCGGGGCGTTCGGCGTCGAGGACGGATGGTGCCGGCAGCGAGTAGTCCTCGCGGGTTCGCTGGGCCGAGCCGATGGCGGAGGAGGCGGTTTGGCGGCGCTCGACCTGACTGTGGAGCAACGCCATGAGGTGGGTGGACGCGGCCTCGAGTTCGGCGATGTATTTCTGCACGCGCCCGCGGAAGAGAGAGTAGAATACAAGCGCGGGGATGCCGATGGTCAGGCCGGCGGCGGTGGTGATGAGCGCCTCGGAAACACCTTCGGCGAGTTCCATCTGGCGGACGCCCGTGACGTCCCCGGCGGCGATGTTGAGGAACGACTTGATCATGCCCAGGACAGTGCCGAGCAGCCCGACCATGGGAGCGATCGCGCCGATGTCGGCGAGGTAGGTGATGCGCGAGCTGAGCAGGCCGGCCTGGCGCGATCCCTCGGCCTCGGCGACCTCGCGGACCTCGCCGAAGGAGGCGCCCGGATATTTGGTGAAGAATTCGAGCGTTTTCTGTGTGATTCGGGCCATCGATTCATTGTGGCGATGGCTGTATGCGACGAGGCCGAGGTAATCGCGCTTGCGGATCATTGCCTCGGCGGCGTTCATGAAGCGGTCGCTGACGACGGCGTTGCGGCGGATGGTGAGGAGGTAGATCAGGACAAGCACCACACCGATCACGGAGATCACGCCGAGCGGGTACATCATCAGGCCACCGGCATCGACGATCTGGATGAAATCCATCCGTTCGATGACGACGCCGTCCTCCTCCGCGGTTGCGACGGCGCTACCGGCGCCGAGGGTGGCAAGGGCGGTTGGGAAAGAGGCTTTCTTCATTGGCAGGGCTGTCATTCTAAGCGCCGCCGCATGCATGGCAAGTCTCGCATCGGCAGCGGGAAGTCTGCCGGGCAGTGTCGGCGCGTGCGCTACGGACGAGCGTGCAGCGGCATTACAAAAAATTCTCCTTGCCGAGTCCAGCAATCATCCCATGCTCTCGCCGAACTCCCAGCAGTCCGCATTCCATGATCCACAAATCCCATCGCCATATTGTCCGTATTCCCGCACTCGCGGCAGCCGCAATCGCAATGACGACAACCACCGCGTTCGCCCAAACGGCGGGCGAACAGTCGAGCCTTCTGGATCGCTGGATCCTTGATGGCGGCTACACCATGATCTTCATCGGCGCCGCGGTGGTCGGCTTTATCGCGCTATCGATCTACAATTTCATGTCGCTGACCAAGGCAAAGTTCTGTCCGGACGACCTGAAGGCGGCGCTCATGGATCACATGACCAACTGCCGCGTGCGCTCGGCCATCGAACTCGCGGCAACCCACCCCTCCTACCTGGGGCGGCTCGTGGCCTATTCCTTTCCGAACATTGACGCGACGCAGCCCGAGGATCTCGGTCGCGACAAGATCGAGGACGCGATGGCCGACTTCACGATCGCGGAGACCCGCAAGTCGATGACCTGGGTGAACTACATTTCGGTGATCGCACAGGCGTCCCCCATGCTGGGGCTGACGGGCACGGTGATCGGCATGGTGAGCGCGTTCGGCACGTTGTCCGACACGGGCCAGGCCGACCCCTCGGTGCTCGCGGAGGACATCTCGGTGGCGCTCCTGACAACCCTGTGGGGCCTGATCAATGCGATTCCCTGCATCATCGTGTTCTTCATCCTAAAGAACAAATATGCCGCGCTCGTGGCGGAGTGCAACCACAGCGCGGAGGAAATGATCAACGCCGCAGTGGCCACGGTGAACGCCGACACACTTTACGCCAAGATTCCGGAAGGCATCGCCGTTTGATTCCTAGGGTGCGGGCAGTTCATCCGATTGCCCGCACCGTGCATCATCAGACCAACCGCCAGCCATGCCCGTATCCAAACTCCGCTCTGCCGCCCATAAGGACGACGATGAGCTGCACGTGGACATGTCGCCGATGATCGACATGGTGTTCCTGCTCTTGATCTTCTTCATCATCAACGCCACGGCGATCATCGTGACGACGGATCCGGATGTGGAACCTCCGGTGGCCGACCAGGGTGACCCGCAGGAGGATGGTCGCGGCCGCATCGTGATCAACGTTCGCGAGGACGGCACATTCACCGCCGAGGACTTCAACACGATCCTGGAGGACGTGAACGCGATCAGTGAGTATGTGCAGGAACTGAGGCTGCAATTCGAACAACAGGGCCTGCAGCCCAGGCTGCATCTCCGTGGTGACAAGGACACGGTCTTCCGCCACAGCCGGACCGCGATCCGCGGCGCGGCGAGTGCTGGCGTGGACCAGGTGATTTTCGCCGTTTATGTCGTTCCCCCGCCATAACCGCTCCACCGCCAGACCGGCAACCCCAGCTCAGATTGAAGAAACATGGCACGCCACAAAAAACGCACACCGTATGAGGATAATCCGCCGAGACTCGAGATCTCGTCGCTGATCGACATTTGTTTCCTGTTGCTCATTTACTTCCTTGTGACGTCGACGCTGATCCCACGTGAGACGGACCTGGACATGCAGCTGCCGGCTGAGGTGCTTGCCGACGAACCGCCGGAAATCGAGCCGATGTTCATCCGCGTTGACGCAAACGGCACGATCTTCACCGGCACGGGTGCGGCACAGCAGACGCTCGACACCGATGCGGAAAGCAGGGAGGTGCCGCTGCTTGACAGCACGCTGGATCTCTACGCCAGCGCGGCCCGCAGCGCGGACTCGACGCCGCTGGTCCAGATCTATGCGGACGGCAGCGCCTCACAACAGCGAGTGATCGACGTTTTGAACGCCCTGGCGCGGGCGAGGATCACCTCGGTGACGTTCACGGACTTGATTGATCCGTGAGGTCCGCAGGTCTTCGTTCCGCCTAATAAAATTTCGCCGTCACCCGTTTGACCTTGAGAGCACGCGGCCGCACGCGTTACCTCATCGATCCGATTCACACAAAAAACCAGGCCATCATACCAATGAATCCGAAATTATTCCTCATGCCGGCCATCGCGGCCCTCATCATCGCGTTTTTCATGCCGGTTCAGGCCCAGGGGCTCAATATCAGCCAAATGGTGACCGAATCCGAGCAGTTGATGAGCGAGAGACGCTGGGAGGAAGCGCTTCAAATTCTCAATGAGGCGGCGGCAGCGCAGGGTGGGGACCCGGAGATCCACATGATCGTGTTCGGCCCTCGGTTCGGGTTGATCCATTACCGGCGCGGTCTCTGCTACATCCGCCTCGGGCAGTGGGACGAGGCGATCGAGGCGTTCGAGACCTGCTACCGGGATTTTCCCAATGATCCAAACCGGCCTCAAAGCGTCAATCGGATGAGGGTTTTGGCCCTGCTGCGCTGGGCGGAGGCCGCGATGGGGCTGAACGACTGGGAGCAGGCTCTCGACCAGTTCCGTAAGTTCGAGCAGGAGAAGGGGTCCAATGATCGTTTCAACCGCGGTCGTTTCCACACCGATGTGGCAACCTGCCACTACAATCTCGGCAACATCGCGGATGGCAACGAGAACCTTGAGATCGCGATCAATAACAAGGTGGAATTCGATACCCCGGAGACCGCGATCATCATTGCCTTCCAAACGCTGGTAAAGGCGGCGATCAAGGAAGGCAATGAGCAGGTTCTTGTGGACTTCATCAACAAGAACCGCGCCGGCCTGTCGATCTCCCCGTTCCGCATGGAGCAATACCTCGAGGTTTTCCTGAGATTGGCGGGTGATTCGTTCAACGCGGACATGCCGCGCGCGGCCATCATGCTTTACCAGATGGTTCCGCCGACACGGCTCGTCCTTGAGGACGCGCGCGGCGTTCTGGAGCAGCTCGGTGGCACGCGCGGCTTGCGCGCGGGAGGTGAGATCCTGATCGACACCGAAATTCAGGAATCGATCAGCCGGTTGGAAACGCTTCTTGAGCACCCGTCCTCTCCGGAGACAATCAAGCTGGCGGCACTGGCCTTCATCCATGAGAATGTCGGCAATCTGCGCGGGGCGTTCACGGCATACCGGCTGCTCGAGCAAAATCATCCCAACTCGGCCCGGCGTGAGGACTACCTTTACAATCTGGTTCGCACGTCGTCGCTGCTTGGCGAGCCCGAGATCACCGCGGCCGAGTCCCGCAAATTCATCGAGACGTTCCCGGACTCGGCGTATGTCCCGACGGTGCGGCGGCTGATGTTGGCGTCGCTATTTTTCAACGAGAACTATTCCGCGTGTATCCAGATCGCCACCGAAATGCTTCCAACTCTTGAGGAAGGCACAGACGAACACGACATGTGCCTGCATGTGCTGGGCGGATCGTATTTCTACACCGGCCGTTATGACGAGGCGAAGCCTTTGCTCGACCAGCACGTCGAGACCTATCCCGAGAGCGAGTTCCTGTTATCCGCCCGGTATTTCCAGGCATCCAACGAAGTTCGGCTGCAATTCTGGCAGCGTGCCGCGCGTTTGCTGGACCAGTTCATCGAGGATTTTCCCGATCCCGCGGATAACTCGTATTATCCGATCGCGCTATTCGACCGCGTGAGGGTTCATTACGCGGAGGAGCAGAACGATGCGGCTCTCACCATCATCAACCGGATCCTGTCGGAGTTCCCGGACAGCCAGGTCGTGGATCAGGCCCTGATCCAGAAGGGCAACATCCACCAGTCCGAAGGTGAATTGGAAAAAGCCTACGAGGCATACCAGATGGCGCTGGAAATCGCCGAATCCCGCAGGAATCACGACATCGCCGGAGACGCCATTTATTTCATGGCCAACGTGTCCGCCGAGCGCATCACCGAGGACGAGAACGATCCATTCGCAGTGAAGTCGGTCGGCTACGCCGAGCGCTTCTGGGACGAGTTCGCGACCGGCTCTCCGTTCAAAACACAAATGGCGGTCGTGCAGATGGAGCCACTCGGCAATCTCGGACGTTTCAGCGAGGGACTGGAAAGGCTCCAGTCTGTGATTTCGGAAATGGCGCGCACACCCGACGCGTTCGGACTCGAGGAGGCGATCAACTCATACACGGATGCGTATTTGCAGGAACACACGATCGAGGAGCTGAGGGAACACTATTACAATTTCCCGGGCGTCCGGGTACAGGACCGCGCGGCGCGCGCCCTGCTGCGCATCGCGGTGATCGGAGCCTACGAAGATTACGCGGAGCGGACGGACGATCCGGACGACCGCATTGTCGCCCAAGGCACCGTGCGCGCGCTTTTCCAGGAATTGAAGAGCGATTTCAATCCGGCAGAGCTGACAAACTTCATTCTGGTGAAACTGGGCGACTACCTGCGCAACAACACGTCCGCACCGCGTGAGGCGCTGGCATACTACAACGAGGTTCTGGAGCGCACCGACCAGTCATACCGATTCGAGGCCCTGGCCGGTCGGGCCGATATTCTCGGTTCATCGGACGACCCGCAGGATCAGGCTCGTGCGGTGGAGGATTTCGAGCGGATTTTCCAGGATTCGCAGGATCGTTCGCAGCGTGAGTTCGCATTGTTCCGGATCGTCGGAATCCATCTCGACACGGGCAATTACGAGAGAGTGATTGAGCGCGCGCGGCTGTATCTGGACCGCGAGCAACACAGCTTCAACCAATACCGCGGGCGCGTGAGCCTGATGATCGCCAAGGCGTTTGAACGCTCCGACAGGATCAACGATGCGATCGCGCGGTACAACCGCATCTGGACGGGCCCCTATACCGGTGAGATCCGCGTTTCCGCGCCTGCGGTGAAACGCTGGATGGAGCTCATGTGGGAGAAAAACCGTCCGGCCTCGGGCGACTCGCCATCCGACCGCCAGGGGGCCTATCACGGCGGCTTGAGATACATCGAACTGACGGAGCGCTTGAAAAGGAACATGACGTCTTCCGAACTTGCCGATTGGGAAGCGGTCGAGGCCCTCGTCCGGCAGTATGAAGCGCACCCAAGCATCGAGCCGGCGAGATGAACCTGCGCAAGGCCACCCGCCGCCATCAGCAAACCTCCAGCAACCTAGAGATCATGAGACACCTCTTCACCGCCACCGCCGCCGCCGCAGTTTTTCTCGCGTTGCACGCGGGAGAGGCGGCTGCACAACAAACCCGGATTAATGCGATCCTCATTCCGCACGAGGGAAATCCCAGCCGCATTTGGATCAACGAGGCTACCGAGACCCAGGTGCGTTACTACGATACGGAAGTGACCACCGCGCTGAGCAACATCCCGCGAAGCCAGGTGCGGTCGGTTTTCTTTGAGGAGCCGACTTCGCTTTCCACTGCGATCCAGCAGTTCCGCGGTCGTGATTACCAGACGGCGATGCAGGGCTTCTCCCGGGTGGCCGCGGAATACCGGCCGGTGCGGGCACTGCCGGGCAACCCGTCCACCCGCGCGGCGTTCTTCGAGATTGAGTGCCTCCGTTTGCTCGGTGAATACGGACGCATGTCGGAAAAACTCGGTGAGATCAA
Organism: Haloferula sp.; assembly: GCA_007126655.1. GTDB lineage: Bacteria > Verrucomicrobiota > Verrucomicrobiia > Verrucomicrobiales > Akkermansiaceae > Luteolibacter. The sequence continues at coordinate 16,463 of SLAV01000374.1, read as the reverse complement.
CAAGAGTGGCCTCATTCGCGAGAACGAACTGCGCCAGCTCGAACTGAACCTGATGTGGGAGGCGGTCGGCAGCGAGGCGTGGGACCGGCTCGAAAGGCTCGTCCGCCAGCGGGCCGACAGCGACATGCCGGGTAATCAGCGCGCACAGGTCGCGTATTGCGCGGGTCTCGTCCACCATCAGAAAGGTGAAACCAGAGAAGCCATCGACGCTTACAACGAAGCGATGATTGTGGATGCGGGGGCCTCCGAAGTGGTCGCCCGCCTGGCCGTCACCGGCATTCTGCGCATTTTCGATGAAGATCCCGAGGTCCAGGAGGCACGTGAGGCCTGGGGCACGGAAAACGAGCGGCCGGATTCCGACGGACACGTGAGACTGCTGGAAGCGGGTGCGGTCGCGCGTATCTACGAAACGTTCATCGGCGCCGAATTCCCCTTGCCGGACGCCTACATGCCGTATCTCGAATACAAGGCACCGGATTCCGAATCATGATTGACCACCTGCTTTCCATCGAGGAGCTCAATGCTGATGTTCTCACCTCTCTGCTGGATTCCGCGGATCTGCTGAAAGCCTCGCGTGGGCGTCATGAGAAGCCGCTGGCCGGGCAGTCGTGGGCGATGATTTTCACCAAATCCTCCACCCGGACGAGGGTTTCCTTCGAAATCGGCATCCGCGAACTCGGTGGGAACCCGATGTTCCTGTCGAAAAACGACATCCAGCTCGGTCGCGGCGAACCGATCCGCGACACAGCGCGGGTGCTCGGGCGGATGGCACACGGCTGCGTGATCCGGACCTACGCGCAGCGGGACGTGGTGGATTTCGCGGCGCTCTCCGGCATCCCGACGATCAACGCGCTGACCGACGACGAGCACCCGTGCCAGATCCTCGCCGACCTGATGACCGTCCGCGAGAAGCTCGGCGGGTGGCACGGGCGCAGGATCGCCTTCGTCGGCGATGGATTTTCGAACATGACCCGCTCGTGGATGTGGGCGGCGAAGTATCTTGGATTCGAACTGGTGATCGCGTCGCCCGCGTCATGCCGGCCGCCGCCGGTGTTCCTGCTGGAGCTGGACGCGCCGAATGTGACCATCACGGAGGATCCGGTCGAGGCGATCGAGGGTGCCGATGTGATCAACACCGACGTCTGGCTATCGATGGGACAGGAGAACCAGGCCGAGAAGGAGGCTGAATTCGGCGGCTTCGAGGTCAATGACAGGCTGCTTGCCGGTGCGGCGGACGGCCACATCGTATTGCACTGTCTGCCGGCCTACCGCGGCAAAGAGATCAGCGAGCGGGTGCTGGAGGCGCATGCGGACACGATTTTCCAGCAGGCGGAGAACCGCCTGCACGCGCAGAAGGCGGTGCTCGTCGCGTTGCGTCCGGCCGGGGCTACGGATTCGTGACGAAGCGCAACAGGTCGGCGCGCATTTTCTCCAGATCCGGCGGGTTCAGGTAGAACATGTGCCCGCTCTCGTATTCGACGAACTCGAAATTGTCCTTGCCGCCGGCGGTCAGGCCGTCGATATGGCGCATCGAGTGGAGCATGCCGTCGGGAGGAGTGGCGAGATCCGTGTAGGCGGCCATCACGAGCACGCGCAGATGCGGATTATCGCGAATTGCGCGGGCGAGCCGGTCGCCGACGTTGACGATGCGGTTGTTGGAGTTCCACTCCCACGGATGCACGTTTCGGGTGAGGATTTCGTATTGGCGGTGATCCTCCCAGCCGAGATCGCGCCCGATGAAATCGAGCATTGCCGTGGCGAACGCACCGTAAACCAACGAATACGAGGGATCGTAATCCGCGGTGCGGGAGGCCGGATCGGTTGTTTCCCAGGCGACGCGGGCGTCGAAGCGGCCCAGGGTGAGTCCCTCGTCTCGCAGCAGCTCGCGACGGAACACCCAGGGTGAGACCCTCAGCCGGTGTTCGCGCCATACGTCGGCGGGCAGTCCGGTCACGGCGGCGAGGCGGTCGGCCATTTCCCGCATCCGGTCGTCCGGAAGTTCGCTTCCTTGCAGCAGGGCGAGCGCGTAGTCGCCGTTCGCCAGCTCGCGGGCGGCATCCACGACTACGGGGCGAGCACCTTCCAGTTTCCCATGATGCAAAGCCGTTGCTGCGAATGCGGGAAGGAACGATTTGAAGGAAAGGTCGCTGCCAGGGGCTTCGACAATCGTGCGGAAGTCGAGCAGCGAGGAGAGCAGGACCACGCCGTTGAGGTTCATGCCGAAGCGGGTTTGAAGATTCTGGGAGAGCCCGGCGACGCGGATGCCTCCGTAGGACTCGCCGAGCAGGTATTTCGGTGAGGACCAGCGCTGGTGCTCGGTGATCCAGCGGCGGATGAAATCCGCCATCGATTCGATGTCGCCCTCGAGACCGTGGAAGTCGTCTTTTCTGCCGCCGTTTTCGTCGACACGGCTCAGCCCGGTGGACACCGGATCGACGAAGACGAGGTCGCTGGCGTCGAGAATCGAATGTGGGTTGTCCACCAGCCGTGCCGGCGGCATTGGTGGTTCGGTGCCGTCACCGGGAAGATCGACGCGCTTCGGCCCCACGCCCCCGAGGTGCAGCCACACTGCGGATGATCCGGGGCCGCCATTGAAACAAAACATCACGGGCCGCTCCGCGACGTCCTCGACGTCGGTGCGGATGTAGCTGACGTGGAAGATTGAGGCCCGCGGTTTGCCATTGTCGGTTTTCAGCACCGTTTCAGCAGCGGTCACGCGGTATGGCACGGTAGTGCCGTCGATCTCGACCGTCGCCTCGCGGCTGACGGATTCGCGTGGTGAGTCGACGGCTGGCGGGTGACTATCGGTGTGACTATCGTTCTCCGCCAGTGCCGCAGGGTTGCACATGAGGGCCAATACCAGGGCGACGCAGGGATTTTTCATGCGCGAAGCTGGATGGGATCGTCCGCTCGGGCAACGAAAATCCCATGCCGGGAATGGCGCGTGGGTCGTCGTGGAGGATCCAGGAAAGCAAGGCGGCCTTAGGGTTGCATGGGACCGACAATGCGCGATGCTGGGCGCGACATGAATCCCGAATCGATCAAGGAAGTTTTGCGGCAAGTCAAATATCCCGGTTTTTCCCGCGATATTGTCTCATTTGGTCTCGTCAAGGAAATCACCTGTGATGACGGACTCACGACCGTTCGCATCGAAGTGGCGACCAAGGATCCCGCCATACCGGAACAGATTTTCCGCAACTGCCATGACGCGCTCGACGGCATGCCGGGCATCGGGACCGTGAAAGTGGAGGTGAACGTCAAGGAACCGCAGGCCCGGCCGGGTGAAGCGGGAGTCGGCAAGTCGTCCATTCCGGGTGTGGACCGCGTAATTGCGGTGGCTTCCGGCAAAGGCGGGGTGGGCAAATCCACCGTTGCCGCCAACCTTGCGGTTGCCCTGGCAAAAAGCGGGGCAAGTGTCGGAATCTGCGATTGCGACCTCTACGGTCCCTCGATGGCGATGATGTTCGGAAGCAATGAGAGGCCCTTGGCGAACGAGCACGAGGAGATCATCCCCATCGAGGCCCACGGCCTGAAAATCATGTCGATGGGTTTTCTGCTGGAGGACCGGTCGCCGGTGATCGTGCGCGGTCCCATGGCCACCCGCTACACCCAGCAATTCCTGCGCCAGGTGGCATGGGGCGGGCTGGACTACCTGGTGCTCGATCTGCCGCCGGGCACGGGAGACATTCAGTTGACCATTTGCCAGACCGTGAGCGTCGATGGCGCGGTGATCGTCACCACGCCGCAGGAAGTCGCCCTCATCGACGCCCGCAAAGCGGTGTCCATGTTCGCCAAGGTCAACGTACCGATCCTCGGCCTGATCGAGAACATGGCCTGGTTCGAAGGCGATGACGGCAAGCGGTATCCGATTTTCGGCTCCGGCGGCGGCCGCCGAGAGGCCGCCGCCATGAATGTGGCGCTGCTTGGCGAGATTCCCATCGACATGCCCACCCGCGAGGGCGGCGACGCCGGTCGCCCGGTCGCCCTGCTCGATAGCTCCGAAAATCCCGTCGCCGCTGCATTTCACGCCGCCGCCTCTGCCATCCGGGAAACAATCGAAAAGCACTGAAATGGCGGGTGTCGGGCTTCCATCGGCACGGTAATGTGCTTATGCTGGGTTCATGGCCAACTTGGAAGATATCGTCGCTTTCCTCGACTCGTTTCTCGATTCCGGCTCGATTCACGACTACCCGGGAGCCGCCAACGGGCTGCAAATCGAAAATTCTGGGGCGGTCAGTCGCGTGGTGGCGGCGGTGGATGCTTCGGCCCCTGTCATCGAGAGCGCAGCCGCCGTGCCAGGCACGCTTCTGATCGTCCACCACGGCATGTTCTGGCAGCCCGTGAACGCGATCACGGGGCCGGTCCGTCGGAAAATCAAGACCGCTTTTGACGCGGATCTTGCCCTCTATTCCTCCCATCTGCCGCTCGATCTGCATCCGGACTGCGGAAACAACATCCTGCTTGCCCGCGCGCTCGGCCTCCGCGACACTGTTTCGCTGCCGCCGGACTCAAAATCCGGTCTCTCCATGGGCTTGCAAGGCAACTGGGAAGGCACGCGCGGTGATTTTCTCGGCGTGGTGGCCGAAGCCGTCGGCGGCCCGGTTCACCACTGTCCGGGCGGCAAAAAGCACGTCCGCCGCGTCGCCTTGATCAGCGGCGGAGCCGGCTCCGAGGTCGGGTCCGCCGCCGCCGCCGGTGCGGACACGTTTGTCACGGGCGAAGGACCGCATTGGTCGTATCCGCTTGCCGAAGAGTTGGGCATCAACGTGGTTTACGCCGGCCACTACGCGACCGAAACCTTCGGCGTGCGCGCTCTTGTCGGGCGTGTCGCGGAGGATTTTGCCCTGGATTTCGAATTCATCGACCGGCCCACCGGCCTTTGAGTTTGTGCCGCACCTCAATCACGTCTCGAAACGAATTTGCAGAAAAAAACAAAAAATGCTTGAGTTCCCTTGAATTATCTCCTCAAATAAAAATCGTGACGCGGGCATAGCTTAGTGGTAAAGCTCCAGCCTTCCAAGCTGATTACGCGGGTTCGATTCCCGCTGCCCGCTCCAGACGACTGTGTCTCCAACCATCAAACCGCCCGCGAAACCAAAAACCAAACCATCCAAATCGTCATGAAACACAAAATTTCCTATGCCATCGCTGGCCTCATGTTGTCGGCGTTACCACTTGCCGCAGCTACGGATTGCCTCGAAATCTCGGAATCAGTCAAGGCAGCCATTACGAATGATTCCACCGTCACCTTATCCATCGTTGCGGAAAAAGTCGAAAATTCACCCGCTTGCTCCTGCGAGATCGTCAAAAGCGCGATTCAGGCCTCACATGCGGATGCCGATTTGGTCGCAAAGATTGTCGAAAGCGCAATCCTCGCAGCTCCGGATCAGATGCGTATGATTTCACAATGCGCAATTGCCATTGCTCCCGATGCGCTTCCTCAAATTCAAGGCGTGCTTGCCAAGCATGATCCGCATGCCGGCGGCTCCTACAGTTCGAAGGCACCCCAGGCAGTCGGTAAATCACCTTCGAAGGATGCTGGACCGATCGACCGGCAAGCCAGCGTTTCCAATCCGCTTGATTTCCCCGGTATAGGACCAATTGGGCCTCGTGATGGAATTACGGACGGAGGCGTTCCGGGAGGTGGTTCCTCTGTTCCTGGTGGTGACGTCATGATTGGCCCCGTTTTTCCACCGTCAATCATCACATCACCTGTTCCTCCCGTCGAGGAAACTCCGGTCAATCCCGTGGACGATGACAGAAAGCTCGATACCCCGTCACACTAACATAAACCACCTATTCAACCTACCCTGCCCCCAAACCAATGAAACGTAAAATCCTTATTTTTTCAGCTTTGATCGGCATTACTGCCGTAGCCAAAGGCGATTTATATTACGTCGGCGATCAAAACCTGGAATCCCTGCCAATCAAATGGTCCGTAGGCGGGAGCCTCGTCTATGACGATAATGTGCTCGCCGGTCGTGGAAACACCAACGTGCCGAAGGAGGATTCCTTCGCCATCAACCCGTATGTTGGAGTCAGCTGGGTCAATGTAACGCCGCAAACGACCGTCGATGTATATGCACGACTCGGGATGGTCTATTACTTTGACGCGCCTTCTGGTGTCGATGACGTCAATTCTCAATCACGCCTCGGGGTGAATTTGACGCATCGTTTCAGCGAAAGGCTCCGCTGGGTCAGCCGGAATTTCGTCGCTTACGAACTCGAGCCGGATTATTCGCGCGGTTACGCAAATTCACGGATCGCAGACGAATATTTTTATTGGCAGACCCAGAATTCACTCGGATTCCGCTGGACAGACCGCTTTGCCACCTACACCGGATTCATGTTGTCTGGAGTTGATTATGGCGGCTCGCGTGACAATGACCGCTTTACTTGGGGCCTTAGCAACCAATTCAGATACCAGTTGACCGAACAGACGGTGTCCACCCTGGAGTATCGATACCGCGACACGGACGCAAGTGGTGTCGGTCGTGATTCAAAGGATCACTACGTGCTGCTTGGTGTTGAGCATCGCTTCAATCCGAACACCGTGGGTATCTTGAGAGTGGGATACCAGCACCGTGACGTCTCGGGTGGCAGCAATAGAGATCGCCCGTCGCTCGAATTCGCTCTTGATTCACAGGTCAACGATCAGTTCCGTGTCCGTGCATTCACGCGATACAGCATGGAATCATACGACACGGTTCGGACGGTCAATAACTTCGCCAGCATAGTCGATTTCGACGAGCGCCAAACACTGCGTATCGGCGTGAGCGGGGAATACTTGATTTCACCCAAGCTCTCCATAAACGGGGGAGTTGATTACATCTATACGGATTACAAGGGTGGATTTGATGTGCTGGCCCAGGCACCCACCGCAGGATCCTTCGACGACGACATTGTCAATCTTCACATCGGGCTCTCATACCAGTTCGTGGACAATGTGTTTGGCACGTTGAGCTACAACTACAGCAATTCGAGCTCCGATCTTGATGGTCGTGATTACACCCGCAACCGGGTTGCGGTTGGTGTTCGCGCGGAGTTCTGATGTAGACAGCAAATTCCAACGCAGATTCACTTGTAAATACATTTGGTCCTTGACCTTCAATTCCCGCAATGGTATCCATTGCGGGAATCTTTTTGGAGAAATTTCCCATTCTCGCGCCCAGCCCAGTAATTTCATACGAAAAACAGACAGAAAATCATTCCGGCCCAATAAATCGAAATGCAAAACTCAAATCAAAATTCAGGAGAAACCAGCCTCCACGCGATGGATTACTGGCAGGTTGTAAAGAACCGCTACGGGGTGATTCTTCTCACCTTGTTGTTGGTTTTCATGACGGTCTCAGTCATTACCTACGTGATGCCGAAGCGCTATGAAAGTTTCGCTACCATCGAACTCAAGCCGCGCACGCCGCCGTTGACTCCGCTGGGAGATCACGTCTCCGAACTATCCGGTGGGCGCAACATCTCGCCACAGTTTTTCGGCACCGAGTTTGAGAAAATCAGAAGCCGCAACGCACTTCTCAAAGCGGTTGACGGGCTCGACTTGGTCACACGTTGGGGCGTGGATCGCGAACAAGGATACCAGATCCTCCGCGGCATCGTCAGAACGCAGAACATCCGAGGAACGGATCTCATTCAGATCAGGGTGCGCCACCAGAACCGGGAAGACGCCAGGGACATCGCGGCTGAAGTCGCCCGCGCCTACAGCGCATACCGTGCCGAGGTTGAGGGACGCAGTGCAACCGCGCTACTTAATGAGTTGAGAAAGGCGGTGCGTGACCAGGAGGAAAAGGTCGAGGAGAGACGAAAAACACTCGCGACCATCGTCCGGACCAAAGGGATCATTTACACAGGTGAGGACTCTTTTTACCGAAACCAGGGTTTGGACGAGGACATGGGCGCTAGCACCGCTCTTCGTACGTTCCACCAGCTGGAGCAGGAGAAAGTCCAGCTTGAAAGCCAGATCGAAAGCCTGTTGAGGTATGATTCCGAACAATTAATGGTTTATGCCGCCGGGTTGAATCTTCCCGACAACATCGTCAAAACCCTTTATCCACAGTATCTCGAACTTCAGCTGCAGCTTGACAGCCTCAGGACAAGCGGTTTGGGGGACCGCCATCCCACCGTGATATCGCACCGCGAGCGCATCGAGGGACTGCGTCGCCAGCTCAACGAGGGAGTCGTGAGCCTGAGGGCGACGCTGCGGGCGAAGCTCGACCTTGCAACAGACCGGCTCAACCGGGTGGAGACCATGAAAGAGGAGTCACGGGACGAGGCAATCCAGCGGGGACTGGACGCGCAGGATTACGTCGAGGCGAAAAAAGCCTTTGAAACAGATCAGGCATTGCTCCAGCAAATGCGCCTGAAATTGATCGGGGAAACCATCACCGAACGAATGCCGCAGGAGAGCATCATCATGCACGATGAACCAGTCATGTCGAACAATCCTGTCAGTCCGAATGTCCGTATGAATCTCATTCTTGGGGCTGCGATTGGTTTGGTTTTCGGCGTTGGAATAGCTTTCCTCCTCGAATACCTGGACACCTCCGTGAAAAGTCTTGAGGATGTCGAGCGCTACCTGCAGGTGCCGGTTCTCGCGGTCATACCCAAGGATGTTGGAGTGCTGCACAAGCAAAGCGGCATGAGCCCGGACGCGGAAGCTTACCGGATTTTGAGGACAAACATCGAATTCAACAGGAAAAACCCGGAGGATAACTCAATCACCGTAGTATCCGGCGGAGCGGGTGAGGGCAAATCCACCACCCTTGTCAACCTGGCTTATGTCTGTGCCCAGGGCGGCTATACGACCCTGATGATAGATGCTGACCTACGCCGCCCGACTGTGCATAACTTCTTCGATATCAGCAATTCCGTCGGTTTGACGAACTACCTTACCACGGATTTGATGCTTGAGGACGTGATTCTGCAGACCCAGGTGGACAACCTCTACTTCATGCCATCCGGAATTCTTCCGTCCGATGCCGCCGGCATCCTCAACTCCCGGCGCATGTCCGAATTGATCGCCGATGTGAAACAGCGGTTCGATCTCATTCTTATCGACTCCCCTCCGATTCTCGGTGTCAGCGATGCATCCGTCCTCGCCAGCGAGGTGGATTTGACAATGATCGTCGTCCAGCACCGCAAACTGCCGCGCAACATGCTGCTTCGTGTGAAGCAGGCCGTTGAAAACGTGGGCGGGTCCGTGATCGGAGTGATTCTGAACAATGTTGACGTCCGGAGCGACAGCCAATATCAATATTACACCAGCTATTACACCTACTACGCTCCCGCCGACAACCAAGGACCCAAGCGCCAACAACAACCGGCTGAACCGACCACCCCGCCGAAATCGGCGTCCGGTAGCAAGGGTGATGACGATCTGTTCTAAGCTACACTTGAAACGAAGCGAATTTCTCCTTGCGGAATCTCCGATTTCATCCACAATACTCCTCTAAATTAAAATAAATAAAACCTGAAAAATGATGAATATCAAACAAATCATTCCGATAATTCTTGTTATGGCGGCGGCCATATTGCCTGTCGCTGCTCAGACGATCGAGAGGAACCAGGCCGTTTCGATCAGCGTCCAAGGCGTCCCTGATGCGGACCGATCCACAATCAACAGTACCTATCCCGTATCACAAAACGGGACCATCAACATGCCATACATCGGCGAGGTGAGGGCTGCTGGTCTCTTGCCGGAGCGACTTGCGGCCAATCTCCAGGAGCGTTACCGCGAAGCGCAGATCTACACCAATCCCACATTTCAGGTTATTGCCACCAGCAGTGACGACATTGTGCAACAGGTGGTCACCGTCGGCGGATACGTGGGAAGGCCGGGTCCTGTTCCATATCGGAATGGTCTTACTCTCTGGCAGGCGATCCAGGCCGCCGGTGGTGAAAATGCCTTCGGCAGCATCCGCCGCGTGCGGCTGTTCCGCGGTGAGGAGAGCAGGGAATATGACCTCAGGAACGACGAGGCCAAGAGGATACCGCTGCGGCCAAACGACACGATTGAAGTCCCGCAGAAAAACATATGGGGGCAGTGAATCAGACGCCTGAGCCGCCTTGCACGGGCACGAAGCCATCGCCTTGGATTGCAGCATGCGAAAGGAAGCAACGCCGACCATCTGTGCCGCGTGCATCGCAGCGCTGGGATTGTCATTTGCCGACGGGATACCGGACAATTTGATTGATGAATTGAAGTCCGAGAAATTTCAAGCTCGCGAACAAGCCGAGGCAGAGCTGCTCGACTGGTCACGTGAGGATCCGGAAAAAAGCGTTGCTTTGTTGCTCGAGCAAGTCCGGGGCGCGGATGATCCCGAGGTTCGCCAAAGAAGCCACAACGTGCTGCGCGCCCTTGCAATGGACGAATACATGCGCGACGGGGAAGGTTTTCTCGGGATTCAGATGGTCGAGGTGCGGGCGGAGATCCCGGGGGATGACGGACCGCAGAACCGGGATGTGATTGGAATCACCAGGGTGCTCAGGGATACTCCCGCCAGCGATGCGGGGCTGCGTGTTGGCGACCAGATCATAGCCGTAAACGGAACAGATCTTGACACGGAAAATGCGCTCCCTTCTTTTCAAGAGTTGATAAGGGGAGTAAAACCCGGTACGGAAGCCGCTCTCATGGTTCTACGGGGCGACGAACTGATTGAGGTGGAAGCCACGTTGACAAGGCGTCCACCCGAACAAGGGGGGCGCTTCTTCGGCCAGCAAATGATGGACATGCAGGAGCTGGAGAACCGGGAACGGGAACGCTTTTTCCGTAGATGGCTCGAAAATCTGGAAAATTAACCGGCTTGGCCGCGCTCTCAAGCGACAACCCGAGTGAATGGCCGTGAAACCGTCAGCTCTTCTTGACTGCCCGTAAATGAAATCGACTTGCGCGATTTTGGGCATCGACAGGGCGGAGAATCATGGCACGTTCACTCTGTTACGAAGCGACTCATCCTACTTCACTCCCAGCCAGACTGATCCATGAGATTATCAAAATTCCGGAAAACCGCCGCACTCGTCCTGATGCTGGCGACATCGAATGGTTCCTGCGCCCAGCAAGCCGACTTCAACAAGGTCGGAGCGCAAATGGCGATCATGTTGCAGAACAGCCACTTCGCCAGGCTCCCTTATGACGCCGAATTGAGCGGCAGGTTTCTGAATGACTACCTGCGCGATCTCGACAACCAGCGGTTGTATTTCACCCGGGCGGATGTTGAATTTTTCGAGGATAAGTATGCCGACAGGCTGCACCAAATGTTGGTGCGTGGCAACGGCATGGCCCCTGCGACGGAAATCTACGAGCTGTTCCGCAAACGCGTCGCCGAGCGCGTGGCGTACACCGAGGCTCTGCTTGAAGAGGATGAGTTCGACTTCGATTCCGACAAAACATTCCCACGCACCCGGAAGGACGCCGAATGGCCTGCCGACCTCGACGAAGCTCGCGAACTCTGGCGGCTGCAGACCAAGAACGACATGCTTTCCGAAAAACTACGCCGCAAGAATGTTTCACGTCTGGCGGCTGAACAGGGACGCGCCGATCCCGGCGAGCACGACCGTTCGCCTTCCGAGAAGATCTCACTCCGCTACCAAAGGTTCCTGAACACCGTGAACGATGCCGACGAAGAAGAGATCGCGAATTATTTCCTCTCCTCCATCGCACGCGCATACGATCCGCACACCGATTACATGAGCGCCCGCGAAATGAGCCGTTTCCGCGACGGTATGCGGAACGAGCTCGTCGGCATCGGCGCGCTGCTTCAGGCTGAGGAGGACGGCGCGACCAAGATCATGGGCATAGTCGTTGGTGGTCCGGCGGACAGAGAGGGCACCCTGAGGCTCAACGACAGGGTCATCGGCGTGGATCCGCTCAACAGCGGCGATCCTGAAGACATGGTTGACATCATGTTCATGCGGATCGACCGCGTCGTCGATCTCATCCGTGGCGAAGAGGGCACGAGTGTCGGCCTGCGCGTAGAACCGGCCTCCGGCACGCTGGGTGAAACACGAATTATTGTCATTGAGCGGGGCAAGGTCGAGATGAAGGACGAGCAGGCCCGCGGCGACATCATCGAGAGCAAGACCGATGTCGGCGACATCCGCCGCATCGGTGTGATCACCCTGCCGTCTTTCTATGCCGATTTCGACGAGGGGCGGGTGCTCAGCTCGGTTGATGTCGAGCGTATCCTCTCGCGCTTCGTCGAGGAAAACATTGACGGATTGATTCTCGATTTGCGTGGAAACGGTGGGGGATCTCTCGAGGAGGTTCGCAGGATGACCGGGTTCTTCATTCCGCGCGGCCCCGTCGTCCAGGTCAAGAACACCATTGGCCAGGTCCAGGTGAAGGAGACCGACCCGTCAAAGCCAATTTACGACGGACCGATGGTGGTCATGACGGACAAAACCAGCGCCTCCGCCAGTGAGATTCTCGCCGGGGCACTGCAAGACTACAACCGTGCCGTAGTGATTGGCGATTCATCCACATTTGGCAAAGGAACCGTCCAGCAGCCGATGGACATCGGCCGCATGCTGCCGTTGTTTTCAGCGCGCGACCGCGCGGGTTTTCTCAAGGTGACCATACAGAAATTCTATCGTCCGTCCGGCTCCTCCACCCAGAACGAGGGAGTGGTGCCGGACATCGTTCTTCCGAGCATCATCGATGCGTTGGAAATCGGCGAGGCCAGCCTCAGAAATCCTCTTCCCCACGACCGCATCAGCCCGGCGGCCGGATTCCGCGCGATGGAGCAGGACCATCTGTTCCTGCCGCGGCTCAAGGAGCTCAGCCAGCAGCGCGTGCGGGATAACCAGGACTTCAAATACATCATCGAAGACGTGATGAAAAACAAGGAGCGAATCGAGCGCAACGAGGTGGTGCTCAACATGGAGGCGCGCAAGGCCGAAATCATCAAGGCGGATGCCCGGCAGAAGGAACGGAACGCCGAGCGTCGCGAGCGCTTCGCTGAAATCGCCGAACGTGATGACGAGACGCTCAGGTTCTACCGGCTCACGCTTGACGATCTCGCTTCGGGTGAGGATCTCAGGCTTTACGACCCGGCAGACGACTCCGAGGACAACATGAGGCGCGCAACCGACGCAACGGCCGAACTCGACGACACGCCCGAATGGCCGTCGCGGATCGATCCGATGAAGCGCGAGGCACTGGCCGTCATCAACGATCTTGTAGAAATCACGGAAAACGCCCGCATGGCCGGCATGCTCAAGCGCAGCTCCGATGCCCCCTGAGCCAAGTCTCGAAAACCGGGATGTCGCGGCCAACCTCGCGGCAGTCCGCAGGATGATCGATCGCACCTGCCTCGATGCCGGGCGCGATCCAGCCGGTGTTGAACTGGTCGCCGTGACCAAGACGTTTCCTGCGGACGTCATCCGCGCCGCTTATGATTCCGGGCAGAGGATTTTCGGCGAAAGCCGCCTGCAGGAGGCCAAGCCGAAAATCGACGTGCTTCCCGAAGACATCCACTGGCACTTCATCGGACGTGTCCAACGCAACAAGCTTCGGAAAATCCTCGGCGCATTCAAGGTCGTACATGGAATTGACTCAATGGCGCTGGCAAGCGCCGCGGACCGCATCGCGGGCGAGGAAGGCCGACGGTCCGCCGTCTTCCTCCAAGTGAACATCGCCGCTGAGTCGTCCAAAGGCGGGTTTCATCCCGACGAGCTGATCCTGAACTTCCCCCGCTTGGCTGCGCTATCGAATCTTGACGTGCTGGGGCTCATGGCCATCCCGCCGCCTTCCGAGTCCGGCTCCGAAACCAGGCAGTGGTTCGCCGCCGTGCGCGAGCTTCGCGACCGGATCGGGCGCGAACACGGCGTCCATCTGCCCGGCCTGAGCATGGGCATGAGCGGAGACTTCGAGGCTGCGATCCTGGAGGGGGCCACCCTTGTGCGGGTGGGATCCGCGATTTTCGGCAATCGTTGATATCCATCACCCGGAGCCATGAACGATCCCACGACCGATTCCCGCGACGATGCATGGATGGCCCAGGCGCTCGCGGAAGCCGAGAAAGGCGTCGGGCGCACCGCTCCGAATCCGCCAGTCGGGGCGGTTGTCGTCCGCAATGGAGAATGTCTCGGGCGGGGCTGGCACCGGGCTGCAGGCCGCCCCCATGCGGAGCGGGAGGCCATTGCCGACGCGCGGCGGCGGCACGGTGCCAGCGCGCTCGCGGGAGCAACCATTTACGTGACGCTCGAGCCGTGCTCCTCTCAGGGTCGCACTCCACCCTGCACCGGGGGAATCATCGAAGCTGGAATCACTCGCGTGGTATATGCCTGCCGCGATGAGAATCCGGCCCATCGGGGACGGGCGGATGAAATACTCACGGGCGAGGGCATCGAAGTGCGCTCCGGAGTCTGCCATCAGCATGCACTGCGGTTGTTGCGCCCGTTCTTCAAGGTCCGCCGCACGGGATTGCCATGGGTGATCTGGAAAACCGCCATGAGTATCGACGGCCGCCTCACCCGGCCGCCTCCCGAGGGAAAATGGCTCACCAGCTCCGCAACCCGCCTTGATGTCCAGAAGCTCCGTTCCACCGTGGATGCGGTGCTCACCAGCGGTGAGACCGTCCGCCGCGACCGTCCGGCGCTCACCATCCGGGTGCCGGAGCTGCTAGAAGGGAGGGCGCAGCCATGGCGGGTGGTCTTCTCCGACAACCCGGATTCCCTGCCGACCGACACGCCGCTATTCACCGGGTGTCGGGCCCGCACGCTCCTCAGGCCGCGGAGCGGCATCGTGGAATCAATGCGCGCCCTGGTCGCGGAACAAGGCGTCCTCACTGCGATGGTTGAAGCCGGCGGCGTCTTTTCGGCAGTGCTTTTCGAGGCCGGTCTGGTGGACGAAGTGGTGGCATACATGGCGCCGGTCATTTGCGGTGGTCCCGTTCCCGCAGTCTCCGGGCCGTCCCTGCCCGAAACAATTCGCCTTGAAGAGGTTGGATACCATCGGATTCCGGGCGCACCGGACGTCCGCCTGCGTGCACTCGTCGCGAAAAGTTCCGAATAATTCCCGCCGCCGCGCGTCCAAATGCAATGATCCTTCCCTTTTCTCCATTCCGGGCTAATTTAGGTGTCATGAAAATAACCGGACTTCGCCAAGCCGTTGCAGTCCTCATCCTGCTGGCCGTTCCTCTGGCCGCCCAGAACGAGCGGCGCTCGCTGATCGATGATGATCCGAACGTTGTACACCTCGAGACTGTGCTTGAAATCCCCCTGCGGCTTGATGTCGTCAAGCAGGCACCGGTTTTTTCCGATTACGAGGGTCGGCACAGGCTTGGATTTCTGCGGGCCAACCAGCGGGTCAAGGTCGAGGCGATTACGGACCGGGCCTACCGCGTGCGCGGGCGGGGCACGCGTGACGGCATTGCCGGGTGGGTTGCACCATGGGCGTTCAGCTCCAGCGAACCTGAATTCGTCGGGCAGCTGAAAAAACTCTACGAGCGCGAAATCGCGGTCCGCAAGCTCATTGCCGAGGGACGCATCGCCATCGGAATGACGCTCGATGAAGTGAAACGCTGCAAGGGCGAACCCGGAAAGACCTCGGTCCGCAGAACCCAGGAAGGCGAGGCCACGCGCTGGGAATATATCGAATACGAGGACGTGAGACACTATACCACCCACATCGATCCAATCCACCGTCGGCCATACCGCACGTTGTCCCACATTACCCGTGAGGAAACCGGCAGCCTTGCCGTTGAATTCGAAAATGGCGTCGTCACCGCCATCGAGGAGAACCGCGATGCCCAGGCCGGCAACGTCCGGATCATCGTGCCGCCGCTGGTATTCGGATGGTAGTCGCGCGCATTGCGAAGATGCTCCCGAACGCCAACCATGGGACGAAAGTGAAGTTCTGGCCGCTTTGTGTATCTCACATACGCTTGCCATTCCGACATCCTCCCCGAATCCGCCGATCTCGCCGAAGAAATCATCGAGAACGTCGAAGCGGGGCTGGCGAGCCTCCCGTACCGTGGCGGCGGCTTTACAGTCGTCCGCCGGTATCCCCCGATGAGCCGTCCGCATCCGCAAAACAGTCGTGGTGAGCACCGGTGGGACATGAACGCGAGGAGAATACCTTGCTGGAACTGAAGCCACATGGGATTCCGGCGCTCAGATCAGCCTCTCGCGCAGCGCCTTGGCGACGGCCGCGGTCTTGGTGCCGACCTGGAGCTTGTCGTAGATGTGGCGGATGTGGGTGGACACGGTGTGGATGCTGAGTTCCGTGCGTTCCGCGATCTCCTTCTTGACCATGCCGTCCGCCATCAGCGCGAGGATGCCGCGCTCGCGGTCGGTCAGTTGGTATTGTCCGCCGGCAACGCCCTTCGGCGCGATGCGGGCGAAGGCGTCGAGCACCTTGCGGGCCACCCCGGGGGTCATGGGCGCGCCGCCGTCCATCACCTGGCGGATGGCCTCGCTGATTTGGTCGATGCCGGCCGACTTGAGGACGT
>SLAV01000052.1 GCA_007126655.1 Haloferula sp. | reverse complement strand
GTGCTGGCCGGTGCGCTCACGGCGCTCAACACGCTCGGACTCACCGTGCAGACGGTGCGCGAGGATACCGTCGTCGCCGGGCCGCGCCACACCGTGCGCGTCGAGGTGACGGGCCACGACCGCCCGGGCATCGTCAGCAGCCTCACCACGGCCATTGCCGCCGCCGGCGGCAACGTCGAGGAACTGGTCACCGGCCTGGAAAGCGCGCCGATGGCCGGGCATCCGTTGTTCCGCGCGAGCGGCGTCGTCTCGCTGGCTTCGGAGGACGGGACGCCCGCGCTCGTCGCCGCGATCGAGCGGCTCGGCGGAGACCTCACGGTGGACATCGAGCCCTGACGCGGCGCGTGCGTCAGAACGGCCAGATGATCGGGATGAGCGTGCAGGCGACGACCATGCAGATGAGGTTGAGCGGAATGCCGACGCGCTGGTAGTCGGTGAATTTGTAGCCCCCGGGGCCGTAGATCATCATGTTGGTTTGATATCCCATGGGCATGCTGAACGCGCATGAGGCGGCGATGGCGGCGGCAATGATGAACGGCCGCGGCTCGACGCCGATCTCATGCGCGAGCGTGACGACGATCGGGATCATCATCACGGCGGTGGCGTTGTTCGAGAGCATCTCGGTGAGCACCAGCGTGAGCAGGAAACAGCAGCACAACAGGACGATCGGGAGATGATCCGCCGGGACGACCGCGGACGCGCCCGCTGCCATTCCGCGCGCCAGCCACACGGCGGTGCCGGTGTTCTGCATGGCCATGCCGAGGCCGAGCAGGCCGTAAAGCATCAGCAGCACCTGCCAATCGACGCTGGCGTATGCCTCGCGCGGCGTGAGCACCCCGAGCCACAGCAACGCCAGCGCGCCGACCAACGCCGCATAATGGATCGGAACGACCGGGAAATCCGGATTCATCCGGTGCACGAAGTCGGTGATGCTGGCGGTGAGCACCACGGCGGCGAGCGTGCCCCACGCGAGGATCGCCTTGGTGTTGAGCGGCTTCGGAGCCTGCCGGGCCGGTGTTTCCGATTCGACCAGATCGGTGAGGATGAAGTCCCGGGTTTTTTCCAGGGCGCGGAGGTTGTTGCGCGAGGTGATGACCAGCAGCGTGTCGCCGCCCTCGATCGGCAGGTCCGCGATGCGACTGGTGATGTTGAGCCCGTCGCGATGCACCGCGAGCACCACGCAGTTGTAGTTCTGGCGGAAGTCGGAGGCCGCCAGCGTGCGCCCGGCGATCACGGCCTCGTCGCGGACGACGAGTTCGGAAATGATGCCGTCCACCGTGGACAGCAGCTCGGCGCCGATTTGCCGGAACAACTCCTCGGCCCGCGCGCCGCCGCCGCGGCGGCGGTGGATCGCGATGAGGAAGCGGTCGTTCTTCTCCACCTTGATTTTCGAGAGCGGCAGCATCACGCGCGCGCCGCGGCGGCGGACCTCCATGATGTGCAGGCCGGATTCGCGGTCGGCCAGCGGGGTGTCGGCGAGCGCCTTGCCGACGATCGGCGAGTCCGGGGAAATCAGGACGTGATAGAGCGGCGAGGTCCGCATGTCGATTTCCAGCGAACCGGAGATCGAGGCGCGGGCGGGAATGATGCGGGGGCCGAAGATCACCAGGTAGCCGATGCCGGCGATGGCCAGCGGGATGCCGACCGGGGCCAGCTCGAACATCGTCATCGGTGTCTCTCCCATTTCGCGCAGCGCGCCGTTGACGAGGAGATTCGTCGAGGTGCCGATGAGCGTGCAGCAGCCGCCCAGGATCGAGGCGTAGGACAACGGCATCAGGAGACGGGAGGCCGGGATGTCCTTGCTGCGGGCGAACCCGAGCGTCACCGGCAGCAGCACGGCGACGATGGCGGTGTTGTTCATCCACGCGCTGAAAAACGCGGCGACCAGGGCGAAGGCGAGGATCGACACGCGGGTGCTGCCGCCGAGGCGCTGCCGGAGCATGGTGCCGATGTGCGCGACCGCGCCCGACTTCTCGAGCGCCCCGCCGATCACGAACAGCGCGGCGATCGTCAGCGGCGCCTCGTTGCGGAACACCAGCGTCATCTCCTGCGGCGAGATCAGCCCGAGCGCCACGACGAGGCACAGGATCGACAACGCCAGCACGTCGGGCGACGCCCATTCGCGCATGAACGCGACGAGCGTGAGCGCGATGACGGCGAGCGTGAGGGCGATCTGCGGTTCCATCCGTGCCCGCCTGCTTGCACGGAAGCGGCGGGTTTGGCAAGAACGGCGTCCGCGCGCTCGACAGCGGCGACCTCATCGGCTGGGATGGGCCGCATGAAAAAACGCGTGCTCTGCCTACTCGCCGACGGATTCGAGGAAATCGAAACGGTGACGCCGGTTGACCTGCTGCGCCGGGCCGGCGTCGGGGTCGTCGTGGCTGCGACCGGCTCCGAACTGTCGGCCACCGGCCGCTCTGGCATCACCCTGCGGGCCGACGCGGTGCTGGAAACCGCGCCCGCCTCCGCGGGTTTCGATCTGCTGCTCATTCCTGGCGGCCCGGCCGTGGCGGCGTTGCGGAAGGACGCGCGGATCCCGCCGCTGGTCCGTGATTTCCATGAGTCGGGCAAAATCATTGCGGCCATCTGCGCCGGCCCGCTGGTGTTGCACGACGCGGGCCTGCTTGAGGGTCGCCGGTTCACCGCGCATGCCAGCGTCCGGGACGAACTGCCCGGCGCGGCCGGCGACCGCGTCGTGGCCGACGGCCCGCTCATCACCTCGCGCGGAGCCGGCACGGCGGTCGATTTCTCGCTGGCGGTCGTTGCCGCGCTCGTCGGCGAGCCGGCGGCCGCCGATGTCGCCGAGGCGATCATGGCGTGAAGCAAACGGACGCGACGTTCTCTTGACCGCGCGCCTTCCGCCGGGCGATGATCGCGGCCATGGAACCACTCTACGAGGGCAAGGCGAAACGCCTGTGGGCGACGAACGACCCGGACGTGCTGCGGATGGAATTCAAGAATGACGCCACCGCTTTCAACGGGGAGAAAAAAGCGAGCTTCGATGACAAGGGGCGGCTCAACAACGCCATCAGCACCCGGATCTACCAATTGCTCGAATCCGAGGGTGTGCCCACCCACCTCGTCCGCCGCATCGACGACACGAGCGCCGAGGTCCGCAAGGTGGAAATCCTGCCCGTCGAGGTGATCGTGCGAAACTTCGCGGCCGGGAGCTTCTGCCGCCGCACCGGCATGGCCGAGGGCACGCCATTCTCGCGGTCCGTCATCGAGTTCTCCTACAAGAACGACGAGCTGGGCGATCCGCTCATCAACGAAGATTACATCCGCGAGATGAAGCTGGCCTCGGAAGCCGAGCTTTCCCACCTGCGCGCCCGGGCACTCGAAGTGAACGGCATCCTCACCCGCCTGTTCGACGAATGCGGGCTCCGGCTCGTCGATTTCAAACTGGAATTCGGGCGCCTCGCGACCGACCCGTCGCGCATCGTCCTCGCCGACGAGATCTCGCCGGACGGCTGCCGCCTGTGGGATAAAAAAACGGGGGAGAAAATGGACAAGGACCGATTCCGCCGCGACCTCGGCGGCGTCATGGAGGCCTATCGCGAGGTGCTCGACCGGATCTCCGACCTGCTGGATTGATGAGCGCCGCGGTGGATGCGGGGCACCCGTCGATCACCCTGCTTCCCGATGCGGCGGCATGGCACGCGCCGTCGCGCAGCCTGATCGTCGCCGACGTCCACCTGGGCAAGTCCGCCGCCTTTCGGGCGATGGGCGTGCCGGTTCCGGATGGCGACGACGCGCGGGACCTCGCGCGCCTCGCCGCACTCGCCGCCCGCGAAAAGGCCGCCCGGCTCGTGATCGCCGGGGATTTGTTCCACGCACCCTCCGGCGTGACCCCGGAACTCGAATCCCTGCTCGCGGATTTCCTCGCGAAGCTCGGCATCCCGCTCGCCCTCACCACCGGCAACCACGACGCGAAAATCCGCGCGCTGCCGCCCGGCATCGCCGCCACCCCGCACCTCGATTTGTCCGACGGCGGCCCGCGCGTGATCCACGATCCGGCGGAAGCCGCCGCGGACCGGTTCCACATCGCCGGGCACATCCACCCCGTCGTCCGCATCCGCGACGGGCGTCGCACGTCGCTGCGGCTGCCGTGTTTCTGGCGAAGCGGCCGCGTGCTCGTACTACCCTCCTTCGGCGGCTTCACCGGCGGCTCGATCATCACCCCCGGCGAAGGCGACTCGGTGTTCGCCGCGATGCGCGGCCGCGTCGTGGAAATCCCGCGCAGGCTGTTCTGAATTTTCCTTGGCTTCTCGGCGAGCGGGCCGAAGATCCGGACGTTATGCACGACAGCCGCATCGATGATCTCGCCCGCCAGTTGGTCCGCCATTCCACCTCGCTCAAAAAAGGCGAGCGCGTCCTGCTCGACCTGCACGACGTGCCCGACGCCGTGGGCGTCTCCCTGATCCGCGAAGCGCGCGCGCGCGGCGCGGTGCCATTCGTGCGCATCCACCAGGGGCGCGTCACCCGCGAGATGGCCATGGGCGCAACCGAGGCACAATACGATCTCATCGCCAAAAACCTGCTCGCCGAAATGAAGGGGATGGACGCCTACATCGCCGTCCGCGGCAGCGACAACATCAACGAACTCTCCGACGTGCCGCCGAAGAAAATGGCGATGCTCATGGGCCGCATGCGCCCGGTGACCGACCACCGCGTCCGCAATACCAAATGGTGCGTGCTGCGCTGGCCGACGCCCTCGATGGCCCAGCAGGCCGGGATGAGCACCGGGGCCTTCGAGGATTTCTACTTCGACGTCTGCCTGCACGACTACAAGGGCATGCTCCCGGCGATGAGGCGGCTCCGCAAAATGATGGAGAAAACCGACGTGGTCGAAATCACCGGCCCCGGCACGGACCTGCGGTTCTCGATCAAAAACATCCCGATCCTCGTCAGCGCGGGGAACCACAACATTCCCGACGGAGAGGTGTTCACCTCCCCGGTCAAGGACTCGGTGGAGGGCCACATCACCTACAACGCGCCGTCGATCTATCAGGGCATTCCGTTCGACAACGTGCGGCTCGAATTCTCACAGGGCAAAATCGTGAAGGCCTCGGCGGGTCCGAAAACCAAGGAACTCAACCGCATCCTCGACAGCGACGAGGGCGCGCGCCACATCGGCGAATTCGCCATCGGCACCCACCCCGGCATCCGCCACCCGATGCGCGACATTCTCTTCGACGAGAAAATCGGCGGCTCGTTCCACTTCACCCCCGGCCAAGCCTACGAGGACGCCGACAATGGCAACCGCTCGCAGGTCCACTGGGACCTCGTGAGCATCCAGCGCAAGGACTACGGCGGCGGCGAGATGCGCTTCGACGGCAGGCTCGTCCGCAAGGACGGCGTATTTGTCGCCAAGTCGCTCGCCGCGATCAACCCGTGATTTGTTTCCCACGCGCCTCGCGGGAAATCATTTTTTCAAGCGCACCGGCGTCCCGCAATGGGTGCAGCGGAACCAGTGGAAGGCCAGCAGGTGCATTGCGAGGGGCAGGATGTATCCAAGCAGCGGGATACGGTGGGCCTTGGCATTCTTGCGGTGCTTCATCGGCACGAACAGCCGCTGCCGGCAGATGCGGCAGGAGCACGGATACGCCCATAGCAGCCAGCAGATTCCGAACAGGGGCACTAGAAAGGGGAACACCACCCACCACGGGCGGACCCAGTGATATGCGTCGGGATCACCGTCGTGCAGCAACAGCATGGGGGTGATGGCCAGTGAGAGCGGAATCACCACGAACAGGATCATGGTGAACACAGCGCCTGTGCGCAGCAGCCACGGCTCGGTGTGGAGCACACCTCGGATGTAGCGGCGCGAGTTGACATTCCTGCCGGCATTGGTTTCCGGCCTCGGCTCACGGATGAATCTCTTGTCGTCTCCACCGCTAGATTCGCGCCGCCTGAGGCCCCTCCCTGTGCCGCGTGACGCATTCTGCCGGGCATACTCCTCAATGCTGCGCAGTCGCGACACATCGATTTCATGGCGCTCCGCCCTCGGTTTTTCAGCAACCTGGATATATTGATTGGCCGGTTGCCGGGTCTCGCTCTCCGCATGCTGGCGGTCATCGATGCGCACCTCCAGGTCGCCGGTGTAGCGGTTGAGCAGGATGCCCGGCACAACCTCCCCCACCGGAATGCCCGCCTCGGCGAGTTGGCGGCCGGAAAACGGAATCGCGCATGGTGCCTCGTCGAGCACCGGAGCGAGTTCGGGCATGGCCTCGAAATCCGTCGGCATCATGGAGTCGCTATCGGTCACCGGTTTCTCGTCGATCTCGCCCAAAGCTTCTCGGGCCGCACGGATCCAGGCTTCCACGCTCTCGCGAGAAGGTGACTCTTCGGCGATCTTGAGGATTTCATTGGCGCGTGTCAGTTCGTTGGCGAGCGAGTCCACGCCTGCCTTGGCCAGGGAGTCCAAGTCACGGAAGCCAGCGACTTCGAGCAATTCGAGCGAGGTGTCTTCGATTCCGGGGATGTCCGCTACATTCATCATCTGTCCTTCGGCCGCCGTTATTCCAATCCGCCGAGCATTTCACTCAGTTGAGTCAGTTTGCTTTGCCATTCCGTCAACCGCTCCCTTTCCTGCGCCACCACCGCCGACGGCGCGCGATCGACAAACGAGGCATTCCCCAGCTTGCCCTCGGATTTCGCGATCTCGGCGCGGATTTTCTCGATCTCCTTGCCCAGCCGCGCCCGCTCCGCCTCCACATCCACCAAACCCTCCAATGGCATGATGACCTCGCCAACCGGCGTCAGCGCAGCGGGCGTTCCCTTCGGCGCGGACACCGCATCGTCGAGCACGATCCCGCCCGCGCCCACCAACAACGACAGCACCGCCGTCTCCCCCGCCAGCCAGTCCGGCGCGCCCTTCACCACAAAGCGCACATCCTTCCGCGTCGATAGCTTGTATTCCGCCTTCAAGTTGCGCAACCGCCCCGCGGTCTCATAAACCGCCGCCGCCCGGGCCTGTGCATCGGCGGCATCGAAGTCGATCAACGGCGCGTCCGGAAGCGGCTTGTCCATCACAAACTCCCCATCCCCCACATACCCCATCCGCACCGAAAGCTCCTCCGCGATGTGCGGCATATACGGACTCAACAACTGCAAATACCGCGCCATCACCGCATCAAACGTCCCCAGCGTGCGCTCGCGCGCGTCCGCCGTGGCGCTCTCACGCAAATCCAGCTTCACCGCCTCCAGGAACTTGTCGCAAAACTCGTTCCACAAAAACTCATACAACCGGTGCGCGATCTCCCCGAACCGATACTCCTCATAGGCCGCCCCCAAATCCGTCCCCAGCTCATCCAGCTTCGCCATGATGTCGGTGTGGTAAGGCGGAAGCTCTTTCTGATCACTGATCACCCGGCACTGATCACTTCCCGCCATCTGCCGGAACCGGCACGCATTATACAACTTGTTCGCGAAATTCCGCCCCTCCTCGATCTGCGCCTCGTCGAAACGGATGTCCGACCCCACCGGTGCGATCCGCATCAGCCCGAAGCGCAGGCCATCCGCCCCATACTTGTCCATCAGATCGATCGGGTCCGGCGAGTTCCCCAGCGACTTGCTCATCTTCCGCCCCTGCAAATCACGGATAATCGCCGTGAAATACACGTTCCTGAACGGCAGCCCGCCCGCGAACTCAAACCCCGCCATGATCATCCGCGCCACCCAGAAGAAAATGATGTCCGGCCCCGTCACCAGGTCCGTCGTTGGATAAAACTTCCGCAACGTCGCCGAATCCTCCCCCAGATCGCTCATCGTCGCAAACGGCCACAGCCACGAGGAAAACCACGTGTCCATCACGTCCTCGTCGCGCACCCAGTTCTCCGCGTCCGCCGGCGGCTCCGTGCCCACATGGATGTCCCCCTGCGCCAGGTCCGACATGTCCAGCGACTCCGCGCCCTTCAACGCCTCTAGCTTCTCGGCCCGATACCACACCGGAATCCGGTGCCCCCACCACAACTGCCGGCTGATGCACCAGTCTTGCAGATTATCCATCCAGTGCGCATACGTCTTCGCCCAGCGCTCCGGGCGGAAGCGGATGTCGCCGTTCGCCACCGCGTCCGCCGCCTCCTTCACGCACGGATACTTCAAAAACCACTGCATCGAGATCCGCGGCTCGACCGGCACATGCGCCCGCTCGGAAAACCCGACGTTGTTCTCATACTCCTCCACTTTCAGTAAAAGCCCCATTTCCTCCAGCTTCGCCGCCGCCTTCTTCCGCGCCTCGAACCGCTCCAGCCCGTGCAAATCCGGGCACCCCGGGCAATCGACATGCCCGTCCGGCGTGAACACGTCGATGATCTCCAACCCGTGCCGCACCCCGATCTCGAAGTCCGCCTTGTCGTGCGCCGGCGTGATTTTCAAGGCCCCGGTGCCGAACTCCATGTCCACATGGTCATCCGCAATCACCGGAATCTCCGCCTCCGGAAACGGTCGCCTCACCCTCCGTCCGATGTATTTGGAAAACCGCTTGTCCTTCGGATTCACCGCCACCGCCACGTCGCCCATCAGCGTCTCCGGCCGCGTCGTCGAGATTTCCAGAGACTCGCCCGGCGCGTCCACCACCTCGTATCTCATGAAATACAACTTCGAGCGCTGCGGGGTCATTACCACCTCCTCGTCCGAAAGCGCCGTCAGCGACACCGGGCACCAGTTCACCATCCGCTTCCCCCGGTAGATCAGCCCCTTCTTGAACAGCTCCACGAACACGTGGCTCACCCAGTTCGAGTAGGCCTCGTCCATCGTGAACCGCTCGCGGCTCCAGTCGCACGAACACCCGAGCCGCTTCAACTGTCTGATGATGATGTCCCCGTGCGCGTTCTTGAAATCCCACACCCGCTCCAGAAACGCCTCCCGCCCCAGGTCGCGGCGCGTTTTCCCCTCTTTCTCGCGCAGCTCGCGCTCCACCTTCGCTTGCGTCGCGATCCCCGCGTGATCCGTCCCCGGCAGCCACAGCACCTCCCTGCCCTCCTGCCGCGCCCGGCGCGCCAGAATGTCCTGCAACACGTTGTTCAGCACGTGACCGAGGTGGAGAATCCCCGTGACGTTCGGCGGCGGAATCACGATCGAATACGCCTCCTTGGCGGACGCGGCATCCGCCTCGAAACATTTTCCATCCAGCCACGCGGCATACCATTTGGCTTCCACCGCTTGCGGCTCATAGGCTTTGGGCAACTCGGACATGAGGCGCAGGGCATGCCACGCGCTCCCGCGTTTGTCCAGCATCGGCGGAACCCGCCTCTTTTTTCGCGAACCACCGCTGATTTCCTTGACACCTCCCCCGCCCCGCGGTTTTCATCCCGCCCCGCGCAGCGCGCAACGCACCCGTAGCTCAGCTGGATAGAGCGCCTGACTACGAATCAGGAGGCCGGGAGTTCGAATCTCTCCGGGTGTACCATTTTCGAAGCCCGCAATCCGGTGGATCGGGGTTTTTTGGTCGGGTTCACGCGTCCGCGGTCGTTCCGGGATTCAGGAATGCGTCGCGACAGGGCGGGAATCAGGCCAGGCCCCGGGAGCCGGGAGTCTGAACCTGGCGGGACATCTGGCACACATCCTGCCTCGGAAGCTTCATGGCTTGGTATGATCCTGCGGATCACTTGACGGAACCGGATCGCGAGCGTGGTCTCAAATACACGTGGTCTCAAATACATGTACCACGATGGCTTGGCCTCGCACGCGATGGCCTTGTTGGTGACCGGGGCGTTCTTGCCCGGCATGGCGCTCGCCCTGGGCGCAAGCACCTTTGTGATCGGCGTGCTCGCAAGCCTGGCACCGATCGCCCAGATGGCGCAGATCCCGGCCATCCTGGTGATTGAAAAAGTCGCCATGCGCAAATTGCTCACCGTCGTCTTCGCGATGGCCTCACGTCTTTCGCTGGTGGCGGCCGCGTTGGTCCCGTTTTTCGCACCCGCGGGCACACAGGTGGCCTTGTTCACGCTGTTCATGGTGCTTTTCTTTCTGGGTGCCTCATTTGCAGGCTGCTCGTGGGGATCATGGATTAAAGACATCGTGCCGGAAAAAATTATGGGCCGTTATCTCGCCTCGCGGCTCGCCGCGGCCACCGCGCTTGGAGCCGCACTCAGTGTGGCGGCCGGCTTCAGCATCGACGGACTCACCAATTGGCTCGGCGATGCATCCGGGGCATACGGCATCATCTTCCTGCTCGCGGCGATTTGCGGACTCTACGGCGCAATCTGCCTCGGCAAGGTGCCCGAACCACGGATGCCGCCCCGGGAAATGGGAACCCGGTGGATCAAGACGCTGGTCACCCCGGCGCAGGATCCCAACTTCCGGAAATTGCTGATCTTTTCCGCAGTCTGGAGCTTCACGGTCATCATGTCGGGAGCCTTCTTCACCGTCTATATCCTCAACCGGATCGGGCTTCCGATGAGCAGCGTCATCCTGCTGGCCGTGCTCAGCCAGGTGACGAACATCTACTTCTTCAAGTTCTGGGGCAATGTCGCGGATCGCTTCAGCAACAAGAGCGTGCTGGCCATCTCGGTCCCGATGTTCATCGTCCTCCTCTTGCTCTACCCGTTCACCACCATGCCGGAACGTTACGGGCTCACGATCCCGCTGCTCATACTCATCCACATCATCGGGGGAATTTCCACCGCCGGCTTCAACCTATGCGCCGCCAACATCGCGATCCGGCTCGCCCCGCATGGCAAGGCCACCGCCTACCTCGGCACCAATGCGTTCTGCGCCGGCCTTGCGGCGACGGTCGCTCCGATCGTCGGCGGCGCCATCGGCGGTTATTTCGCCATCAAGGAAATCAGCATCAACATCTTCTATCGCGCCGATGTCGCCGACCTCGGGAACGCCATTTCCATTCCAGCCCTCAGCCTCCGTGGCATCGATTTCATTTTCCTCGCCGCCGCCATCACCGGCTTGTATGCGTGGCACCGCCTGTCGTTGATCGATGAAGAGGGAACCGTCAGCGAAGCGGAGGTTCGCGAGCATGTCTTCGCCTCCGTCCGCAGCAGCTTCTTCACAGCCTCGGGCCTGAACATGGGCATGCGGCGCATGACCGCATTCCCCTACGACCTGCTTCACAAAACCGGGAAAACAACCACCTCGACGCTCTCCAAGCTCGTCCGCAAAGGCATGTTCCGCCGTCGGCAAACCGACGATCCGGACGCCGCACCACCCGACCCGGATGGCCCGTCGGAAAAGTGAGCATCAGCCATGCATGGACACCCGGTTTCAACCAACGGGTCGGGACTTCCCGCGGATTTCGTTCTCCACCCTTGAAAAACCCGGATTTTCGGCAAGGATTCGCGCCCCATCGCCATGACCTCCGCCGAGATCCGCCAGAGTTTTTTCGATTTCTTCCGTGAAAAGCAGCACACCATCGTGCCCTCCGCCCCGCTGCTCCCGCAGTCGCCCGGCCTGCTCTTCACCAACGCGGGCATGAACCCGTTCGTCCCCTACTTCCTCGGCTCCGAAAAAGCCCCCTTCGATCCACCCCGCGCCGCGGACACCCAGAAGTGCATCCGCGCCGGCGGCAAACACAACGACCTTGAGGACGTCGGCTACGACACCTACCACCACACGTTCTTCGAAATGCTCGGCAACTGGTCGTTCGGCAACTACTTCAAAGCCGAGGCCATCGCCTGGGCCTGGGAACTGCTCACCACTGTCTGGGGCTTCCCCAAAGACCGCCTCTACGCCTCCGTTTATCAGCCCGGCGAAGGCGATCCCGCCGAATTCGACCAGGAAGCCTACGACCTCTGGAAG
>SLAV01000056.1 GCA_007126655.1 Haloferula sp. | reverse complement strand
GAGGGGAGCTGGTAGCACATCGACTTGCCGCCACCGGTGGGCATGAGCACCAGCGCGTCGTCGCCGCGGAGCAGCGTCTCGATCACCGCCTCCTGCTCGCCGCGGAAGGCGTCGTAGCCGAAGACGCGCTTCAGGACGCTGCGGGCGTGGTCGAGCTCGAGGGGCGGCACCGGGAAAGGGTACCAGCGTCGGGCGGTCTCGGCTCGGCGTCCTGGACCTGTGGCGCGCCTGGTCGGCATCGGCCGCACCATGTCGCCGTTCCCCTCAAGCGCATCGTTGCGCTCGCAGATCCCGCCGATGCGTCGTCCGATCGACGAGGACGTCCGCAGCGCCCGGGACGACGAACGTTGGTGACCGTCTACCTCGAGACCAGCGAGCTCACCCTGGTCGAGGTCGCGAGCGCGTTGGCGCGCTGGGTCCGGCTCGGCGAGCTCGACGAGGCCCACGCGCTCGCGATCGAGCGCGCGCTCGACGGCGACGTCGACGCCGGACGGTTCGCCGTCCATCCCCTCACGCCGCCGCACACGCGTTTGACCAGGCGTTGGCTGCTCGGCCGTCGGGCGACGCTCAGGACCCTGGACGCGCTGCATCTCGCGTGCGCCGCACAGCTCGAGGCGCGGCTCGTCACGCTCGACCGGGCGCTCGCGCGCGAAGCCGCGGCGCTCGGCATCGAGGTGCTCGACCTCGAGGGCTGACCAGGCGACCCGGGTCGGCGGGGCGTCGCCGCGGCGTCGGCGCGGCCGGATCAGCGCGCCGGGGCCTCCGCCAACCCCCGCAAGAGGCCGCCGAACACGACGGCGTGGAAGGGCGTCACGCCCAGCCAGTAGGCGCGCCCGGCCAGGCCGCGGGGCCGGAAGGTGGCGGTTTGGCGCAACGCGCAGCTGCCGTCGTCGCCGTTCACGAGTTCGAACTCCAGCCAGGCCTCACCCGGCAGGCGCATCTCGGCGTAGAGCACCAGCCGCCCGGTGTCGCGGTTGGCGACGAGCACGCGCCAGAAGTCGAGCGCGTCGCCGGGGCGCAGCTCGAACGGGTGGCGCCGCCCGCGCCGCAAGCCGGTGCCGCCCAGGGCGCGGTCGAGCAGGCCGCGCAGCCACCACAACCAATCGGCGTAGTACCACCCGTTCGTGCCCCCCAGGCGCCACACGCGCTCCAGGACGGCGTCGGAGTCGTCCTGAACGGCCATGCTGCGCTCGTCGGTGTACACCGCCTGGCGCGGCACCTGCACCAGCGTGTCGAGCTCGAGCGCGCTGCGGCTCGACACGACCGCGTCGGTCCAACTCGACACCACCGAGTGCTGCTCGATCTTCTGGAAGGCGAGGCGCACCGCCTCGTCGTAGGGGATGAGGTCGCGCGGGATGATGTCGCGGATGCGTTCGTCGCGTGCCACCACGTCGACCTTCATCGAGTCGACGAGGTTGCGCGCCAGGGGGTAGCTGGTCGAGGTCACGAAGTAGAGCCAGTACGACGAGAGCCGCGGGGTGAGCACCGGCACCGGCAGGATGGACCGTCGCAGGCCGCGCACGGCGGCGAAGCGCTCGAGCATCGTCTGGTAGGTCAGCACCTCGGGGCCGCCGACGTCGAAGGTCTCGCCGATCGCGCGCGGCTCGCCCAGCACCCCCACCAGGTAGCCCAGCGCGTCGCGCACGGCGATCGGCTGCGTCAACGATCGCAGCCAGCGCGGCGCCACCATCACGGGGAGCTTCTCGACCAGGTCGCGCATGATCTCGAAGCTGGCGCTGCCGGATCCCACGATGATGGCCGCGCGCAGGACGGTCACGGGCACGGCACCCTCGCGCAGCAGGCGCTCGACGTTGCGGCGCGAGTCGAGGTGCTGCGACAACGCGCCGTCGTCGCCGAGACCCCCCAGGTAGATCAGTTGCCGCGCGCCGGTGGTGCCGAGGTAGTCGGCGAACGCCTGGGCCGCTCGCGCCTCGAGCGCACCGAAGTCGCCGGCGGACGTCGACAGGCTGTGGACGAGGTAGTACGCGGCGTCGAGCTCGCTCGGCAGCGACGCCGCGTCGAGCGGCTCGAGCAGGTCGGCCTCGTGCACGTGCACGCCGCGCTCGGGGTCGTGCTCGACCGGGAAGCGCGATCGCGAACGCACCAGGCAGTGCACCTCGTGCCCGGCCTCGAGGAGGAGGGGCAGGAGGCGCATGCCGATGTAGCCGTTGGCGCCGGTCAGCAAGACGCGCATGCCACAGCATGGCCCCTCGCGCCGCGCTGGACCGTACGCCGGCACGGTGTGCCGAGCGTGGACGCGGGCAGCGCGCAGCATCGGGCGGTCGGTCGTCGTCGCCTCGGCGCGCTCCAGGCCCGACTCAGTCGACGATGAGGACGATCAGAACGCCCACTCGCCTCCGCGCATCACGGGCACCACGGTACCGTCGGCCGTCTCGCCGTCGATGTCGAGCGCATCGGAGCCGAACATGAAGTCGACGTGGGTGAGGCTCTGGTTGAAGCCGTCGGCCTCGAGCTCCTCCAGCGACCGCTTCGTCCCACCCCGCATCGTCGTCTCGTAGGCGCGCCCGAGTGCCAGGTGGCAGGCCGCGTTCTCGTCGAACAGGGTGTTGTAGAACAGCAACCCGCTCTGGCTGATGGGGCTCGAGTGCGGCACCAGGGCCACCTCGCCCAGGCGGCGCGCACCCTCGTCGGTGTCGAGCAGGCCCTTCAGCACGGCCTCCCCGCGCTCAGCCGAGAAGTCGACCACGGCGCCGTCCTCGAACGTGAGGCTGAAGCCGTCGATCAACTGCCCCTGGTACGACAGCGGCTTGCTGGCCCGCACCGTTCCCGACACGCGGCGTGCGTGCGGAGCGGTGAAGACCTCCTCGGTGGGCATGTTCGCCACGAAGAAGGCGCCGTTGACCTGGGCGTGCTGGCCGCCCGACTCCCAGCTGTGGGTGTCGGCCAGCCCGACCCGCAGGTCGGTTCCGGGGGCGCGCAACCGTAGGGCCGCGAAGCCGTGGCCGTTGAGCGCGTCACGGGCACGCGCCAGCGCGGCGACGTGCGTCTCCCAGGCAGCGAGGGGATCGTCGACATCGGCGCGCGTGGCGGCGAAGATGGCGTCCCAGAGCTTCGCGACCGCGTCCTCTTCGCTCAGGTCGGGGAACATCTTGCGCGCCCAGGCCGGCACCGCGTAGTCCACGATCGTCCACGGCAT
>SLAV01000104.1 GCA_007126655.1 Haloferula sp. | reverse complement strand
TGAGGTGGAAGTTGCCGAGTTCGTCGATGACGCGGTCGTTGGGCGGGAGCGGGCTGCCGCTGCCGTGGTGGCCGCCGACGAGGGTGGCGTTGATGCCGAGGTTGGGGCGGACGCTGACGAGGTAGTCGCGGTTGTGTGAGTCGAGTGCGGATTCGTTGCCATTGAAGAGCATGACGCCTTCGATTTTCGGGATGTATGGGGTGAGACGCCAGGGGTAGCGGGCGTTGGTGGGGAATGGGAGTGGGCGGCCGTCGAGGTTGGTGGCGGATGGGTCGGCGCGATAGCCGGGGAGCACCTGGCCGTTGTGGTCGGAGGCGTGGAGAAGGTAGCCGGCGATGAGGTTGCGTGCGGCGTTGACTTCACGGGTCATGCGGGCGTTTTCCCGGACGGATTGGTAGCCGACGGTGGCGAGGGAGCCGAGGACGGCGATGATGGCGACGGTGACGAGGAGTTCGACGAGGGTGAAGCCGTTGCGTTTCATGGCGTGGCGGTGGGTGTGATGGCGAGGCGGAAGAATTGTTTTCCGCCGGGCGTGGTGGGAAGGACTTGGTGGGTGGTTTCCTCGTGGGTGGTGGCAGTGAGGGTGTGGATGGGAGACCATGAGTTTTCCGAGAGGTCGGGGGATTGTTGGAGTGTGTAGGTGAAGCCGGTTGCGACGGGCCATGTGAGGTGGATGTGGGGTTCGCCGGGGATGCGGGTGATGGCGAGCGGGTTGTCGATTACGATGTCGGCGTGCCATTGCGGGGCGGCATCGCCGAAGAGGACGTGCTCGAAGCTGTTGCGGGTGTGGTAGGAGACGAACTCACCGCCTTGAAATGTGGCGGGGTGCATGGAGGTGAGGGAGAACCAGAGGCGCCCCTGGGAAAGGCCGTCCTGCAGGTATCGGGCGACGCCGGGCAGGGAGGTGTCGATGGTGAAGGTGACGGTGGTGTTGACGGGGACGAGGTCGCCGGGCGGGAGGTTCATTTGGCCGGTGGCCCATGGGAGCGGGTCGAATTGTTGGGTGACGTGGTTGCTGATGTCGCGCGGCTGGGCGGAGGGATCGAAGCCGAGCGGGTAGGCGTTGCGGGTGCCGGGTGCGCTGCCACCGTGGGGTGAGGATTCGGTGAATGTGTTGGGGGTGAAGCTGTTGCGGAAGCCTGCGCCAAAGAGTTCGAGGGGGCGGCCGGGGTCGGGATCGGGGATGGTGGCCGGAGTGTCTGGTGTGGCGTAGGTTTGCCAGGGATCGGGGGTGGGATCGTAGCGGAAGAGGTCGTCCTGGCCGATCATGGCGCTGATTTCCATGGAGCGGATGCGATAGCGATGGGGATCGAGACCGGGGGGGATGATGGCGGCGGTGTCGAAGGCGACGAGGAAGAACGCCCAGCGGTCGTCCACGCTTGAGTCCGCGGGCAGGGCGCTGAAGGTGGATACTTGGGGGCGGGTGCCGGGGGTGGCGTTGGAGGGATACATCCAGCGGTCCTCGGATGGCTCGGTGAGTGAGTGGGGATTTCCCGTGGCACTGGAAATGAGTGCCACGGGAAGCAGCGGCAACCAGCGGGAAAGGATATTGGATTTCCAAGTCATCTGCGGCGGCGAAGCAGGGTGAGGATGGCAAGCGAGGCGATGGCAGCTGTGCCGGGTTCGGGGATGACCTGGGCGAAGGTGTCGCCGCTATCGAGACGCATTTCGTAGATGGTGCCGTGGGGGGCGGTGGAGAAGTCGAGGTTCCAATCGGTGATGGGATCGGGAATGTCGCTCAAGTCCCATTGCCAGGCGTGGATGGTGGTGGGTGCGGGTTCACCGGTGAAGCCGCTGGTGAACTTGCCTGCGGCGGTGAGGGCGAATTCGGGGGCGGGTCCGGCGGTGCCGCCGTTGTAGGTGAAGACGGGTGCATCCGCCAAGGGGCTGCCGAGGTCGAATTGGACGACGAGGGTGGAGATGCCTGCGATTGGTGAGGCGTTTGTTAGGAAATGGGTGCCTGGGGAACCGGCATTGTAGATGGAGGTGGATGCGAAGTATCCGCCGCCGGAGGATTTTCCGAATGTGGCCGAGGAAGTCGAGCCGGGGGCGTTGGGAGCGATGTCGGACGGCCACGGATTGTCGGCGAGCGGGAAGGCGGTGGGAAAGCCGTCGGCGGTCCAGGTGTTGCCGGCGAAACTGGTGCCGAGTTCCTGCCAGCCCGCGGTTTCGGTGTTGCCGGGCAGGTTGATGGCGATGGCGGCGTTGGCGGATGTGGTGAGGAATAGTGGAAGGAAGGCGGCGAGGCGCCTGATGTTTGGTTTCATTTCGCGCCGAGCATGCCTTGTCTGAGGGGCGGCCGCTAACGGTGGATTGACGGATTTTGATGGTTGTTTGCCCCGCTATTGGCCTGTGTCCGTGCTTACCTGATCGATTTTTCGATGGCATCGAGGCATTCGAGCCAGATGGCGGTGTCCATGGCGTCGTAGCGGGTGGCTTCGGGGCCGGTGATGGTGGTGAACAGGATGTTGCTGGGTTCTTCGACGAGTTCCTCGAAGAGACGGGTGAGGACGTGGGCGTGAATTTCGTCGCGGGTGCCTTGGATGGGGAGGCCGGGGCCGCCGTTGGCATGGTCGCGCAGGGCGGCGATGACGGTGCGGAGGTCGGCGGCGTCGAGTTTGATGTTGAGGGGGATGGCGGATTGGCGGTGGTCTTCGATGATGGCGAGGAGGCGTTTGACGATGCGTTTGATCTCGCTTTTTCGTTCGGGGATGTCGGTTTGGGAGGGGGCGTCGGGGATGGTGATCTGGCAGCCGGTGAATTCGTGGGAGAGGGTGTGGCGGTCGTGGAAGCCGTGGGGCATTGTGAGGGTGTGGCGTGTGCTGAATGTCTGTCTGTTGGATGGGGCGATGGTGTGTCGGCGCCCACGGGCGACGGCGCGGGCGATTTGTGCTGCCGGTGGGGGTGGGGTCGGCGAGAAGGGCGAGGGCTTGGCGGAGGATTTCGAGTTTTTCGGGATGGGGCGCGGGGGTGCCGGTGCGGGCGGCGGCGACATCGTGGCGGTCGAGGGTGGCGGCGATTTCTAACAGTTGGCAGCGGGTTTCGAGGTAGTCGGTGTCGATGATTTGTTGAGGTGTGAGCATGGGGGTGGGGAGTTAAGAGTCGAAGGTCTGAAGGTCGAAGGTCGAAGGTCGAAGGTCGAAGGTCGAAGGTCGAAGGTCGAAGGTCGAAGGTCGAAG
>SLAV01000032.1 GCA_007126655.1 Haloferula sp. | reverse complement strand
CTCACGGCCAAATGCGAGGTCACCGACAAGTTCACGCCGGATCGCGAGGGATTCGTGCTCGATACCAGCGACGCATTCCGCGACCTCCGCCCGCAGATCATCGACCTCATTCGGGATCTATCCTTCACCTCACGCATCCGCAACGCGAGGGACCGCCGCAGGGTGAAACTCAACAAGGCGGTGCAACTGACGCCGGAGTTCGAGGAACTTTGGCGGCGCATCAGCCAACGCACGAAATACGCCGTCGAGTTCTCCACCGACGCATTGATCGCTTCCGCCGTGGCGGAAATGAAACGGATTCCTGAGATTCACGCCATCACCATCAGCACGAGGAAAACCCAGATGGAAGTCACCAAAGGCGGCTTGCGCGGAACCATGGTGCGCGAATCCACCGCCACCACGCTCACCAACACCCGCCTGCCCGACATCCTCACGCATTTGCAGGGCGAAACCCGCCTCACCCGCGCCACCCTTTCCCGCATTCTCATGGATTCCGGCAGGCTTGGCGATTTCATGAGAAACCCGCCGGTCTTCACCGCATGGGCCACCAAGGCCATCAACAAGGCCTTGGCCGAAATCGTGGACGACGGCGTGACCTACCAGAAGATCGAAGGCTTCATCTATGAACAACGGCTTTTTGATGAGGACGACAGCCAGGAAATCACCGCCTACGTTTCGCGCCTCTACGAAGTGCGGAACAAAAACAAGACTCTCCACGACGTGATCGAGTGGGAATCCGAAATCGAGCGCGATTTCGCCAAAGCCTTGGATGCACGGGAGGAGGTGAAATTGTTCTTCAAGCTGCCACGATGGTTTAAAATCCCCACGCCCGTCGGCCCATACAATCCCGACTGGGCGATTGTCGCAGGTGATGAAGCCAAGGTCTATCTCGTCCGCGAAACCAAAAGCAGCCGCGACCCCAACGACCGCCGCAACCGCGAAAACCAGAAAATCCACTTCGGCAAACGCCACTTCCAGGCCATCAGCCGCGAACAAGGGAATGAAGTCGATTTCAAGGATTGCGTGACGCTGGGCGAGGCCCTCGCAAGCCTCGGATGACCCTCGATTTTCCCGCCACCAGAGATTGACACCCGCCCGGATTCGGCCATCATCCGCCTCCGCCGCGTTGGCACGTGGCGTCACCAGACCCCACCAGCATGAAAAAGGATCTCCATCCAAAATACCATCCCGTCGTCTTCGTGGACATGACCACGGGTACTCGTTTCGCCACCCGGTCAACCACGACCTCCGACAAGACCGAGGAAATTGACGGTGTCGAGCATTACGTGATCTCCGCGGGTATCACCTCCGATTCCCACCCGTTTTTCACCGGGCAGAAGCAATTCGTCGATACCGAAGGCCGCATCGACAAGTTCCAGAAGCGCTTCGGTGCCGTGCGACGCGTTTCCAAGCCGAAACTCGGCTGAGCCATCCCGGCCGCGGCCGCAGACACCGTGCTCGCGAAACGCATCATTCCCTGCCTCGACGTCACCGACGGACGCGTCGTCAAGGGCGTTAATTTCGTCGATCTCATCGACGCGGGCGACCCCGTGGAATGCGCTGTCGCCTACAATGAGCAGCAGGCCGACGAGCTGGTGTTTCTCGACATCACCGCCTCGTCGGACAACCGCGACACCATGGTGGACGTCGTCCGCCGCACCGCCGAGCGCTGTTTCATCCCGTTGACTGTTGGTGGCGGCATCCGTACCGTAGAGGACATGCGCCGCATGCTCCTTGCCGGGGCCGACAAGGTGGGCGTGAACACCTCCGCCGTGAACAACCCGGACGTCGTGGACCAGGGCGCGCGCATGTTCGGCAACCAGTGCATCGTCGTCGCCATCGACGCGAAACGCGACGGCCCGGGGAAATGGCGCGTCCACACCCACGGCGGACGCACACCGGTGGATCTCGACGCCGTCGAATGGGCTCGTGAGGTCTGGAACCGCGGCGCAGGTGAAATCCTCCTCACAAGCATGGACTGCGACGGCACCAAGGCCGGCTACGACATCGAACTCACCGCCGCCGTCACCGACACGGTCGGCATCCCGGTGATCGCCAGCGGGGGTGCCGGAAACCTCGACCATATGGTCGAGGTGCTCAAGCACGGCCGCGCGGACGCCGTGCTCGCCGCCAGCATCTTCCACTTCGGCACCCACACCGTCGGCGAGGCCAAAAGCCACTTCGCCACCCACGGAATCCCCGTCCGCCCCATAACCTGAACCGTGAACTTCTTCATCACCGGCACCGACACCGGCGTGGGCAAGACCCGCGTCGCCCGACTCATCCTCGAGACCCTGCGCGCCGACGGCATCGACGCCGTCGGTTACAAACCGGTCTGCTCCGGCGACCGGGCCGACGCCGAAATCCTCGCTGCCGCCTCCGACGGCCTGCCGCTCGACGAGGTGAACCCGGCGCATTTCGAAAACCCCCTGGCTCCCGCAGTGGCTTGCATGCTCGAGAACCGCACGCTGGATTGCGCGGCCCTCATCGCGGGCTATCAGAAACTCGCGGCGAAACACGAGGTCGTCATCGTCGAGGGAGCCGGCGGCTGGGAGGTGCCGCTTGCCGACGGCTACCGGATTTCCGACCTCGCCGCCGACCTCGCCATTCCGGTCGTGGTCGTCGCCGCCAACCGGCTCGGCGCGATCAACCACATCCTGCTCACCACCGCCGCCATCCGTGCCCGCGGTCTCGAATGCGCCGGCATCTACCTGAACCAACTGGAGGACGAGATGGACACCGCGATGATCACCAACAAGGGCGTTGTGGAGCAACTCACTGGCGTCCCCCTCATCGACCATCTGATTCACGGGCAAGACTTCATCAGCCTGCCGACAGCCTGATGCGCTCCGCGCTTCATATTGTTCCATGCCGTATCACCCCTGCCGGGACTCTCTTGAAAAACCATCCCCGCATCGCACCAAACAGCATCTACGCCACGAACCGCGACAGCACGATTCCGATTCCCTTGCTAAAAGAATCCGTCCGCGCAATTATTGCCGGGTCATGAACATGAATCGACGCACAATGATGAGCCGAACCGCCGCCGCCACAGCCGCCGCCATCGCCGGCACCGGAGCCACCGCCGTCCGCGCGGGGGAAACCGCCGCCCCCGAACTCAAGGGAAACATCCGCCACTCCGTCGTCTCCTGGCCTTACCAGTTGTTCGGCGAGGAATGGGATCTG
>SLAV01000258.1 GCA_007126655.1 Haloferula sp. | reverse complement strand
TCATCCATCCCGAGCGCTTCGGATACGAATGGACCGCCGGCATCCCCGCGCTGACCGGCCGCGGGTTTTCACTGGACGATTATCAACAGGCGTCCGAAGGCCTCGGCATTGCCCAAAGCATCTTCATGGAGGCCGACGTGGACGAAAAGGATCTGGTTTCCGAAGCCGCGTGGTTCTGCAAGCTCGCCGGGGATCCCGGCAACCGCCTGTGCGGCGTCATCGCCGCATGCCGCCCGGAAAACGCGGACTTCGCGAGCCAGT
This sequence comes from Haloferula sp., assembly GCA_007126655.1. GTDB lineage: Bacteria > Verrucomicrobiota > Verrucomicrobiia > Verrucomicrobiales > Akkermansiaceae > Luteolibacter. The sequence goes on along the minus strand of SLAV01000258.1, from coordinate 11,626 downwards.
TGGAAACCTTGTCGCATCCCCGCCTGTCGGGATTCCGCCGCGTGCTCCACACCCAGCCGGATGATCTTTGCGACAGCGCGATCTTCCGGGAAAACATCGGCCGCATCGGCGCGGCCGGGCTCGGCTTCGACCTCTGCATGCTGCCCCGGCAGTTGGAACACGGCGCGGCGCTGATCGACGCCTGCCCGGACACCCGGTTTGTCCTCGACCACTGCGGCATCCCGGACATCGCGACCGGCGACCTCGCCTTTTGGCGCGAGCAAATCCGCGAAATCTCGCAACGCCCGAACCTGCATTGCAAGATCTCCGGCATCATCGCATACGCCGCCGGGGAAATCACCGCGGACACGCTCAGGCCCGTCGTCGAACACGCGATCGACTGCTTCGGCTGGGACCGCGTCCTGTGGGGCAGCGACTGGCCGGTGTGCAACCTCACCCGCGACCTGGCGACATGGACGCGCCTGCTCGATGAAATCCTCGCCGGCTGCTCGGACGACGAACTCGCCCGTCTCTATCAACAAAACGCCCGGGCTGTTTACCGCATCTAACCCGCCGACAAAATCCCGCAACAAACGCCAATGAGCCGTCAACCCGCACCCATACGGGGAATCTTCGTTCCCAACATCGTCCCATACGATGCCAAGGGGCGCATCGACGAGGACGAACTGCGCCGCATCATCCGCTGGCTCGGCGAAAAAAACGTCGGCGGGTTCTACCCGAACGGCTCGATGGGCGAGTTCATCCGCCTCAGCTACGAGGAGCGCAAGCGCGTGCTCGCCATCGTGTGCGGGGAGGCCGGCGGCAAACCGGTGCTCGCCGGCGCGGCCGAGCCGAATGTCGATCTGGTGCTCGAAATGTGCCGCACCTGCGCCGACCTCGGCTGCCGCGCGGTCTCCATCACCGGCCCCTACTATTACAAACTCTCGCAGGAAAGCATCGAAGCCTATTTCCGCGAGCTGGCCGCGAAATCCCCGATCGACATCATCGTTTACAACATCCCCGCCTTTTCCAACGAGATCTCGATTCCGGTGCTCAAGCGCCTCGCGCTCGACTGCCCGCGCATCGTCGGCACCAAGGACACCAGCAGGGACATGTGCCGCTTCCAGCACACCCTGCACGAGATCAAATCCCAACGCCCGGATTTCTCGGTGCTCATCGGCTGGGAGGAACTGCTCTGCACGGCCATGTTCATGGGCGCGGACGGCGGCACGCTCTCGAGTTGCGGCGTGGTGCCCGAGGTGGTGATGAAACTCCACCAACAATGCGTCGCCGGCGATTGGGATGGCGCGCGCGCGACCCAGTTCAAGCTCCTCGAGGTCTTCGCGCTGATGGTCAACGCGCCGAATTTCCCCGAGGGGTTCCGCTCCGGCTACGAATTGCGCGGATTCAAGGCCGGGCACGCGCGGTTCCCGATTTCCAGCGGCGAATCGGAAACCATCGCCGGCTTCCGCACCAAACTCGCCTGCCTGCTCGCCGAATGCGGCTTCGCCGAAGCCGCCTCGGAATGCCGCACGCCCTCGTCCGCCGGCGTGAATGTGGACGCCATCGTCCACGCCGTGCTCCAGGAAATCCAATCCCGCTGACCCCCGCATGACCTCGCTCGGATTCATCGAAGCCCCGTTCCTGAGCATCACCGCGATGCTCGCGCAGGAGGCCGCCAACGCGGCGGACATCCGCATTCTCGGCTTCGAGGCCACCGGCAACGAAAACATCCTCATCCGCATCGCCGGAGGCGTCTCCCAAGTGCGCGCCGCACTCCACGCCGCCGAATCCCTCGCCCCGGAACTCGGCGTCGCCGCCATCACCACCCGCGACATTCCGCGACCGGCCGATGGTTTCGACCCGATGATCCATTTCCCCAACGCCACCAACCCGCTCTACGGCGGGCGCGACCAATTGCTGCCCACCGACTTCCCCGCCAACCCCGAATCAAACAAACACATGAAACCCCAAGCCATCGGCATCCTCGAAACCCAGGGCCTCACCGCCATCCTGGAAGCCACCGACGCCATGCTCAAGGCCGCCAACGTCAAACTCGTCGGCAAAGAGAAAATCGGAGCCGCCTACGTCACCGTCATCGTCACCGGCGATGTCGCCGCGGTCACCGCCGCCATCGACGCCGGGAAAAGCGCGGCCGAACCGCTCGGCAAGGTGATCGCCGCCCACATCATCGCCCGCCCGCACGAAGAACTCACCGCCCTGCTGCCGAAATAAGGCCGCCATCCGTAAGGAAACTTGATTCAAGCTATCCCATGGACTAACTGGCGGTTTACCCCACCCCGGAATTAATCTTGCTTCACACGATCACGATGAACAACCAAACAAGTCTCCGATACCCGGTGATCGCAGCGGCCTGTCTGTTTTTTTGCATTGACATGGACAGCCCGGCGGAAAGCCCACCAAGCGGGGCGACAGGGTCCGACTCCACCATACGCCTTGCTTCGCCGGTTCTTTCGCTTGAGTGGGCCAGGAGCGACGACGGATGGTTGCTGCATCAAATCGATGTCGCGGGCACCCCACTCGAAAAACCACAAGGCTACACCAACGTTCTTTTCAGCCGGGGCAAGCCGCCGGGCGGCGAGGTGATGCGGGATGGAGCAGGCACGAACTCCACCTTCTTCTTTTCCCACGCCGAGCAGCTATCCGATACCGCCATCCGCTTCCAGCACTCCCTGCCGGTGGCTGACATCGAAAGCGTGTGGGAAATCGACGCGGCCCATCCCACCGACATCCGGGTGACCATGCGGCTCACGGCGAAATCCGATGGATTCTATTCCATTGCCAGCCCGACCCTCGCCGCCCTCGACCGGGACGGGCTGGAATGGGGCATGATCCCCGGCAACTGGTATGGCCGGGAAATGGAGACCAACATCCAGCACGCAACGAGGTATAGCCAGGGCATACCCGCCCTGCCCTATCTCGCGAACGAGCGCAACAGCGGCACCTTGTCGCCGATGATCACGTTGAAAAACGGGCTCACCATCGCCGTCATTCCCGAGCCGGGAACCTCGGCCGACCCCTGGAAGCATGATGCCAATAGCCGCTCGGACATGCGCGTCGGCATGTCGCTTGTGAACCGCCACAAGCAACTCACGCCGGTGCTCTACTCCCCCATTCTCGGCGAGAAGGGATCGGAGCTCGGCAGTGGCGACACCATCCGGTTTCAGTTCCGCTACTCGATCCAGGCCGCCGACTGGTTTTCGGTTTTCAACCATGCCGCCAGCAATATCTACCAGTTGCCCTCGATTCTCGATATCCAGGAAAACCGCTATTCGCTGTCTGAGCGCGTGGACCGGATGCTGTACTTTCTCGGCGATGACGAACGGACGCATTGGAATACCTGGGAGGTCTTCGGCTACGAGGTGGGCGCCATCAGTGCCAAAGTCGGACAGGTCGGCCGCGCCAAGCACGCGGACCCCGGCACCATGACGATGATCGCCCGCTCGGCCGCCGACAGCGTGATGGAGCAGCGGCTGCCATACATGCGCAACTTCAAACTGGCACAGCAGCAGACCGGACCGGGGTTCTTCCATGGCGCCGCACTGGGGGAATACGCCGATGCGGAGGGATTCTACTCGGAGGTCGGCAACTGGATCGAGCCGCTCTTCACCACCTATTACACCATGATCGACATGGGCAACATGCTGCTCTTCGATCCGGACGATGCCAAATTGCGCGAACGCCTCCGCCTGGGCGCGAAAGCACTCCTGAACTGGCAGCATGAGGACGGCAGTTGGGACGTGGCATACGACGTCTTCAGCCACGAGCTGACTTTTCCCGATCTCATCGATTACCGCCCGACCTGGTATGGACTGCTGATCGCCCACCGCATTTTCGGTGATGCCGAATACCTCGAAGCCGCGATAAAGGGTGCCGACTGGCAGTTGGCAAACGGCGTCGATCAAGGGCGATTCCTCGGCGTGTGCGGCGACACCCGCAACGTCTGGGACTTCGCCACCGCCCAAACCGCGCAGGCATACATGGAGCTGCATGAAATCACGGGGGATGAGCGCTACCGCGAGGCGGGTATCGAATCCGCGCGGATTTACACCACCTCGATCTTCACCCATCCGATCGCCAACGACAGCATCAAAAAGGTGAACGGGCAGGAATTCCGGGACTGGGAGATCAGCCAGGTCGGCCTGGGAGTCGAGCACATCCGCGGCACCGCCGCCGGGCGCGGGCCGATCCTGCTCACCAGCCATGCCGGTCTTTTCGTGCGCATGTATGAGGAAACGGGTGAGCAAATCTTCCTCACCATGGCACGGGCGTCCGCGCGCGGCAGACAGGCCTTTGTCGGCGACGAGATCGGAGTCAGCATCTACTACTGGGACTCCCTGCCCCATGTCGAACGCGACACCGACCGCTTCCCATGGCATGCCTTCTGGCAGATCGGGTGGATCACCGACTATCTGCTGGCCGAGGCACACCTGCGCTCCAATGGCCGGATTGAATTCCCCGCGGGATTCATGACCCCCAAGGTCGGCCCGCACCGCACCTTCGGCTTCGCGCCGGGCGAGGTATTCGGCCACGAGGCGGATCTGGTCTTCCGCCAGGGGATGCTGGCATGCGACAACGGCGACATGGAGTTCATCACCGCCCTGTCCCCCGATCACGGCACGCTCTACCTGCTGGCCATGAACCAGTCACCCAACGAGGGATCGGGCACCTTGACCATCGACTTCTCGAAGCTCGCGCCCGACCTGCGGTGGACCGGTCAGGAGGTGCTGCAAGGCACAGCCGCTCCCGGCGTCGATCACGAGGAGGGCAGCATGTCGCTGACCATCCCCGCCTGGGGCGTGCACGTCATCGCGCTGGAACTCGAAAAAGCGGGAGAGTAAGCCCGCTCATGGGTTGTCGCGACGTGCTCTGCATCGGGAGGCGCGTCGCCAATCCCGACAAATAACAGCTGGCAGCCATCGCGCCACAACAAGGAACCGGCCCTGCGCATGATCTTCGAGAAAAGCGGCCATCATCTTATCGGGCGATGGCAACACATTCATCCATTTTAAGCGGTGGCAAGTGTCCCGAAGTCCCCTTTATTGCCCTGACCCACGAAATTCAGAGTGACGAACGGGCAATGGTGGATGCGCTTGTTTTTAACCGCGCTTTACCTTTGCCTGCGGAACAACCCCGCCATCAACAACAGCCCGGCCAAGATCGTGCTCGGCTCAGGAATCGGAGTCCACGTCAAGATCGTGCCTTCCATCGTGAATGTCCCGACATCGCTGACATTGCGTGGATTTCCACCAGTATCAAACACGGGTACATTCATTAAAACACCCCAATCTTTGGCGGAGGTATTCACCAGGAAGAAATCGCTCCATGTTTGCTGTTCTGCCCAAAATGCATCCTCGATAGAAAACAGAACGTCCGTTACCACATGAAAATCAGGAGACCCTGCCTATGCTCCAGTCATTAAGAACTTTGAATATGCATCAGGATCTGAGATGGAATCCAATCTCCATTCGAATTTGTTGACTGTCGACGGGATACAGCCATGGATTCATTAAGTCGTCCCAAAGACTGCCTCCGTAATTCGACCGGCTGATCACGTCAACCTGCCCCATAGCAATTGTCGGCCACAGGCAGATCGCGGCGAGTGGGAGAATATCCCAAGGGTGGAATTTGGATTTCATCATGGCTGCTAATCTGGCGGGATTTTTGTAATACAACCCCCCTTTCGATCAAGCGAATAATGGCGGGGTTTTTGCACCGGACCCTCGTCCACTTGGCTTCAGCACCACTCGCCGAAGGCGCGGAATTTCCGGTAGCGTTGTTCGAGGAGGCGCTTGGTGCCGAGCTTGTCGAGTTCGGCGAGGTGGCGGAGGAGGGCCTCGCGGAGGTTGTCGGCGGCGGCCTGGTGGTCGTGGTGGGCACCGCCGGCGGGTTCGCCGACGAGGTCGTCGATGAGATTGAGTTCCATCAGGTCGGGGCCGACGAGTTTCATGGCCTCGGCGGCCTCGGGCGCATGCTTGCGGTGTTTCCAGAGGATGGCGGCGCAGCCCTCTGGGCTGATGACCGAGTAGTAGGCGTTCTCCATCATGAGCACGCGGTCGGCGACGCCGATGCCGAGGGCTCCGCCGGAGCCGCCCTCGCCGAGGACGACGGCGATGACGGGGGTCTTGAGGTGCATCATTTCGCGGAGGTTGTAGGCGATGGCCTCGGCGATGTTGCGCTCCTCGGCGCCGATGCCGGGGAACGCGCCGGGGGTGTCGATGAGGGTGATCACGGGGAGGCCGAATTTTTCCGCGAGCTTCATCAGGCGGAGCGCCTTGCGGTATCCCTCGGGGTGGGCGCTGCCGAAGTTGCGGCGGAGGTTTTCCTTGGTGTCCCGGCCTTTCTGGTGGCCGATGACGACGCAGCGGCGGCCGCCGATGCGGGCGAGGCCGCCGGGCATCGAGGCGTCGTCGCCGTAGTGGCGGTCGCCGTGCAGCTCGCTGAAGCCGGCGAAGGCCAGCGAGACGTAGTCGAGCATGAACGGGCGATTGGTGTGGCGGGCGATCTGGACGCGCTGCCAGGGGCTGAGGTTGCGGTAGATGGAGGCGCGGGTTTCCTCCAGCTTGCGCTCCATGGTGGCGATTTCGCCGGACATGTCGATGTCCTGCGAGGAGGCCCTGGAGCGGAGTTTCTCCAGCTCGCGGGCCAGTTCGGCGATGGGTTTCTCAAACTCGAGCTGTTGCATGGCGGATCGCCAGATTGACCGGCGGAGGCACCCGGCGCAAGGGCGGAAACGGCTGCGGGCGCGGCGTGGCGCGGGGGATCACGCCTTGAGACCGGTGGTGTCGAATTCGAGCCGGGCGGGGTTGTTGACGGCCTGCTCCCAGGTGACGGACGGGCCGTTTTTTTCGCAGGCGTCGCGCAGCAGCAGGGCGAGATACTGGCTTTGCACGCTCTGTGCGACGGTGGTCTGTGAGAAGTCGCCGGTGGTGACGAGCTTGTGGAAGATTTTCCAGTTTTCGGTGACGCCGCGGTGATAGATGCCGCGGATCCGCTCGTCCATGAACCGGTCGCCATTGAACGGTTTTTCGCCGCGGATGACGACCTCGCCGCCGTAGTCGGCCATGAGGTTGCCCTCGGTGCCGTATGCCTTCACGTAAATTCCGGTGTGGTTCGGCGCGGCGAAGTGCTGGAAGCGCTTGCAGCGGACCTCGACCTTGAACCCATCGCCATAGTCACAGGTGGCGATGTAATGATCCCGCACATCGCTGGCGATGGGCATTGCATCGAGGAAATTGCGACCCGAGTAGCCGGTGGCGGAGACCGGGTTGCGCCCGATCATGAGGCTGGCCATGTCGATCGAGTGGATGCTGAATTCGACGATGGCCTCGCCGCAAAGCGAGCGCCACTGGAGCCAGTTGCGGAGCATGCTTTCGGGGCCTTCGTGGGGCACGCGTTCGCGGAAGGCCGGGCAGGTGCCCTCGACCTCCCCGTATCCGAGCTTGCCGAGATCGCCATTGGCGATGCGGCGCGCGGCCTCGTTGAAGTGGGCGAGCGCGCGGGTCTGGAAATCGACGAAAAAGACGCGCTCTTTGGCGGCGGCCCTGGCGGCTGCCGCCTCGATGCGCGCGGTGCCCTGCGCGTCCACGCAGATCGGCTTCGCCAGCCAGACGTGGAGGCCGGCCTCCACCGCGGCCTCGCACTGCTCGGGATGGAAATAGGGCGGCGTGAGGATGGCGATGACGTCGATGCCGCCGGCCCCGATCATTTTGAGATGGCTTTCCAGGCCGGTGAAGCGCCGGTTTTCCGGGACGTCGTATTTTTCTCCTTTTTCATCGACGGCATCCTGGAAGTAATCGGCCAGCGCCACGATCTCGAAGCGGCCGTCCTGGAGCGCCATGTCGGCCACGGGATCCAGCCTGCCGCCGCACCCGACGATGCCGACGCGCATTTTCCGGCCCGTCTTTTCCTCCGCGCGGAGAATTTGCGGAGCGGCGAATGCGGCGGTGGCGAGGCCGGTGGTGGCGAGAAACTTGCGGCGGGTGGCGGGCTGGGTGTCCATGGGGTCGTGTGATGGCTTGTAGGTATGGATACTACGGCGGGAGCGGATTCTTTCCAGTGCTTGCGGCACGGGGCATGCACGCTTGCATCGGCCGCGGGCGCGTCGTTACGCTGCCCGCCGCATGAGCCAGTTTGTTCTTCTTTTTTCCGGACAAGGCGCCCAGAAGCCCGGCATGGGCAGGGACTGGGCGGAAACCTCCCCCACCGCGCGCAAGCTCGCCCGCGACGCGGACGAAATCCTCGGGTTCGCACTCTCAAAGGTGATGTTCGAGGGCGGCGACGAGGAGCTGACGAAAACCTCGATCTGCCAGCCCGCGCTCTACCTCCACGGCATGATGGCGCTGGCGCTGGTGCGCGAGCGGCTGCCGGACTTCTCGCCACCGGCGGCGGCCGGGCTGTCGCTGGGTGAATTCACCGCCCACGCGGCGGCCGGAACGTTCTCGTTCGCCGACGGGCTGAAGCTCGTCGCCCGCCGCGGCGAACTGATGGAGCAGGCCTGCGAGGCCACCGACGGCGCGATGGCCGCGTTGATCGGTGGAACAGAGGAAGCCGTCCGCGCGCTCGCGGATACGCACGGTGTGGACGTGGCGAACCTGAACGCGCCGGGACAGATCGTGATATCAGGCGCCAGCGCGGGCATCGACGCCGCGGTGGCAGGTGCGAAAGAGGCGGGAATCCGCCGCGCGATCAAGCTGAACGTCGCCGGCGCCTACCACTCGCGCTTGATGCAATCCGCACAGGACCGGCTCGCGGAGGAACTGGCCGCCGTGGAGATGCGCGAGCCTCGCGTTCCGGTGGTCTGCAACTTCACGGCCGACGTCGCCGCCGGGGTGGACGCGATCCGTGAAAACCTGGAAAAACAGGTCACCGGATCGGTGCGCTGGGTCGAATCGGTGCGGAAACTCGCGGCCATGGGCCACACGCAATTTCTCGAACTCGGCCCCGGCAGGGTGCTGGCGGGCCTGGTCTCCAAGATCGATCCGTCGCTCACCGTCCACTCCATTGAGGATCTCGCATCGCTGGAGGCGGCGGTGGAGGCGCTTTCCTGATCCGCCTGCGCGCGCTGGAAAAATTCATTCCGAATGTGAAAAAAGGGATTGCGCCCAAGCGGGGGGCCACGTAGCCTGCGCGCCCCGAGCGGGACATGGAGCGGTAGCTCAGTTGGTTAGAGCGCCAGCCTGTCACGTTGGAGGTCGCGGGTTCGAGCCCCGTCCGCTCCGCCATTCCCGATTCGCCATGAAATGAAGACCCCGCCCGGCCGGCCCGGCGGGGTTTTTCGTGCCGGTCGTCCACCGGCCTCCGCGCCGTCCCGTTTTTTCCCGTCGATTCCAAGCCATGCCCACCGTCGCCATCGTCGGCCGCCCGAACGTCGGGAAATCCGCGCTTTTCAACCGGCTTGCGAAGCGGCGGATCGCGATCGTGCACGACCAACCGGGCGTCACCCGCGACCGCATTTCCGCCCCGTGCGTGGCCACAGAGCACCCGTGCACGCTGGTCGATACCGGCGGCATCGGTGCGACGATTGACGACGGATTCGGCGGCCAGGTCGCCCTCGAGGCCGACATCGCGATGGACACGGCGGACCTGATCCTGTTCGTCGTGGACGCACACGACGGCCTCACCGCGATCGACCAAGCGCTGGCGCAGAAACTGCACAAGGCCCGCGCCCCGGTGCGCCTGGTGATCAACAAGTGCGACGACCCGCGCCACGAGGCGGCGCTCGACGAGTTCGCCACGCTGGGTTTTTCCGAGGCCGTTTTCGTGTCTGCCGAGCACGGGCGGAATTTCCACCGCCTCACCGCAGCCATCGACGAGGTGATCGCGCCGCTGGCGGGCGACCTGGCCGCCGCCGGGGAGGAATCGCGGCAGGCGGGCATCCGCCTGGCGGTGGTCGGCAAGCCGAACGCGGGAAAGTCCTCGCTGGTCAACGCGATCCTGCGCGACGAGCGGACGATCGTCTCGGAAATCGCCGGGACGACGCGCGACGCGGTGGACCTGCCGTATCAATACGACGGCGAGGCGTTCACGCTGATCGACACGGCCGGCCTGCGCCCGCGCGGCAGGCGCGACAATTCGGTGGAGGTGTTCTCCGCGATGCGCACCGAAAAGGCGGTCCGCCGCAGCGACCTCTGTGTGCTGGTGATCGACCTGGCCTCCGGCATCACCGCGCAGGACCGCAAGATCGCCCGCATGATCCTCAACGAGAAAAAGCCGTGCCTCATCGTGCTGAACAAGTTCGACATCTTCGAACCCGGCGGCGACCACAAGGCGCGCATCGCGAGGGCCACCGAGCAGGTGAGGCGTGAGTTGTTCTTCCTGTCCCACGCGCCGTTCGTGATCTGCTCAGCCAGGACGGGCCGGGCCGTGGGCCACGTGCTGCGCCAGGCGCTCAAGATCCGCGACGCCGCCGCCGGCGCGCCCGCCACCGGCCGGCTCAACCGCATCCTGCAGGAGGCGATGCGGAAAAACCCGCCGCCCCTCAACACCTCGCTCAAGCGCCGCCTCAAGCTCTACTACGCGACCAGCGCCACCGATCCGGCGCACCTGGCGATTCCAGTGCCCACCATCATCCTGTTCGTCAACGACAAGCGGCTGATGACGGGTGCCTACGAGACCTACCTATCCAACCAGTTCCGGGCCGCCCATCCGGCGCCGGGCATTCCGGTCGTTTTTTCCGTGCGCTCGCGCGACCGCCGCGAATGGGAGCCGCCGGCGAAGTCGAAATGACTCTGGAATGATCTGGATTTCCACGCCGCGCGGGCGTTCGTCCGGTTTTCCGTGGCCAAACCGCCGCCGCCGGATTACCAACGGCCCCGACGCGACACATGAGGGTTTTCCGGATATTGCTGATGAAGGAGCTGAAGGGTTTTTTCCTGACCCCCTTCGGCTGGGTGGTGCTGGCGTTCGTCGTCGTAATGCAGGGGATCTCGCTGTCCACGGCAATGAAGGGGTTCCGTGACTCACCGGTGCGGGACAGCCTGGTTTACGTGACGTTCCACACGCCGGTCTTCTGGTTCTACTTCCTGTTCATCTTCCCGCTGATCACGATGCGGCTGTTCGCCGAGGAGGAGCGTTCGGGCACGCTGGAGACCCTGCTCACCGCGCCGGTGCGGACGTGGCAGGTGGTGATGTCCAAATACGGTGCGGCGATGGTGTTCTACGCGCTGCTGTGGGCGCCGGCTTTCCTCCAGTTCAAGCTTTTCGAGTGGGCGACCGACCTGCCTCCGGCCTGGACGCCCGGGGCGATGCTCGGCGCCTTCACGATCCTGATGCTGATGGGCGCGGCCTACACGGCGATCGGCTGCCTCGCCTCCGCGCTCACCTCGAGCCAGATCATCGCCGGCATCCTCACCATCGGCATCCTGGTGATCCTCTATTTCATGGGCTTCGTCACCTTGATCTGGGGCGAGTCGTTTGCGGGCGCGCCGCTTTTCCATTACATTTCCTCGCAACAGCACCTGCACTATTTCGCAAGCGGCCTTTTCGACAGCCGTCCGTTCGTCTGGCACCTGAGCGTCGCCGTGTTCGTGCTGGCGCTCACCTATCAGGTCGTCGATTTCCGCCGTTGGAAACGCTGAGCCGAATCCACCACCGACATGTCCGGTTCCAATTCCGAATCCACAAC
>SLAV01000365.1 GCA_007126655.1 Haloferula sp. | reverse complement strand
CGGATCAATTCCCCCGCGTCGAACTTTCCGCTGTTGAGAAAGCGGCAGGCCGCGATGACCTCGCTCCATCCTCCGCTGGCGGCGGTGATGCTCTCCGCCGGGGCTTGTGAGAGCGAGGCAGCCAGCTTGGGCAAACGACTGGCCCGCCTCGGATCTCCGAGGTTGGCGTTGGCAAATTCGGCTGTAATTTCGTCAGACAATGGGGTGAATCACGGCGGCGGAGTGATTGAAACACCTGTATCTAACATGTACAGAATTATTTGCAGAAATTTTTTCCCCGCTACACCGCCGTTTTGAATGGGATGAACTTGTGTATAAGGATCAGGCCAAAAGCCCGTCTTTCCGGGACCATCCTCGGTCCCCACGATCCGAACCGCGTGCTGCGCGCGGAAATGTTCAAGCTGCTGTATGTCGCCGGCTGGGACATTTACAATGCGAACGGCGACCAGCGGATCACGCTGGCGAACATCGAGAACAAGATCATCGAGTCCGACGCGTTCGTCTTCACGCCCGCGGCGACCTTGGAGGACATGTTCAAGGCGGTGTCCATTTTCGTCGGCTACCAGACGATGGACGGCAACCTGACCGGCAAGCCGACGGCCATTCTGAACAGCGACGGAAGCTGGGACCGGTTGTTCGCGGTGCTGCAATGGCTGCACAACCTGGGCACCATCAGCCAGAAATACGGGGATTTCCTGGTGGCGGTGGAGGATCCCGGCGCGCTGCCGGGCGAGCTGTCGAAGCTGCGCAAGCGGGGGACGCCGGACGCGGGGAGGGAGCGGAACCACAAGCTGACGGGGGTGGCCGGATTCGAGAACGCGCCGCCGCCGGGCCTGCTGGCTAACGTGTGTGTGTTCTGCTCGGCGACGCTGGAGGATCCGGCGTATTTGGCCGACGGCGTGGCGTTCGGCGCGGAGCTGGCGCGCAACCGTTTCGGATGCGTCTCGGGGGCCGGAAAAACGGGGATCATGGGCGCGGTGGTCGAGGGTACGGCGCGTGAGGGCGGCTGGTCCGGCGGCTCGAACGTGCCGCACATCATCGAGCTGGAGGGGCTGCCGGAGGGGTTGTCGAGTTTCTGGCTGAGGCCGGACATTTACACGCGGATGGAGGTGATGATCGAGCGCTCCGACGCGTTCGTGATTTTCCCCGGCGGGGCCGGGACGCTGCAGGAGTTCCTGGCGCTGATGATCTTCAAGCAACAAGGACACGAGCTGATGAAGGACAAGCCGGTGGTCGTTTACAACCGGCTGGACGAGGCGAGCGGCCGGCGGTTCTGGGATCCGCTGATCCGGGATTTCACGGATCTCTGCGACGGCTGCGATTTCGCGGTTGCGGATACGCCCGACGCGATCCTGCCCCTGATCCGCGAGGGGCTTGGAGAAAAAGGAGGCTGCCCGACGCCGTGAAAGGCGGGCGCGCATGGCCATGCATGGCGGGTATTTCGTCCGGATTCGAGTTGAAGGCGGGGCGGTGGCGGCATAGAGAATATGCACATGGTGTGAAACCCGGGTGACTCCGAAGCGCACTGTTTTTCAAGCAAACCCATCGACCATCATGAACCGATCCATTCTCAACCGCCGCGCATTTCTTGGAAACCTCGGCATGGCGGGCGCGCTCGCCATGATGCCGCATCGCGCGATGGCGGCGGCGGACGGCGGGCGGAAGCTCGGCGTCGCCCTGGCCGGCCTCGGCAACTACAGCACCGGCCAGCTCGGCCCGGCGCTGAAGCTCACCAAAGACTGCCGCCTCGCCGGAGTGATCACCGGCTCGCCGGACAAGGGCAGGCGGTGGGCGGAGGAATACGGGTTTCCCGAGACGCACATCTACGGATACGACACGATGGCGGAAATGGCGGACAACCCGGACATCGACATCGTCTATGTCGTCACGCCAAACGGCCTGCACGCCGGGCACACGATCGCGGCGGCGAAGGCGGGCAAGCACGTCATTTGCGAAAAACCCATGGCCGTGACGGTGGAGGAGTGCGATGCGATGCTCGCGGCGTGCCGGGAGGCCGGAGTGCGGCTGGGCATGGGATACCGGCTGCATTACGAGCCGTGCCACATCGAGTTGAAGCGCCTCGCGGAGACCAGCCGGTTCGGGCGCTTCACGAAAATGGACGGCGGATTCTCGTTCGTTCTGAACGGCCAGCAGTGGCGGATCGAGCGCGAACTCTCCGGCGGCGGTCCGCTGATGGACCTGGGCGTTTATGTGGTCCAGAACCACTTCATGGCCGCGGGCGACGTGATGCCGGTGGCGGTGAGCGCCCGCGAAGAACCGAAGGAGCGGCCGGACTTTTTCACGGAGGTGGAGGAAACGATCCGCTGGGAAATGGAGTTTCCCGGCGGCGTGGAGGCGACGGGCCACACCAGCTACAACCAGCGCCGCAACGAGTTCCGCGCCGAGGCGGAGGAGGGCTGGTATCAGATCGATTCCGCGTTCGGCTACCGGGGCCAGTCGGCGCGCAGCCACCTCGGGCCGCTGGAGTTCGACGCGCCGGAGAGCCAGCAGGCGTTGCAGATGGATGCCTTCGCCCGCCACGTCCGCGATGGGGAGCCGAACCTGGTGCCCGGGGAAATGGGGCGGCGCGACATGGTCGTGATCGAGGCGATCTACGCGTCGGCGGCGGATGACGGGAAGCGGGTGGAGTTGAAATTCTGACGCTGCCGCGCGAATCGCAACGGACGTGAAATTTCGCGGGCCGGGCGCGGGTAGTGTCCGGTGATGACGGTATCCGCATTGCGCGTTCTGCTGCTTTTCCTCGCACCTGTTTGCCTTGCGTCCGCGGACGCGACCCTGCGCGGGCTGGCGGATCCGAAGGGCCTGTGGGTCGGAGCCGCGCTGCATCGCGAATTCATCGCCGACCCCGGATCCGTGCCTGCGGATTACCGGCGGATCGCGGCGGAGGAGTTCAATATCTACGTGGCGGAGAATTGTTTCAAAATGGCGTTGTTGCTGAGGAACCGGCCGCGGGATCCCTTCGCCGTCCGCGCGGAGGATCTGCACACCGCGCCGATTGACTCGCTGGTGGCCATCGCCAGGGCGAACGGGGTGGAGAGGATCCGCGGGCACGCGCTGATCTGGCACGAATCGGCACCCGGATGGCTTCGCGAAGAGGTCGGGGACTGGACGTCGGATCAGGTCACCGCGTTCGCGACCTCCTACATCACGGCGGTGCTGGAGTATTGCCGCAGGTT
>SLAV01000273.1 GCA_007126655.1 Haloferula sp. | reverse complement strand
GTTGGCCGGGGCGGTCTTGTTCCGCGCGGCGGCGTTTCTGGCGTGGCTGGTGGCGACGCACCGCGCGCTGGACGCGCACGCGGTCGATGGCTGGGCGGCCACCTCGTTGGGCCTGTTGGCGGTCGCGCTGGCGCTCCGCGCGCGGATGCCGACGGAGTCGTTGGTTTTTCTGATACTCGCGGCGGCGGGGCTTTGCGTGCGGTTGGCCGCGGAACCGTGGGCGCGCGCCGCCGATGTGGATGGCTGGCGCGGACTGGTGGTGGTCGCGGGGCTGTTGTGGGTCGCCATGAGCCGGCGCGCCGGGGAGGCGGTGATTGCGAAGGATGTGCTCCGCGAACGGCTGATGCCGGCGACGGCCTGCGTGGCCTTCGCGCTCTCGGCGCTTTGGGCGACGCAGATGCTGGTTTGGCGCGGCGGGTGGGACGGCGCGGTGGCGCTGTGGAGCCTGCTCGGCCTGCTGACCGTATGCGCGGGGCTGTGGCGGCGTTTGCGCGGCCTGCGGGTGACCGGCCTGCTGTTGCTGGGCCTCGCCTTGGTGAAATTGTTCGCCTTCGACGTGTGGGATTACACGGCGTTCACGCGCGTCGTGTCGTTCATCGCGCTCGGGGTGGTGTTGATCCTGCTCGGCCTTTTCTACAACCACTTCGCGGCGACGCTGAGGAAGTGGTTGTGACGGTGAAGCCGCCGGAGGATCACTCCCGGTCCGCGGGGCCGCTGCGGTTCCAGAGGATGACGCCGTCGGCGGGCGCGGGCGGACGCCCGTCGATGAAGCGCCGCAGGTCTTCCGGGAGCGGGGACCGCCAGGTGACGCGGTCGCCGAGCCACGGAATCGTGAGAGCGGTGGCGTGGAGCGCGTGGCGGGGCAGCAGCAGGCGCGCCCGGAGGTCAGGCGACCATCCGTGTTTCATCCAATCGAGGTATTCGGAGCCATCGCCGGAGTAAATCTTGTCGCCGGCAATGGGGTGGCCCGCCGCGGCGAGGTGGACGCGGATCTGGTGCATGCGGCCGGTGGTCGGGAAACAACGCACCAGCGCGAAATCCCGGCCATCGCGGGCGAAGCGCCGTTCGACCCGGAAGCGGGTGTGGCAGGGCCGCCCGCCGGGGTGGACCATCTGGCGCACCCAGATGTCAACCGGGCCGGTCCCGGCGGCGCGCAGGATGGGTTCGCGGGATTCCCACGCCGCGTCCGCCGGGTGGCCGTGGACGACGGCGAGATACTCCTTTTCCGCCTCGCGGCGCTCCATGATCATGCCCAGCTCGCGCGCGGCGGGGGTGGTCTTCGCCACGAGGACCACGCCGCTGGTGTCGCGATCCAGCCGGGTCACGATGGCGGGGCGCGCGCCGTTGGCCATCTCGAAAGAGAGCAGCGCCTCGATGCCGCCGAGCAGGGTCGGCTCGGGCTGGAGGTTCGCGGGGTGGACGATCAGCGGCGCGGGCTTGTCCACGACGAGCCATTCGGGCGTCTCGTCAATCACCTTGAACTCGGGGCGGACGGGAAGGTTCATGCGGAAGAGCGGCCGGAATGCGGACGGGGTCGTCAACGGCGGCAGGCCGACGATGCGCGCGGAAACCACACGTCCGCACGCATATTCAGAAGCACGGTTGGTTGATTTTCCATCGGCACTCCGGGGGCGGATTCTCCCTTACGAAGCTTGTGATACCGAAGCCTCCATTGTCGGGTTCTGCAAGCCGTGAGCCGCAAACATGGCGAATACGGCTCAAAATAAACTTGTTCATGAGCCGTAACCATCCACCCCTATGAAGACGGCAACGGTCGCATCGGGCGGGCGCTTGCCGAAAAGGCGCTGTCACAGGGGGTTGGCACGCCGGTGGTTCTGAGTCTTTCCAAGGCGATCGAGGCGAAACGGTCCGCATACCACAAGGCCCTGGAATCCGCCCAGCGCGACAACGAGATCACCCCGTGGATCCGCTATTTTGTGGAAAGTGAGGCTTTGATCGGGAGGACGAAGCTCGCGCGCGGCATCAAAGGCCCGTTCTCACCATGCCCTGGTCCTTTCGACACGGCTCTTGAAGTGCGCCCTGCTGCCGGACGGGCGGAATATCGGCCGGTCAGGAAAATGCAAGTCGGGCCGGCGAAGGTGAAGCGCTCTCGCAAGCTGCCACGGCGTGGCCACCTCGCGCGGGCAGGGCACATCAGCCCGATATGCCCGAAAGGATTCGATTGCATCCCGGGACGCAAAATGAAATTCCGGCGCAAACCAGCCATGATCAAAGAATACCGTGCCGGACGCATGCAAATGCCGGAACACCGATGGTTCGGAGTATGCCCGCCACGGCATGATCGCCAGCTCATGATGAATCGAGGACGACCAGGAAAACTCGGCGGAAAGCGCGTCGTCATCCCATGGAACCTGCTCGCCGCGATGCATCAGCTTTCCATAAGCCTCGATTGAATTGTAATGAATGAACCGCTCTTCCCACTCACGGATGCTGATGCGTTGGGTTCGGAAGAAACGGTGAAAGCGTTCGCGGAATGCCGCCCGCTCGTCCGCCTCCAGCCAGTCCGAAAATTGCAGCAACCAGTGGAAAGCGGTGGCGCTTCGCTCAGGATCAATTTCATCCAACCGGTTGAACAGATGCTTCACAACCACCCGCCGGGTCCCGGGGCGCAACGGGTGATCCATGAGGAACTCGATGAACCGATGGTAGCGCTGGAACTCATCCAATTTGATGGACGACAGCAGGCGCTTCATGATTCGCGCCTCATGTTCATGGGGTGGCCATGGTGGATAGTATGGACCACGGGAATCGAGTCTCATATTTTTGAGATCACCCAATTTGGATTCACTGCGCACGGGAAGCCCCTCATCAACTATCATGTCATGCAACATCGCCCGGAACAGAAGCTGGTCATACATGAACCTTCTTGAATTTGCCCGTTCACCGACATGCTCGAGAATGTGATAATCGCCGTTTGGAAGCTCATGCGGTTCCATCATTCCAAAGAATTCAGAAACATCCGCGGGACTGACCTCCGGAAAATCCTTGAATAGCG
Organism: Haloferula sp.; assembly: GCA_007126655.1. Taxonomy (GTDB): domain Bacteria; phylum Verrucomicrobiota; class Verrucomicrobiia; order Verrucomicrobiales; family Akkermansiaceae; genus Luteolibacter. Next base: position 29,574 of record SLAV01000273.1, on the reverse strand, counting down.
GAAACCCCAGGTTCCACAGCGCAATCCACTCCACAGGTGACAACAAGGGCTCTTCGGCAGCCGCATCCAAAACCACGGCAACCCTCCAAATTGCACGTTCCCTCGCCCGCCCGTCCTGATGGATTATGAAGTGCTTGAAAACCCTGCCTCTGACCGACCCGACGGTTTCCGCATCGAGATCATCGAGGATGATCTCCAGAACATGTGCGATTTCCCGGATCGAGCCACGAGGTTGATCCTTCGCTTCGGTCAGCATCGGAATCCGGTTCGAGATTATCAAGCCGGCCCTGCGATGAATTTCGGCACGCGTTTCTTCTGCCAGAAATGGAGCGATCACCAGGGCATGATAAAACGGGCGGTGGATGCTCCCGCCTGACGACGCTTCCTCACGGCGTTCCACCTCGTCCAGTGCGGCGTGAGCCCTGTCGGATAGGGTCTTTTGCATGGCTTGCGGCACATGTGACGCCAGATCCCGATGGCATGACGGGATCTCGATTTCCGGAATGATTCCCGGATTCCACCTGAAATTCCGCAGCGCATCATACGTATCGCCCGCCAGCCACTCCGCCATCGTCCCAGCCAGCCAGGTGTGGATTTCCTTGGCGGCCTGTTCGTCCTCCAGACGGTCGGCGACGCGCTTCATGTCCGCCCACCTCGCCGGGGCGCAGGGGCTGGTCTGGATTTCCCGGGCGATCACCTCGAAATGATGGTGAATGCCACGCATTCGCTGCCGCAGGGCGCGGCGCATCAGCACCGGGTCGGCCACGAGGGGTGCGCTGAGCGCTTCGTGACGCTCCGCAGGCATCAGGGCGATGAGCAGGTCGAGAGCCCGCATCCAGACATCGCCGCTGGCACTCATCGGCGGATCATTGCTCGAGAGCATCATTTCGATGGCCGGATCGGTCCAGTCCTCGAATGCGTCCACATCCGTCAGCACGATCAGCGCCATCCAGAACACGGCCGCATCGCGGCAGGCGGACGGCGTGTCCTCCGCCCCGGCATGGAGCGCCAGCCAATCGATCAGTTCGCTGCGGTGGGCGAGCGTGACGTCCTGGCCGACCACCGACGGGAACAGGCGGTGCCAGTGATAAGTCGCAAGCCGCGCGTTTGTCGGATCCTCCAGGATGCGGCGGATGAATGCGAAGCGGGTCGGCCAGCGGCAGGTTTCCAGCAGGTGGTCGTAGGGGTCGGGGGCGTGCCGGATGGGCCGGTATTCGGCAACCCACGGGTTTCCGATCCCCAGATAATCCAACAGATCGTCCACCAACGGCCTTCCCATATCCGACCATGCATCGGAAACCGCCCGGGCGTTCTCCTCGAGCCGCGGATCATCCGGCGCGATGATTTCCAGGATTTCCTCGTGCCCCAGCAGCAATTCCACGACATGGCCGCGGTTCGCCGTCCGCGGCATCCAAGTGACCGCCATGCCGAGGATCGCGCAAAGCGATGCCCGCGCGATCCGCCCCCGCCATCCGCCTCCGGGCCAGACCCCCGCCGCCGCGGCCAGGCATCCGGCCATGATCAGGAGCCATGCCGTGTCGCCCACGGGCAGAAACACAAACGGCCGCTGCCAGGACTCGAGGGCCCCCATCGCCCCGGCGGAAAGTCCCGACACGAGGAACCCGGCCGCCACCACACGTGGCGCGGCTTTCCGGCGGATTTCTTCGGGGTTTGACATCGTCCGAGGGGATTATGTCTCAAACCTCCGTTACCGCGCGGCGGGCGGGGATCTGTCAATGGCAGGGCGTGCGCGGCATCAGGAGCCAGGAGCACGCCGCCAACAGAAAAGCCGGAGACCCGGCGCGGGATCTCCGGTTGATGAACAAGCGAACGGCGTCCGCCGGAGTCCTCAGGACTTGTAGCGGAGGCGCTTCTTGTGGCGGTTCTGTTTCATCCGCTTCTTGCGCTTGTGCTTGTTGATTTTCGTTTTACGGCGTTTCTTGATGGAGCCCATGGCTTGTTCTTTCGGAGTTGGGGTGTTGTTGCGTGGAAATTCGTGGATGGCTGCGGGTCGGCTCAGGGGACCAGCTTGTTGAGCGGGTATTCGATGATACCTTCCGCGCCGAGTGCGGTCAATTCGGGAATGATGTCGCGGACGACGATCTCGTCGATCACGGTCTCGATGGCGAGCCATCCGTCCTCGGACAGGTGGGAGACGGTGGGGCGGCGGAGCGAGGGGAGTTTTTCGAGCAGTTCGTTGAGGCGTTCCTCCGGGAGGTTCATCTTGAGGCCGACCTTGCCGCGCGCGTTGAGGGCCGCTTTCAAGAGCAGGGCGATGCGCTCCATTTTCGCGCGTTTCCACGGATCCGCGGCGGCCTCGGGGTTGGCGTAGAAGTGCGGGAACGAGGTGAGCAGGGTATCGACGATGCGCAGGCGGTTCGCCTTGATCGACGAGCCGGTTTCAGTGACGTCCACGATGGCATCGACGAGATCGGGCACCTTCACCTCGGTGGCGCCCCAGGAGAACTCGACCTCGGCGGTGATCCCCTTCTCCTCGAGGTAGCGCCGGGTGATGCCTACGCCCTCGGTGGCGACACGTTTGCCTTCGAGATCCCCGGGCTTGCGGATCGGCGAGTCCTCGGGAACCACGAGCACCCACTTGGTGGGCCGGACGGTGGCGCGCGAGTAGGGCAGTTCGGCGAGATCGACCAGATCGACGCCGTTCTCGTAGGCCCAGTCGTGTCCGGTGATGCCGCAGTCGATGAACCCCTGGCCGAGGTAGCGGCCGATTTCCTGAGCGCGGATCAGGTAGAGATCCAGCTCCGGGTCGTTTGAGCCGGGGCGCAGCCCGCGCGACGAGACATAGACCTCGTATCCCGCCTTGGCGAGGAGGTCGATGGTCGGGCCCTCGAGGCTTCCCTTGGGAATCGCGAATCTGAGCTGGCGGTCTTGTTCCGGCATGAAGGGGAGGGCGTTTGTAGCGGAGGAATGCCGCGAATCAAGACATGTTTGAGGAATTCTTCCCGCGCGCCCGTCACAAGCGCGGATCGGACCGCCGCCCCCGCGTGGTTTCGCGAAACGCCGCCGGGGGCAGTCCGACCGCCGTGCGGAACTGGCGGGTGAACGCCGTCTGGTCGCCATAGCCGCACTCCAGCGCGATTTCCGCGACCGGCTGCCGGGTATTCGCCAGCAGATGCACCGCGTGGCTGATGCGCGCCTGGCGGATGAATTGGGACGTCGTGAGGTGGAAGACCTTGCGCATCCGCCGCTCGAGCTGCGCGGGCGAGAGGCCCGCGCTGGCGGCGAGCGCCGCGGGTTTCAGGTCGTCGCCGGGGTGGTTGCGGATGTGGTTCACGATCCGCCGCAGGCCGGCGAATTCCAGATCCTCCTCGCGCGGCGTGCCGAGGTCGCGCGAGATCGAGGCCAGGCCGATCACCCGGCCCGCCGCGTCGTGCAGCGGCACCTTGGTCGCCAGGTACCAGCCGAGCGTGCCGTCGCGGTTGGTCACCAGCTCGAGCTGGTCGCTCAGCTCGCGCCCGCTGGCGAGCACGTCGAGATCCTGCTGGCGATAGACGTCGGCGAGGTGCGGCGGGAAAAAGTCCTCGGCGCGCCTGCCGAGCATTTGCCGAGGATGCCGCAGGCCGATCCGCGCCGCGAATCCCGGATTCGACGCCTGATACCGCCGCTCGCGGTCCTTCAGGCAGAACACCACGTCCGGCAGGTGCGCGAACAAGCGCTCGCAAAACCGCGGCGAGGCGACCTGGTCGAGAAACGCCTGGTGGGGCGGGATATCGGCGGATTCGGGCATGTTGCGCCTCCACCCATGCGATTCGGGGACGGATCGGTCAAGACAGCGTGTGGATTAGTTCCAAGGTGGACAACTGCCAGGCAGGCGTGACAGTATCGCCAGGCATTTGGTGGTGCTGGCCATGCTGTTCATGATGAGAGGTGCGCAAGTTCAACCACAAGCAGGCGGGCTGCCCAGCTACACCGACATCGTCGAAATGCTGTTCACCTTGCTGCCGTGAGGCGTCGTCAGTTCGCTGGCGGGAACTTCTGCAATTTCCGCTGCAACGTGCGGCGGTGGATACCCAGCGCTTCGGCGGCCTGGCTGATGTTTCCCCCGTGATCGGCCATCACGCGCTGGATGTGCTCCCACTCGATGCGGCCGAGGGATGGCGGGGTGGCATCGAACCCGCTGTCGGCGCGCTGGTCCGGCGGCGTCGTCAGCGCGGCGAGAATCTGGCCGACGTCCGCCGGTTTGGTGAGGTAGTCCCACGCCCCGATGCGCACGGCTTCGATCGCGTTGGCGATGCTGCCGTAGCCGGTGAGCATCAGGATGCGTGCGGCCGGGTGTGATTGTTTCAACATCCGCAACAGATCGATGCCGCTGCAGGTCGGCAGCTTCAGGTCGAGCACGGCCGCCTGCGGGTCGAGCCGATCCGCTGCGGCGGCGGTGGATTCCATGTCCCACGCCTCGGCCGCCGCATGGCCTCGCCCGTGCAGCGCGCGGGCGAGTCGGGCGCGATATACGGCATCGTCGTCCACCAGCAGGATGCGCTCGATTTCGGTGTTCATGTGCGGATTCGGAGTGGGAGCTTCAATGTTGCGCAGGTCCCGCCGTCGGCAACCGGATCCAGCGACACATCGCCGCCAAGCTCGGCGGTGAGGGTGCGCACCAGAAACAACCCGAGGCCGGTGCCGCTGCCGGGCTTGGTGCTGAAATACGGTTCACCCACGCGGCGGCGTGCGGGTTCGCCAATGCCCGGCCCGCGATCGGTCACACAAAGCCACAACTGCCCCCGGGTCGATGAGGCCGAGAGAACCACCGGCCGGCCGGTCGCATCCGCCTCGCAGGCGTTTTCCACCAATACGACGAGCGACTGCAACACGGCCTCGACCGGCAGCAGCACGCACAGGTCCTGGATTTCCCCCCGCACCATCAATCGCCGGGCCTGCGTTTCCGGCAGACGGTCGCGCAACATGTCCGGCAGATCGGGCAGGGCGACGCGGGACTGGTGGTGGCCGCTGCGGTCGGCGGCGCGCCGGTCGAGCCGTTTGAGGATGGCGCGGCAGCGCTCGACCTCGCTGCGGATCAGGCGGGTGTCTTCCGCGATCCGCTCCGGCAGTCCCGTGTCGCCCGGCGTTTCCTTTTCCAACTGATACTCCAGTTCACCCGCCGCCACCGCGATGGTCCCCAGCGGCGTGCCAAGTTCGTGCGCGACGCCGGCCGCGAGCGTGGCCAGGGATTTGAATCGTTCGAGTTCCGCAAGCCGCTCGCCCGAGGCGCGCAGTTCCTGTTCGCCGAGCACCTGCGCCCGTCGCATGGAAAAGACCAGCAGCGCGAGAATGCCGGCCACCAGCGCCATCGCGATTCCCGTGCCCCACAAGGCCAATCCAGGGGCCAGCCGTCCGTCCACAACCCACGGTGTGGTTTCGCGGAATGGCGGGGAAAATCCCACCACCCAGATGTAGCCGCCGGCCGCCAGCAGCAGGATCGCCACCAACGCCCGCACCCCGAGCAGCATCGCCGCAAGCACCACGTGCAACAGATAGAAAAGCACGAACGGATTCTCCCCGCCACCGGTCCAGTGCAGCATCCACGTGAGCAGGCACACATCAAGGGCCAGCACCTGGCCGATGCGGCGGCCGATGCCGCGCGGGTGTGCCGTTTCCGGCACCACCAGATGGTTCGACAATGCCAACAACACCAGCCCGCCAAACAGCGGGATGAATTCGAACGACATGCCGAAACCGAAAACCGCCGCCAGGATCGCCGCCGCCTGCCCGACCACGGCGATCCACCGCTGGCGGATGAGCCAGCGCATCACGTCGCGGTCGTTCTGCGGCAGTTCGTTCATCGATGCTCGGAAATCTGGGGCGGAGTTCCGATTTTCCAAGCCGCCAATCGGTGAAAATCGCCGCCCTGCGACAATTCGCCACATTGCGGCCCGCTGGCTTCTCCGGATGATGCCAATCACATGCTCACCGCCGCCATATTCGTTTTGATTGTGATGCTGATTCTCTCGGCAATCACGGTCATTGCCTTCTCCTGGGCCGCCGGCAGCGGGCAGTTCGAGGACCCGGCGGACGGCGCCCGCGTGATCTTCGATGACGACGAGCCGGAAGGCGAACCCACCGACCCGAACCTCTCGCAATTCTCAGAAACGAAACGCAAATGAAAACCAGATATCTCACCCGCCAGCCCGCCCGTGAATCCTGAACACATCGCCAGATCCCGCAGCGAACGCCTCGCGATCGACCGCGCGGCGCGATGGCCCGTCGGCGTGTTCATCGGCAGCTCGATCTTCTGGCTGCTCGCCGGCTCGCTTCTGGCACTCGTCGCGTCGATCAAACTGCACGACCCGGAATTCATCGCGGACAATCCGTGGTTCACCTTCGGACGCGCGCGCAGTGCCCACCTCAATGCCATGGCATACGGATGGCTCTCCTCCGCGGGCATCGGCATCGGCCTGTGGCTGCTCTCGCGCCTGTGCCGCGTGCCGATCGAGGACCACCGCTCGCTTACGCTCTCCGCGGTATTCTGGAACTTCGGCAATCTGGTCGGCGTGTGGGGGATCATGCGCGGGGACTCGACTTCGATCGAATGGCTCGAATACCCGGCATACGCCGCCCCGTTCCTCCTCGCCTCGTTCGCATTCGTGACCCTGGCCGCCTTCAATCTGGTGCGACGGCGCGCGCCGGGCCACATTTACATCTCGCAATGGTATGTGATGGCCGGGTTCATCTGGCTGCCGATGCTCTATTTCACCGCCCACGGCCTGCTCGTGCTCGCGCCGGTACAGGCTCCGGCCCAGCCGCCGATCAACTGGTGGTATGCCCACAACGCGCTCGGGCTCTGGTTCACGCCGATCGGCCTCGCCGCGGCATACTATCTCATTCCGAAGATCATCGGTAAACCGATCCATTCCTATTATCTCTCGGCCATCGGTTTCTGGTCGCTCGCGTTTTTCTACGCATGGAACGGCATGCACCACCTCATCGGCGGGCCGTTTCCCGCCTTCATGGTCACCGCGTCGGTCGTCGCCAGCGTCATGATGTTCATCCCGGTCATCACCGTCGCCATCAACCACCACATGACGATGAAGGGCCACTTCAGATACCTCATTCATTCTCCGACCCTGCGGTTTGTCGTCTTCGGCGCGATGTCCTACACGCTGGTCTCCATCCAGGGCTCCACCATGGCGATCCGGGTCGTCAACGAGATCACCCACTTCACCCATTACACCGTCGGCCACGCGCATCTCGGCGTTTATGGGTTCGCATCGATGGTGTTTTTCGGAGCCATCTATTACATCATGCCGCGGTTGCTGGCGACCGAGTGGCCGTCGCGCTGGCTCATCCGCCTCCACTTCTGGCCGTGCGCCATCGGCATCGCGATCTACTTCATCGGCCTGTCGGTCGGCGGCTGGCTCCAGGGCCTCGCCCTGAACCGCACGGACGCACCGTTCATGGAAATCATGGAGGCAACCATACCCTATCTCAAGTCCCGCAGCATTGCCGGGATCCTGATGACAATCGGCCACCTGGCGTTCGGAGTTTCCTTCATCTGGATGATTTTGCGACGGCGCGCCGCGACGTCGGAAACCGGCCCGACCCTCTTCTCATTGCCACCCCAATCCGCCGACTCCACATGAACCGTTTCCATTTCATCATCATCGGCTCGGTCCTGACCCTGTTTTCCTCGATGGTGGGGCTCGTGCTGCTGCCAATCCGGGGCCTGGGAAATTTCGAGGCCGCCCCGGATCCCGAGACCGGCGAGCTGGTGCCGCCGCCGCTCTCCGCACTCGAAGCGCGCGGCCGCGACGTGTATGTCTCCATGGGATGCATGTATTGCCACTCACAGCAGGTCCACCCGCCAAGCGTCCGCACCGACATCGACCGGATGTGGGGCGAGCGGCGCACCGTCCCGCGCGACTACATGCAACAGGGCGTCGCCCAGATGGGCACCATGCGCACCGGGCCGGACCTGTCGAACATCGGCGTCCGCAATCCGTCGCAGGACTGGCACCTGATCCACCTTTACGACCCGCAGACCACCTCGCCCGGCTCGATCATGCCGCCCTACCGCTTTCTCTTCCGCACCCAACCGATCGGCGAAAGCGGCCCGTCGCCCGATGCCCTGCGGCTGGTCGATGAATTCGCACCACCGAAGGGTTACGAGGTGGTGCCCACCGATGACGCTCTCGCCCTCGTCGCCTATCTCCAATCGCTGAAACTATCCACCTACGAGGTGCCGGAAGCCGCCCGCGCCCGTTACGAATCCAAACGACAATGAACCGCCATACCGGAAACGAACCTGGAGAAGACTTCAACGTTCGCGAAGTCCACGGCCAAATCTGGCGTGAACGCGACGAGCCGTCCGAGAACCACAAGGCGGTGCCGTGGTGGCTCAAGCATGTGATCTACGCGCCACTCGCCATCTGGGCCATCTGGTATCTCGCATACGCCTCGGGCGGCTTCCGGTTCGATGTGCAATCCGAACGCTTCGGGGACTGGCAGATCGACCCGGTCGAGCTGGAAGCGATCGTTGCCGCCGGGGAAGCCGGAGCCGACGACGCGCCGGACGACTCCCGTCGCGACGTGTTGACCCGCGGGGCGGCGATCTACTCCCGCGTCTGTGCCGCCTGCCATCAAGCGAATGGCGCCGGGGTGCCCGGTGCGTTTCCACCACTGGCCGAATCCGATTGGGTGGGCGGAAATGAAGAACGCCTCATCCTGCTCACGCTTCATGGCCTTGTGGGTCCCATCCTCGTCAACGGCGAGCCATGGGACGGCGTCATGCCCGGGCAGGGCGACTCATTGGATGACAACCAGATCGCCAACGTGCTCACCTACATCCGCAGTACCTGGGGCAACGACGCTCCGCCGGTGGACCCGGCCACCGTGAGCGGGTTGCGGGAAAAATACGCCGGCCACGCGCCATGGACGGAGGAAACCCTGTATGAAGCCGTTGGCGGGCTTTGAAATCACCATGGCCGCCACCTGTTGCAAATGCTCCGCGCCCGCGATGCCGGCGGAGAAATCCCGGCCCTCGCCACTGCGCCATCTCAAGATGGCGCTGGCCATCCTGCTCGCTGGATTGAGCATGACGCTGACCCTCGGCCTGAACCTCGACCCGCCCGACGAGCCGCTCCGCACCATCTTCCACGGCATTCTCGCGACGATCACCGGGGCGGGACTCGTCTTTCTCGGCTGGCCGGTGCTGCGCGGCGCGTGGGTGCCCAGGCTCACGCTCGAGCACCTCTATCTCATCGGCCTGGCAGGTGCCTACGCCGCGTCGCTCTATTCCTCGTGGACGGGCATCGGGCACATCTACTACGAGGTCGTGCTCATCCTGCTCGCCATTTATCACACGGGGTCGTTTTTCCTCGAATCCCGCACCCGCGAGGCCGGCGACCTCGCCAGCCACGTGCCCGGTCTCGCCACCATCGCCCGCCGCATCGCCCGCAACGGGGTGGACGAAGTGCCCGCAGCCGACATCCGCGCCGGCCAGCGCGTGCGGGTCGAGGCCGGGGAATTCATGCCGGTGGACGGCGTCATTTGCGACGGCCGCGCGTTTGTCGAGGAACTCGCGCACACCGGCGAACCATTCCCCGCGGTGCGGGGGCCTGGCGACTCCGTGCTCGCCGGGGCCCGGGTGCTCGATGGCACGCTGGGCGTGGACGCCACCGCCGATGGCCGCGACCGCGAACTCGACCGCCTGCTCGCCGCCTGCCGCGCCGCCGAGCCAAGCCCCACCGAACACCTCGCCAGGCGCGTCCTCGCCTGGTTCGTCCCGGCCGTCGTCACCGTGGCGCTCGCCACATGGGTGTATTGGACTTGGCCGGCCGGTGATCCCGCGGCCGCGTGGTTCAACGCGCTGGCCGTCACCATCGTCGCCTGCCCGTGCGCGCTCGGCCTTGCGGTGCCGCTTGCCTCGCGCACCGCACTCATGCAACTGCGCATGCGCGGGCTCATCCCGCATCAGCCGGATGTGATCGAACGCCTGGCCAAAGTCGATGCCGTCGCCTTCGATAAAACCGGCACACTTTCCCACCCCCGGCTCGGGCTGGAACGCCTGGAGGCCCGGCCCGGCGCGCCCGCCGGGCTGCCCGCATGGATCGCGGCCATCCAGCGCCAATCGACCCATCCGGTGGCCCGGCCGTTCTGGAACCTCACCACCCCGGCGGAGCTGGAGGATTTGCAAATCCGCTCGCTTCCGGCCCTCGGCATCGAGGCGCGCTTCACCCACGAGGGCAACCGCCACACCCTGCGCATCGGCAACGAACAACTCCGCGAAAACGCGCCACAAGCGCCCGACGCCGGCCCCGGCCGCAAACTCATCGTCATGCTCGACGGCAAATGGGTCGCCACCGCGCACCTCGCCGAAGCGCCTCGCGACTCCGCGGCGGCCACCCTGGACGCGCTGCGCGATCATGGCATCGACCGTCTCCTGCTCACCGGCGACACGTCGTGCCCGGCCGTCTATCAGGAAGCCATGGAGACCCACACCGGCCTGACCACGGCGGCAAAGGCCGCCATGCTCCGGGACATGCAGGAACAGGGTCGCCGCATCCTGTTTGTCGGCGACGGGTTGAACGACAGTGAAGGTCTCGCCAACGCGCACGTCGGCGTCGCCCTGCGCTCCGGCAGCGAGTCCGCACAGGCCACCGCCCGCGCCACCCTCGCCCACGACGACCTCTCCATCCTGCCGGGCGTCATCCGCATGGCGCGCGGCATGCGCACAAGGCTGGTGCGCCTGTTGACCTTCAGCCTCGCCTACAATGCCATCGGCATCACCATGGCCGCCACCGGCCTGCTCCACCCTGTCGCCGCCGCCCTGCTCATGTTCGCCTCCTCGATCACCGTGCTGGTGGTGGTGAACCGCCAGCACGATTCTTGTCGGCAACCTCCTGTTCCACAACCCAACTGCGGAGAAAGGGGTTGCCGCTAGCGGAACAGGACCACCGGCACGTGGCAGGTGCGGATGAGGTGGGTGGTGGTGCTGCCGAGGATCAGGCTTCGCACGCGCGAGTGGCCGTAGGCACCCATGACGAGGAGGTCGATTGCGCGTTCGGTGATTTCGCGGGCGATCACTTCGTCGGGATCGCCCTCGATGCGATCCGCGGTGACGGCGAAGCCGGCGCCGCGCAGGCCGGTCGCGGCGTGGTCGAGGGCGGTTTCGTTTCCGCTGTCGGACTTGCCGCACATCACGAGATGGCATTCGAGGTCTTTCCACATCGGACGGGTGGCGAGGTGGTGGACGGCCTTGAGCGCGCTCGGACCGCCGTCGAAGGCGAGCAGGATTTTCCCGATGGGTCTGAATTCGCGGGCGGCGACCATCACCGGAATGGTGGCGCCGCGCACGACGCGTTCAAGGTTGCTGCCGAGGTGGCCTTTGGCGAAATCCGCGTGTTCGCCGCGCTTGCCGATGACGATGAGCCCGGCATCCCGCTCGAATTCCGCCAGTGTCTCGACGACCGAGCCGTGGCGCTGGGTGGTGGCGACCCGGTGGCCGGCGAGTTGTTTTTCCGCGTCGTCGAGGATCGCCTTGCCGCGCAGGCGGGCGACGCGGGCATGGGATTCGTCGAGACGGGTGAGTTCCTCCATCAGTCCGGCCTCGGCGTCGAATCCGATGGTGCCGCTGAGATCGCGCGCCCCGGGGTGGTCCTCGCGTTCGATCACGTGCAGCACATGAACGCCCGCCCCGGCCCGCGTGGCGGCCCAGGCGGCGTGTTGATAGATGCTCGGCGCGTATAACGAACCATCGGTGCAGGCGAGGATGGAGGACATGGTGGTGAAATTTGAAATTCTGAAATGCTGAAATGCTGACAAGCTCAGTGGTCGAGCATGCGGTCGATGGCTCCGGGTTTGTCGTGGGTGCCGAGTTTGTGGACGATGGTGGCGCTGGCCTCGTTCAGGCCGAGGATTTCCACTTCGGTGCCCTCGCGGCGGAATTTGAGGACGACCCTGTCGAGCGCGCCAACGGCGGTGAGATCCCAGAAGTGGGCCTGCGACACGTCGATGACAACCTTGTCGATGGCCTCCTTGAAATCAAACGCGTCGATGAAGGTTTCCGCCGAGACGAAGAACACCTGGCCGCGCACGGTGTAGGTGCGGGTGCCGCCCTCGAGGTCGCTGGTGATGCGGATGATCCGCGCCACCTTGCGGGCGAAAAACAATGAGGCGAGCAACACCCCCGCGCCGACGCCTAGCGCCAGGTTGTGCGTCCACACCACGGTGATGACGGTGGTGAGCATGACCATGCTGGTGGTGGACGGGTGGACGACGAGGTTCCGGATCGAGACCCACGAGAACGTGCCGATGGACACCATGATCATCACGGCGACGAGCGCGGGCATGGGGATCTGTCTGACCCACGGGCCGAGAAGCAGCAGCAGGATCAGGAGCACGATGCCGGCGGTGAGGGTGGACAGGCGGGTGCGGCCGCCGGATTTCACGTTGATGACGGACTGGCCGATCATCGCGCAGCCGGCCATGCCGCCGAACAGGCCGGCGGTGATGTTGGCGACGCCCTGGCCGCGCGCCTCGCGGTTTTTGTCGCTCGGGGTGTCGGTGAGGTCATCGACGATCTGTGCGGTCATCAGCGATTCGAGCAGGCCGACGACCGCGAGGCTCAGCGAGTAGGGGAAGATGATCGCGAGCGTCTCGAAATCGAGCGGCACATCGGGCCACAGGAACACGGGCAGCGTGTCGGGTAGCTCGCCGAGGTCGCCGACGCGGCGGACGTCGAGGTTCAGAAACATCGCCAGCCCGGTGAGCACGATGATGCAGACGAGCGGCGACGGCACCGCCTTGGTGAGGCGTGGCAGCAGGTAGATGATGCCCAGGCCGCCGGCCACCATCGCGTAGGTGACCCATCCAACTCCCTCGACGCCCAGGTTCAGCTCCGGCAGTTGGGCGAGGAAAATCAGGATCGCCAGGGCGTTGACGAAGCCGGTCATGACGGCCTTGGAAACGAATCGCATCAGGCTGCCGACCTTGAGGAACCCGAACACAATCTGGATCACCCCGGTGAGCAGCGTGGCGGCGAGCAGGTATTCGAGTCCGTGGTCCCTGACCAGCGAGACCATCAACACGGCCATGGCGGCGGTTGCGGCGGAGATCATGCCGGGGCGCCCGCCGGTGAAGGCGATGACCACCGAGATGCAGAACGAAGCGTAGAGTCCGACCTTGGGATCGACTCCGGCAATGATTGAAAACGCGATCGCCTCGGGGATGAGCGCGAGGGCGACGACGATGCCCGCGAGCAGATCGCCGCGGATGTTGGAAAACCATTGCTGGGAGAGATTCGATGTGGGCATGAAGGCGGCGCACCCTTGGGGTCCGGCCCCGCATGGGCAAGGATTAAGTCCCCGACGTCAGGGGGTGCGCGAGGAGCGTTTGCCTGCGGACGATTCCTCAAGCACCTCTTGAGCACGCCATTACCTCACCGCCATGGATCGAGACCGGACCCGCTCAAGGCTCTCGACCGGTCAGGTGGAGGGTGCGTTGTGGAGCCTGGAGCATGAGGGCGTATGCGGCGTTGATCAGGTCTTCCTGGCCCATGGCGCGGGAACCCCAGTGGGGGCTGGTGTAGCGGAGGCCATGCCCCGGCTCCCACGCGAGTGAGAACGACCAGGTGTATTCACCAATCACTTCCGCGAAAATTTCCGGTGAGACGAGGTTGAGGGCGAGCAATCCGAGCGCTCCGCCGGGCTCGCCGTAGGCATGGCTGTTGCGGAACCACGGGTGGCGCTCGTGCATCACCCGGATCATCGCGTCGCGCATGTCGGTGCGCTCGCCGCGCAAATGAGCGGCCATGGCAAACAATCCCGTCCGCGACCAGAACTCCCGGTTATCCTTGAAACTCGGATTGTATCCCAGCGCGCCGTGGCCGTCCTCGGCGGGATCGGACCAGCTCATCTCCATGTAGGGCATGAGCAGTTCCCAGATGCCGGATTCCATGCCAGCGCGCATGGCGAGCGCCTCGAAGACGAGCAGGTGGCAGGCCGGCGCCACCAACCCTCGCTGCTGGTAAGGCATGCCTCCCGGCGTGTGACCGAGGCCGAGCACTTCCCAGCGGGTTTCCACCGCCCCGTCAACCGTCCAGTCGCGGATCGCCTCGAATACCGGCAACAAGTCGCCCTCGCCGGTGGCGAGATGCCATTCGGTGAGAAGCAGGCCCGCATAGGAAGCGGGCCAGAAACCGAGGCGGCCGAAGGCATCGGTATCGGGGTAGCGCCGCATGGTCCATTCGACCGCCTTTTCGACGCGTTCGTGGTGTTCGGCATCGCCGGTCGCCAGCAGGGCCAGGGCGGAGAGCGAGGTGCGGATCATGCAGCGAGACCAACTGCCGTTATCGCGCTGCGTGCGCACGAGAAAGTCGATGAGGTCTTCGAGCATGCGGGCGGCCTCGGGGTCATCCGCCGGGTTCAGCGTGGTGAACGCGGCCTCGCGGTCGAGCGGCAGATGAATTTCCTCCACGGCACCCTCGCGCAGCAAGGTGAGGGCGAGTTGGGAATCACCGGCTTCGAGGGCCGCTTCAATTTCACGGCCGAGAATTGCCTCGTGGCTGTCGCGGAACCACGCCCACCCGGGCGTGAGCGGATTGACCGGCAGGGGACGCCCGCCCACGGCGACAATCACGTCGCCTTGCCGCAGCCCCTGCCGGGCGGCGGCGGTATCATCGCGGACGTTCATTACGGGCAGGGCGCTTTGTTGATGCACGCTGAGCGCATTGAACCCAAGGAGACCGGCGCCGATCTGGTTCGGACCGCTCCTGCCGGGCCGCCCGATCATGCCGCGGTCCGGCTTCGGTGGGACAAGCGAGAAATGCGGCAGCGGCGCGCCGATCACCACCGCCTGTGCGGATGGATTGCGCACCCAAAGCTCGAACGACTTTCCACCGAGCCGCTTCATCATCTCCGGCGGGATTTCCATCCACGCGTGCGAGGACGCCCGAGCCGGTGACAAATCCACATCAAGACCGGGCAGCCCGATCCCGGCGGCACTGCCGTAACCGTTGCGACGCCAGTCCTGCAATATCACGAAGCGGAAGGCCTCGACTTCCATTGGCTCGGGGAGCGCGACCTCCAATTCCGAGCGTGGCTCTCGCCTGCGTTGGCCCGTAGCCGCGCTTTCCCAGTCGCCGCCCGGCCTGCGGATATCCAGCCGGAATTCGCGCGCCACGCCATGGGCATTCCGTCCGGAACGCGGAAGGTAATTCAAGCCGGCCATGCGGACGGGGGATTGGAATTCCAGGCCGATCCATTCTTCATCCCCATCCCGCTGTTGCGACTGCCAGAAAGTCGCCGGATTGCCATCGAATGCCATTGCGGCACGGTGGGTCCGGGTTTCCGACGAGAAAATCACCCCCCACGGGGCGGGTTCGGCTTCATGCGTCACATCGGCGTCGCCGGATGCGATGACTTCGCGGCTTTCGGCGTCCACCGCCTTGAGTTCAACCCGTCCGGCACCGTCTCCGATGGTGCCGTAGATTTCCATCGCGAGCACGCCCAGCCGTTCCCCTTGCTCCGCGTCGTGCCCGGGCACCTCGATCAACATCGACGCGCTTTCGCCGGCCGCAAGTAAATGCGCGCCAGGTCCTGCCAGAGGCATGCTTTCCAGTTGGCTCTCCGCGTCTTCCGTTTCCCCTGCATGCACGGGCACCGGCAAAACCAAGGAGATGCACAAGCCCAGCGCGATCGCCAAGAAAGAAGCCGCGGTGGGAAGATGGATTGGGTGTTTCAGGATGGATTTCATGATGGAAAGAGCAAGTGTTGAAGAGTGAGTGGTCGGGCTGAGCTGGTGCGTAGGATACACGGGAAACGCGCGCGGGAAACGGGAAACATCATGCCAAAATTCCGCCATGTGAGGCTTTTGATCCATGGCGAAAGCATCCTTGCCCGCCGCACTCCGGAGACCTATCTTGGCCGCCATGAAACCTTACCGTCCGTCGATCCGCAGTCTGCAGGAAGACTGGGCGCGCCGCATTTCCCACCAGTTGATGCGCAAGCGGCGGCGGCGGCATGTGGCCCCGTCGAAAATCACCGACAACAGCGTGCCGTGGATGGAAAACCCGCGGTCGGTGGCGGATTACTGGTTTATTGCGGAAAACGTCAATCAAACCGTTTTGAAATGGCGACCACAAGCGACGAATTCGTCAGACACCTGACCCGGAGCCACCGCGTCATCGTGCTCGGGGGATTGGCCGTAATCGCGCATGGTTTAAGCCGTGCGACGATGGACGCGGACATCTGGCTGGACCCGATGGATTCACCGGAAACCTGGACCAATGCGCTTGCCGGCGCGTGTCGTTCTTTTCCCCACGTCACCATGCATGGATTACCCGGCTGGCGGAAGATCAACGAAAAAGAAATCCCCGAAGTTGCGGAGGCAACCGGCATGGTGAGATTGCGGGGCCTGAACTGCCCCATCGACATCTTCCGCCGTCCGAACGAATACGTGGAAGACGCCTTCGAGGAGGTTTTCAACCGCGCCACTCGGAATGACGACGGCACCTGGCTGCCCGATCCGCTCGACCTGCTCCAGAGCAAGCTCGATACCGGCCGGGAGAAGGACAGGCAGGACATGCTGCATCTGGAGGGCGTGGTGCGCGCCCGCTATATTGAGGCGCTGCCCACCGCCACGGCCGCCGAGGCCGCGGCGATGCTCGATCGTTTTTCGGAGTGGCAGGTTCTCCGCGCGGCCCTCGCCAACCCGGACGCCGCCGTGCGCGACCTGGCGAACGAGCACCTGCGCGAGTTCGCGCAAGCCGGAGATCCGTTCTCCCGGGCCATTCTGGACGGCCGGGAAATCCCGGGGTGAGCCGGTCGCGCCGGTCCCTCACTCCAGGCGCACTTTCAAGCGGTAGAACACGCGCTCCCCGCCTTCGGGCAGTTCGGTGACAACCACCTGGTTCGCGCCGACGATGTCGGTTGCGTCCGGCAGGTCGTCCCAGTCGGTCAGGTTTTCGGAAAACTCGATGGTGTAATAGCGGGTGAGTCCCTCGTATCCCGGCCCATCGGCGGCCCTGGCGAGGAACACCGCGGTGCGCGAATCATCCCCGGCCGACATCAGTGAGAGCAGCGTACCGGTGACGGGCGTGTTGGGATCGGTGCCCAGGGTGTATTCCGCCGCGTTGTCGTAGGCGTCGCCATCGGGGTTCGCATCGGGCGCGGCATCGCCGGTCGGCGCGGTGGTGCCGAAGTTGGCGAACCTCCAGCGCTGCATCGCGTCGCCGGTGATTTCCAGGTTGAAGGTGGCGGTGGCCTCCGCCTGTCCGTCGCTTGCGGTGAGGGTGATCGTGGTGGTTCCGAGGGTGTCCGGCGCGGGCGCGAGGGTGAGCGTGCGTTCGCCTCCGGTGCCGCTGATGGCGATGCCGCCGTCCGGCAGCAGGCCCTGGTTCGACGAGGTGGCGGCGAGCGAATCGGCGCTGCCGCCGATCCCGACCGTGACCGGCCCCGGCGGCGTGCCCACGGGCACCGAGACGTCCGCGGGCGTGGAAACCGTGGGTT
Source organism: Haloferula sp. (assembly GCA_007126655.1). Classification (GTDB taxonomy): domain Bacteria; phylum Verrucomicrobiota; class Verrucomicrobiia; order Verrucomicrobiales; family Akkermansiaceae; genus Luteolibacter. The sequence goes on along the minus strand of SLAV01000273.1, from coordinate 12,112 downwards.
CCTCCGGGAGCGCGGCGGTGAAGTTGATGCGCGGCCGCGTGTCCGGCGGACCTTCGCTGCCGCCCTCCGACATCGTGACGTTGGCACGGTTCGCACCGCTGAGCGGAACCCGCGTGTTCAGGCGCAGGAACACGTATTTCCCGGCGTTGGCACCAGAGTCATACGCGGCGTTGAGATGATCCGTCAGGGCCAGGCCCGCATCGAATGATGTGGAGAGGATGCCAAAGCTGGTGCTGTTGTCCAAGATCGCCTCCTGCAGGCGCACGGTCCCTGGGGTGGGATCGGGATCGTCCGTCTGACCGTAATAATCGCTTCCCAGCACGGCGGGCGAATTCCGAACCGCCAGACCATACAAGTCGGTCGCGCGGGCGTTATTCAATTTGCCCGTGTAATTGAACGAGAAGGAGGATTCCACGAAGGGATTCTCCACGGGGCCGAAGTCCGGCAACTGGAAGACGAAGACCGCGCAGCGTTCAACCACATTGTTATACGCGCCAATGCCGACGCTGCTCGAAGTCTCGTTGTCCACGATGTTGTCGTGTCGCACGGCCGCGTCCTCCGGCAGGCTCGGCAGCACACCGGCGAAATTCGCGGCGGATTCCACGGTGATGTCGAACGAACTGCCGCCGAAGCCGGTGCCGTTGTCGGCGGTGAGGGTGATCGTGGCGGTGCCGAACACGCCCCGGGCGGGCGTGAGCGTGAGCGTGCGTGCCGCGCCATCGCCGGAGACCACGAGGCTGCCCTCGGGGAACAGGAGTGGATTCGTGGAAACCGCCGAAACCACCAGGTCGCCCGGCGGCACGGAGGTGTCGTCCACGGTGAAGGGGATCTCCAGCGGGGCCATCGCCGGAGTGATGACCTGGTCGTCCACCTGGCTCACAGTCGGGGCATCCGGCTGGGCGACGCTGACCGCCGTGTTCGAGGTCACGTCCGGCTCCGCGCCGGGCACGAACCGCACCTCGGCCTGCGAGTCCGACCCGTTGTCGGTGGAAATGGTGCGGCCGCGATATGTCATGGACGATCCCTCGCCGAGATAGAGGCTGATGAAGCCGTTGCCGAGATCGGCAGCGATACCAAAGCGGCCCTCGAACCTGAACCCCGAGCTGCGGTCCAAAAACGTCTGGTCCGGCTCCGGCTGGGCGATCACGTAGTGGGTCGCGGGCACGCCTTCGATGAGGCTCTCCACTTTCACTCCCACCACCACGCCGTTGCTCTCCAAGTGAGTCACGTTCTGCACGGTGCCGCCGTCCTCGCCGAGGTGTGGCTCGAAGACCGCGGCGAACGGCCGGTCGTGCGCCTCGCCGATCTGGCGGATCACCAGGGTGGGGGAGTTGCGCGCGCCGTAGGGGGAGGGTGCGTCATCGATCTGCGGGCTTTCCACCAGCGCCACCTCGCGGGTGGCCACGGCGGGCATGTGGAGCGTCATGCAGCGCTGCGCGCCGCCGGTGTTGGCGGTGAAGCGCGCGCGCAGCGGCAGATTGTCCGGGTGGGTCACGCGGGTGTTCTCGAAATAGCGCCAGCCGGGTTGTTGATAGCCATCGCCGATGTCGTTCTGGAAGCGGTCGGGCTGGGGGGTGAACTGCGCGGGCGAGCTGCCGAAGAGTACCTCGGGATCCAGCTCGCCGACGTTGCGGTAGATGTAATCGTGGTATTGGTCGGTCACCGGGCCGTCGAGAGTCACGGCGGTGCGGTTGGTCACCGGCGAGTTGCTGCGGAAGAAATCGACGTAGAACCCGCTGACCGCCGACGTCCGCACCAACGCGAGCGTGCGCTGCTGGGTGGCGTTGGAAAGGTTCCCTTTGTCGTCCAGGAACGAGGACACGCTGAACGAGTGGTTTGGCGAGACCGCGGCGTCGGTCACGGCGGGCTCCATCGCGACGTTCTGCACCGTGTTGATGTCGATCTGCTGCCAGCCGCCCTGGCCGCGCGAACCGCCGTTGACGATGATCGTGTTGTGGCCGGCGAAGGTGCGGTAGTAGCGTTGGTGGATGTCGCTGCTGCGGTTCGGCCCGAGGCCGCCCTTGGCTCCGAGCACGTGCCCGGCTCCGTAAAGCTCGATGTTCATGCCGCCGGCGTGGCTGTGGGTGTGGCCCGCGCCGCCGACGAAGCCCATCAGGTCGAAGTCCGGCTCTTCGAGCGGCGAGAGGTTCCGCTGGAGCGTGATGCCCGCGAACGGCAGGCGGTCGGTGCGTTTTGCCTCGTCGGCCTCACGCGGCGGTTCGGGGATTTCGGGGGCGCCCCAGAGCAGCTTGAGCGGCTCCATTTTCCGCCCGAGTGAGGAATAGTTCGAGAGCGAGTCGCGGCTGTGGATGCCCGCCTCGATTCCGGCGTTGATGCGACCGCCCATCATCGCGGCCAGTTCGGTGTCGCCTCGCTCGACGGCTTGGGCATAGACCAGCTCGTAATCGAAATACGGCTCGTTGCCGCCGCTGCGGGGGCCGTTGCCGAAGCGGATCAGTTGTTCGTTCGGATAGCGCAGTTCGTTGATGCGCGGCAGGGTGAGGGGGAAATTCGGGTAGCTGCCGAAGACGTCGAGCGAGGGATCGTAGCGGTCGAGCAGCACCATGTGGCTGGAGCGGATCGTCGGCACGGCATTGGCGTATTGCAGGGACTCGGGCAGGATGTTGCCCGGCTGCGAGTAGAACGAGTAATCCTGCGCGAGCGAGCGCTGGCGGTTCGGCCCGTTGACGAGATAGACCTCGAGGTAGTCCTCGCGCTCGTCGTCATCGTCGATGGCCATCAGGTGGTGGAGCATGCAGGTGCTCATCAGCGCGTGCCAGTTGTTGTGGCTTTGGAACCCGCGGGTGCGAGCGAGGTTGTAATAGAGCCGGAAGAGATCCTGGGCCTCGTCGAATGCGAACTGGGTGAGGCCGCCGAGCTGCACGTCATGCACCGGGTTTTCCCGCAGGTAATCGTAAAGGAAGTCGTAAACGACCGGCATCTGGGCGGCGACGACGCGGGCCTCGTAGAGGAAGTCGTTTTGGATGATCAATCCGCCGTTGTTCGCATCGCTTGATGGAGTGGCCAGGGTGAGCGTGCGCGCCACGTTGTGCAGGATGTCTCCGGCCAGTTCGGCGTATTTCGTTTCCTCGGTGAGGTAGTAGAGGATGGCGGCGTCGAGCGCGGCGTTGAACCGGCTCTCGGTGGCGCTGCGGGTGGGGCTGTGCTGCGACCCCTCGGTGCGGTACACCGCGGGCGTGAGGTCCCAATCGACGGGCAGCCCGCGGACGTAGGCGTCGCGGTCTTCCTGGTGGCTGGCGACGGCGCTGGCGCGCCGCGAGAGCAGGGAGTCGAAGTTGCTTTGCGCCCAGTCGTGGTTGGCGATTTTGTCGAGGATGTCGTCCCGCTCCTCGGCAGTGACCCAGATGAACGGCCGTTCACGACCGGGCGGTGGCGGCGGCTCGTCGCCGAAATTGTAGCGGATGAGCGGGCGGTTTTCCGCAGTCGAATGGTCGGCGCTGCTGAAAGAGTAGCGGGATACCCCGCCGGGCGTGCTGTCCCCGGAAAGCCGCAGAAACACCCATTGGCCGGCCCCCGCGCCGTTGTCGTAGGCGGCGTTGAGGTAGGCGCCGAGCGCGGTGCTGCCGCTGATGTCGGTGGTGATGGTGTTGTCGGGCGAGGTGGATGGGGTGACGAAGTTGTTCTGGATCTTGACCACGCCGGGCGTGTCGTCGTCCGTCGGCCCGCCTTGGAAGCCGCCCATGAAAAAATCGCCCGGGTCACTCCCGGCGCTTGTGGGCAGGACGTCCGGATTCGACCGGGGTGCCAGGCCGTAGAGATCGACGTTCCATGAGGGGCTGTTTGTATCACCGCTTAGCCGCACCGAAAACTCGGCGTTCTCGAACGGCTCGGCCTCCACGCCGAAATCGGGAAGCTGGAACGGGATCACCATCGCCTGATGGAAAAGTCCCTGGGCACCCTGCCGGCCGACATTGATGCCCGGCTCGCCCAAGCGCTGCCGGGAATAATCACCGGTGTCGTTGTTGTATGCGGCCGCGGCGTCGGCGATGGAGGCGGTGAGGAATTCGGCTTCTTCCGCAGCGGCCAGGGGTAACAAGGCGGCGGTAAGGATGAGTCGGGCGAGCAGGCGTGTCATTCGGTGGCAGGTGGGCGTGAGACTCGGGCGGATCTTCCTAATCCGCTACAGGCATAGTGAATCGCCCCTGAAAACCGGAATCTTTCAACTGATAGGGAACCGGACGGGCAAATGGAAACCGTTTGCCTCCGTCAAGCGCCCGGCGTCCCGATGCGCCTTGCCACGCCGCCGATGCTCTGGAAAGGTCCGCCCGTCCTTGTCATGCCGCGCATCAAGCTCACCCTCACGCAGAAGATTCTCCTCGGCCTCGTCCTCGGGCTGCTCGCCGGGCTGGTCCTGAACCGGATTTCGCCGCCGGTGGATCCGGTCAGCGAGGAAGTGCGCGAGGTTCTCTCCGAGGCCGCGCCCGCGACGCTGCGGCTGCCCGCCGGCGACGTGAGCGCGGGCGACGGCGAATCGGATGCCACCGGCGGGGTGGAGGTGGAAATCCCGGACGCCACCGTCACCCGGACCCGCACGGTGGACCGCACCCCGGAACCGCGCAACGCCTGGGTCCACACCGTGTTCACCGACGGCATCCTCCACGTCGTCGGGCAGATTTTCCTTGCGGGCCTGATGGTGCTGGTGGTGCCGCTGGTGTTCGTCTCGCTGGTCTGCGGCACCGCCGCGCTCGACGACATCCGCCGGCTGGGACGCGTCGGCGTGATAACCGTGGGCCTCTACCTTCTGACCACCGCCGTCGCCATCTCGATGGCGCTGGGGGCGGCGCTGCTGGTGCGGCCGGGCGCGGGCTTCGATCTCGGCGAGGGCGACACGTATGAGGCCGCCGAGGCACCCTCGCTGGCGCAGGTGATCATCGACGTGTTCCCGCGCAACCCGATCGAGGCGATGGCCGAGGGCAACATGCTGCAGATCATCGTCTTCGCCATCCTCTTCGGCATCTCCATGTCGCTGGCCGGGGATGCGGGAAGGCGGCTGCTCTCCACGTTCGAGGATCTCAACACGGTGATCATGCGCCTCGTCTGGATCATCATGGAACTCGCGCCCTACGGCGTCTTCGCGCTGATCGCGCGGACGTTCGCCGCGCAGGGGTTCGGCGCGATCCCGCCGCTGATCGGGTATTTCCTGCTCGTCCTCGGCGTGCTCGTCGCCCACGCGCTGGTCACCTACCCGCTGCTGCTCAAGCTCACCACCGGGCTGTCGCCGCTCGTGTTCCTGCGCAAGATGCGCGAGGTGCAGGTGTTCGCGTTCTCCACCGCCAGCAGCAACGCCACCCTGCCGGTGACGTTGCGGACGACCCAGGAGGCGCTCGGCGTGAAGCGCTCCGTCGGCTCGTTCACGGTGCCGCTCGGGGCCACCATCAACATGGACGGCACCGCGGTGATGCAGGGCGTCGCCACCGTGTTCATCGCCCAGGCATTCGCGGTGGACCTGTCGGCCCTGGATTACCTGATGGTCGTGCTCACCGCCACGCTCGCCTCGGTCGGCACCGCCGGGGTGCCCGGCGTCGGGCTGGTGATGCTCGCCATGGTGCTCAACCAGGTGGGCCTGCCCGTCGAGGGCATCGCCATCATCCTCGGGGTGGACCGCCTGCTCGACATGGTGCGCACCGCCGTCAACGTCACCGGCGACGCCACCGTGACCTGCATCGTCGCGAAGACCGAGGGCGACCTGGACGAAGCCGTCTTCCTCGATTCCGCGCCCGTTGGTGAGGAGACGGACCCGGCGGATTGAGGCGGCTCATTGCGACGGCCCCACCTCATCCTTCCTCCGCATTCCCGCCCGGCCGGATTGGATGATCGCAATGCACATGCCCTGTGGCAGGCAAAATGCGATGGACGCGAGACGCGCCACCGAGGCGATGGAACCCGCCCCGAGAGGATTCACATTCCAGAGGCGTCCGCCGCCGCGACGCAAGTGGAAGGCACTTGGCGCGTCATGGGCCGTCCCGGAGTCCCATTCCAAATTCGCCAGCCCGGGGATGTTTCCACGGATCGCGGTGATTGTGGCACGAATGAATATGACCAGCGAGACGGCCCCCGTCACGTAGAGCGGGTATGGCTCGTCGAGGAAGCGGGAGGAGACGAACCAGAGCGCCCACCACAGCGCGCCGTAAATCAACACGAAGGCCAGCGCGCTGAACAGCAGTGCGATGAAACCAAAGAGAATGATCGCGATCCTGTGGATGATCATTGACGTCATGCGGGGCTGGGGACGGCTTCGCTCACGGATATGATGAATTCCGCAGTTCGTTATCAAGAACCCGTGTGCCCTGATGTGGCGGCGCGGTCGTGGAAGGCGCGGAAGATGCGGAGTTTGCCGTAGCTGATTCTGCCTTCGAGGTGGTCGAAGACGGGTTTGAGAGCGACGTCGTCGTAGCCGTTGAAGGCGGCGCGCATTTGGGATTCCTCGGCCTCGGTGTAGAAGCGGCGCGGGTCGTAGCCGCGCCCGGCTTCGACGGCCTGGGCGATGTGGTTCTCGATGGTGGAAACGACGAGTCCGCGCTCGGCGGCGATTTCTGCCGGGGATTTGCCGGCCTCGAACATCTCGCAGGTGATGGCGGCGGTGCCGTTGGCACCGGCGGGTTTGGCGGGGACGCGCGGGGCCGGGGCGGGGAGGTCGAGCGGGGGGAACTCCTGTTTTTCGTTGCCGCCGTCGAGCCAGCCGGAGACGGCGGCGATGAAGAGGCCGCCGTAGTCGGCGAGTTTGCGTTCGCCGACGCCGGGGATGGCGGCCATGGCGCGGTGGTCGAGCGGGTAGCTGCGGGCGATGTGGCGGAGCGTGACGTCGGTGAAGACGACGTAGGGCGGCACGCCGGCCTCGTCGGCGAGTTGTTTGCGCAGGGCGCGGAGTTTCTCAAAGAGGCCTTCGTCGCACGGGATGTCGCCGGCGCGGGTGGCGGCGGGTTTTTTGGCGGCGGCCATCAGGCGGCTGAGGGTGACGGTGGCGCGGGACTTGAGCGTTTCCATGCCGTCGGCGGTGACGGCGACGGTCGGGCGGTCGCCGGTGGCGGCGGTGAGCAGGCCGAGGCGCTGGAGCTGGCGGCCGATTTCCATCCACTGCGCGGCGCTGTGCTCCTTGCCGATGCCGTAGGTGCTGAGGCGGTCGTGGCCTGTGCGGAGGAGTTTTTCGTTTTTCGATCCGATGAGGACGTTGGCGAGGTGGCTGAGGCCGAAGTCGTATCCGCTGGCCTGGCGCACGCGGATGGCGCAACTCATGAGCTTCTGCGCCTCGGTGGTGGCGTCCCAGGTTTCGCGCGGTTGCAGGCAGTTGTCGCAGCCGCCGCAGTTGTCCTTCGTCCACTTTTCGCCGAAATACCCGAGCAGGCCGCGGCGGCGGCAGTCGGTGCTTTCGGCGAAGTCCGCCATTTGGTCGAGCTGGCGCCGGGCGATCTCGCGGGCGGCTTGGTCCGGGTTTTCATCGAGGAAGCGGAGGTATTTCGTGACGTCGCCGCGCGAGTAGAGCAGCAGGCAGTCGGCGGGCAGGCCGTCGCGCCCGGATCGCCCGGTTTCCTGGTAGTAGCCCTCGACGTTTTTCGGCAGGTCGGCATGGATGACGAAGCGGACGTCGGGTTTGTTGATGCCCATGCCGAAGGCGATGGTGGCGCAGACGACGCGCACCTCGTCGCGCAGGAACGCCTCCTGGGCGCGGGCGCGGTCTTCGCCATCCATCCCGGCGTGGTAGCAGATGGCGGAGATGCCGGCCTGGCGCAGCTCGGCGGCGATCGACTCGGTGCGCTTGCGCGACTGGCAATAGACGATGCCGGACGCCTGCGGGCGCTTGCGGATGAAATCCACGGCCTGTTTCCCGGCGCGTTGTTTCGGCTCGACGAGGTAGTTGAGGTTCGGGCGGTTGAAGCTGGCGAGGAATTTCGCGGGCTCGCGCAGGCCGAGCTGGAGGGCGATGTCTTCGCGCACGCGCGGGGTGGCGGTGGCGGTCAGGGCGATGACGGGGGCCTCCGGCAACCACTCGCGCAACTCGCGCAGGCGGCGGTATTCCGGGCGGAAATCGTGCCCCCACTCGCTGATGCAGTGGGCCTCATCGACGGCCAGGGTGGTGACGTTCCACTCGCCGAGCGACGGGGCGAAATCCGGCGTCATCACGCGCTCCGGGGCGACGTAGAGCAGGTCGTATTTCCCCTCGCGCAGGCCGTCCATACGGCGGCGCGCCTCCATGCCGTCGAGCGTCGAGTTGAGGAATGTGGCGGAAATGCCGACGGCCTGGAGTTGATCGACCTGGTCTTTCATCAGCGCGATCAGCGGCGAGACCACGAGCGTGAGCCCGTCCGCCGCCAAGGAGGGGAGCTGGTAGCAGAGGCTCTTGCCCGCGCCGGTGGGCAGGATCGCGAGCACGTCGCGGCGGTCGAGCAATGCCTCGATGATGTCGCGCTGGAGCGGGCGGAAGGCGTCATACCCGAAATGGCGTTTTAGCAGTTCGTCGAGCTGGGCGGTAGAAAAGGTCATTTCCGCGAAAGATTGTGTTGTTCTAAAGAACAAAACAAGCGCCTAATTCCCGTCCCCGCCAACCCGAAGCACCAAGGTGGTCATTTCCCGGGCAATTTTTCAGAAAAAATCCTGGAAAAATCTTGGCTAGGCGGTCAGAACAATTACGCTGGTTCCCGTGTGAGCCAATCGTTCGAATTGCCGACATTACACGATTCCTACGGGTTGCGGGAAAATATGTCATTTGGTCTCTAGTCTGATAGCTTCATTCAATCCTCAATTTATCGCTGCAAGCCCTCATCCCTCTTTTCCAATCTTTCAAATAGCAAGGTGAAACCCACACGAAATCCAAATACCATGAAAAAATACACAAGCTTCATATTCTGCACGTCAGCACTTTTGGCCCTCCCATCTTCCGCAGCCATTCTCGTCGCCGGCTGGGACACTTTCCCGAACTTCGCGGAATCTCCACCCACCCACTTGGACGAAAACACAACGGCAATCATGTCTGGCAGCACCACAGGCGGCGCTTGGAATGCGTGGAGCAATAATGATTGGGGTGCGAGCACCGACGGGACTTTCGGAACCCTGAGCCCGACGGTTGCGACGGCTACGACGAGCACCAGCGGTCGAGCCAATTTAAGCCTGAACCGGAGTGCCCAGCCCGGCACCCTCACCTTCACTCTGACAAACGATTCGGCTGAGGATCGCCTCATGGAGGGTTTTTATTTCGATGCGGTTCACTTTCGCCCGGAATCCGCTGATACATGGACTCTATCCTTCGGCGGTGCGATTTCCGGAGCGGACGTGAGCGGATCGCTTACACAAGGCCAAATGATGAATGTCGATGCGGAAGACCGCAATTGGGGAATTGACCTCACGAACCTGACTGACAACGTCTGGGAAGCGGGTGAGGATGTCATTCTCACCCTTACCTTCGATGGTGGGCCTGCGGATGCGGCAACTGGCGGCGGCCACGAAACACTGGTGGACAACATCGGAATCACCATTGTTCCAGAACCATCCGGCCTTCAATACCGGCAGGTTGCAGTATAGATGCGCTTGAATCGAGCGACGGCCTCCAGGAACGATTCCGATTTGCGTGTTAATCCACCCTTGATGCGGTGTGCGGGGGATTTCAGGGTTCGCAGAGCAACCCGCCTTGCCCGGACCGCCGCCATGCCCGCCTTCTCCACCTGCTGGAACAACAGCCGCCACCACGATGGTGAGGCGATGATCGAGGAAATCCTGGAACTCGGGTTCGGGGAGATCGAGCTGTCGCACGGGATGACGATCGGCAAGCTGCCGGGGATCCAGCGCGCGTTCGACCAAAAGATGTTCCGCTGTGCGGGCGTGCACAATTTCTTCCCCTCGCCGGTGGAGGTGATGATCGACGCGCCGGATGCCTACGAGTTCACCTCGCACCGCGGGTGGGACCGCAAGCGGGCGATGGACATGACTCTGAAGACGCTGGAAGTGGCCGCGAAGTTCAATGCGGGCTACCTCGTGCTGCACATGGGATCGGTGCCGATGAACCCGAAGCGGTGGACGAAGAAACTCACCGCGATGGTGGGCGACGGGCTGCAACGCAATCCGAAATGCGTGAAGCTGCGGCACCGGTTCATCCGCAGGCGCGAGAAGATCGCGCCGCTTTACTACGGGCGCGCGGCGGAGGCGCTGGCGGCCATCGCGGAGCGCGCGGCGGAGGCGGGCGTGAAGCTGGCGGTCGAATCCCGCTCGCGATTCGAGGACATGCCGAGCGAGACCGAAATGGTCCGCCTGATGGACCAGTTCCGCGACAACCCGTGGGTCGGCTACTGGCACGACTTCGGTCACGTGCAGTTGAAGCACAACCTCGGCCTGCTGGACCACGGGCGGTGGTTGGAAACGATGGCCCCGCACCTGATCGGCGGACATGTGCACGATGTGGAATGGCCGGCGCGGGACCACCGGGTACCGTATTTCGGCGCGACGATCCATTTCGCCTCGCTGGTCCCGCGGTTTCCGGCGGACGCGCCGCTGGTGTGGGAACTGAGCCCGACGCGGAAGGCGGGCCAGATCCGCGAGGCCCTGCAAACGTGGAAGGTGGAATTCGGAAACGCGCGGTGACCCGGGCTGCCGTCGGTCACTCGCGGATTTCCCGGTCCTTGGCGTGGCGGAGGTCGCGGGCGGCTTCGAGATAGACGGCGTCCTCCCCGATGTTCACGGCGAGGTCGCCGACGCGTTCGAGCGAGCGGACGATGAGGATGAGGTGGACGTAGTCCTCGCCGCGGCCGGCGGTGCCGTCGATGCGGGCGGCGTAGGTGGCGGTGGCCTGCTTGTGCAGCTTGTCGAGTTCCTTGTCGCGGGCGTGGAGCGAGGCCCCGAGACCGGCGTCGGCGTCGCTGTAAGCGGCGACGGCGTCGCGCAGCAGGTTGTCGGCCAGGGTGTAGAGGGGCTCGATGAGGTTGGCGTCGGGCAGCTCGCCGTTGCGGCTCATTTTGCGGGCGCGCTTGGCGATGTTGGTGGCGTGGTCGGAGATGCGCTCGAGGTTCATCGCGATTTTCATCGAGGAGACGACGAGCCGGAGGTCGGAGGCGACGGGCTGGTAGCGGGCGAGGATGTCCATGCCGAGACGGTCCACAGCGCGCTCGAGGTCGTCCACCTCGTCGTCGTCGGCAATCACGGCGTTGGCGAGTTCGGCATTGCGCTCGAGGGCGGCGGTGACCGAGCGCTCGAAGTTCACGCGGGTCTTGGCGGCCATGGCGAGGACGTCGCTCCGGAGCCGGGTGATGGCGGCGTCGAAATCGCGCAGGATGTGGGGCGTGTGAATGGACATGTGGGTGGGGATTTGGGATTTGAGATTCCCGGTCAGCCGAAGCGGCCGGTGATGTAGTCTTCGGTTTGTTGTTTGGAGGGGTTGTTGAAGATGCGGTTGGTGAGGTCGTATTCGATGAGGTCGCCCATGTAGAAGAAGGCGGTGTTGTCGGATACGCGGGAGGCCTGCTGCATGTTGTGGGTGACGACGACGATGGTGAAGTGCTCCTTGAGTTCCATGATGAGCTGCTCGACCTTGGCGGTGGCGATGGGGTCGAGGGCGGAACAGGGTTCGTCGAGGAGGATGACCTCGGGCTCGATGGCGGTGGCGCGGGCGATGACGAGGCGCTGCTGCTGGCCGCCGGAGAGGGTGTTGGCGTGGTCCTTGAGGCGGTCCTTGACCTCGTCCCAGAGGGCGGCGCCGCGCAGGGCGCGCTCGACGGCGGCGTCGAGGACGGATTTCTTTTTGACGCCCTGGAGACGGAGGCCGTAGGCGACGTTTTCGTAGATCGTTTTTGGGAATGGGTTGGGCTTCTGGAAGACCATGCCGACGCGGCGGCGGAGTTCGGGGACGTCGATGCCGGGGGCGTAGATGTCTTCGCCATCGAGGAGTATTTCGCCGTCGATGCGGCAGGTGTCGATGAGGTCGTTCATGCGGTTGAGGCAGCGCAGGAAGGTGGATTTGCCGCAGCCGGATGGGCCGATGAAGGCGGTGACCTGTTTTGTGGGGATCTTCATGTCGATGGCCTTGAGCGCCTTGAACGCGCCGTAGTGGAGCGTGAGGGCGCGGATGTCGAATGTGATGCCGGTGGTGGTGTCCACGCCGGTGGGGGCGGGG
>SLAV01000261.1 GCA_007126655.1 Haloferula sp. | reverse complement strand
TGCCGAAGTGAGCGTCGACCACCGCGTGATCGCCCTGAACCATTATCCCGATATTGCGAAACCCATAGCCCAGAGCGGCGACTACGACGCCGTATTCAGCGGCCACGACCACCAGAAGTACGTACATCGCTTCGACAACACCCTCTGGGCCAACCCTGGCGAAATCATGGGACGCTTCGGCGATCCAAGCTTTGGTATCTACGACACCGAGGCGGACGAGTTCGAGCACGTGGGGGTGGGGGAGTAGGGGGCGCCCCGTATTGCAGCAGGCGGGTGCAACGGTTTCTCGCGGGAGTTCGAAGCGAGCTGTCTCTATGCGGATTCGTATAGAGTAATAATTGCAGTATTGCAGTTGGACGTACGAGATTGATTAACGGGGCGCATGCCTTGACAGGAAAACGCATGCAACTGAGATCCGTATGCGTATGCATGGGCACGGAGTCCTTTGCAGTGCCTGTCTGTGACACGAGTGGGGGCCTTCACTTCAATCGCGTGTGAAGAACCAATGACGAAGTCTACCTCTATCCCGGTATAGGTGCGCCAGAACCGGAGCTCCTGCTCCCCGAAGGTGATTCCAGACGCCCACGTAAAAAAGAAAAAACCTGGCTGCCGACACCCCTTTCCGCTTGCCATGCACGTCCCGCAAGAAGGTTGACACCACCGCGCTTGAGTTTCCTTCCGCTTGAACCGCTGAGAATGAATGTTACCCATTCGTTACCGCGAAGAAGATTGATAATGGCATAGAAGTTTAATGGGCGAAAATCAACAACGAATCTGCGGATTTTGTTAAAAAATACACAGCGACTCGTTCGAATAGACGCAGCTACATTTACAATTGGACGAATCCACTACGGAACGCCTGTATCAACGATATCTCCTGCCGCGGCTACTGGATGCAATAGCAGAGTCTCCCGTCACGCTTGTTCACGGCCCACGAGAATGAAAAAAACCACCCTTGCTCAGACGGTCGCCGGAGAACATGGGTTCGGCCAACGTTCTGCTCTATCCGCTGAATCGCAGGTTGTCAGTTCGCGCTCATGGAACTACTCCGCGGGTATCCGCTCGTACAATCAGCTGTTGAAGTACCATAGAGCGTGTGTTATCGTATACACGTGAAAAAACACACGAAGCAGCGCACCAATGTGAGTATAGATGCTGCCCTTTTGCAGGAGGCTCGTGCAAACGGTATACAGCTCTCGGCCCTACTGGAAGCTGCAGTTCGTGAAAAGCTCCGGCAGACGGCTTCGGAGCAGTGGCTGCGCGAAAACCGCGAAGCTATCCGAGCCTACACGGAAGAAATTGGTACGCACGGTGTTTTTTCGGACGGGTTTAGAGCTTTCTGATGGCCCAGTTCGATATCTACCGGAACGAAAATCCGGCTACGCGTTCCCGTTACCCGTACGTACTCGACATTCAGGCCGAACTGCTATCCGAGCTGCCAACGCGACTTGTTGTACCTCGTCGCGACGGAACCGGAACGGAACCATGGATCGTCTCGCGGCTGCATCCTGTACTGAAACTCGGCGACAACACCCTCATTGCCGTTTTCTCTGAGATGGCCGCAGTACCGGCGAGTATTCTTGGTAACAAGGTGGGTGATGCACGAGTGCAGCGGGCAGACCTTATTGCTGCTATGGATTTGCTGGTAACGGGTTTCTGAAACGGCTTCAGTTTTTTTGAACAAAAATATACCCCGAACGCGATTCGAACGCGTGACCTGCTGCTTAGGAGGCAGCCGCTCTATCCTGCTGAGCTATCGGGGCAGAAGGTATGAGTCATGTCGAAGCGTCCAAACTGTAAGCCATCGCGAATTTGAGGTCAATCCCTCATGTCTCCACTGAGAAACCGGTCCGGATCAACGTCTGCCTGTTTAAGAATTGCGCGCAGAGTACCTTCCGGAAGATCTCCGGGATGATTCGGGATTGTTGTGCGTTTTCTTGAATCCGGGTTCCACCATATTTCGTGGCTTCCACGTGCGGTTCGATCGAACTGAAAACCGAGCCTGCGAAGTTTTTTGGTAATATCGCGATACGAAAACCCAGCCAGTCGACCCATTACGCTGTGACGGCTATGTCGAGGTCGACGATAGAACCAAATTGGCGAAGCCCTTTCGGGAGGGGATCGCCGTGTTCATGATACGAATCGAGTAAACGCTTCGCGACGTCGTGAGCAATCTCAGTTGCTTCTTCGATAGTTCGGCCCTGAGCAACGAGGCCGGGCAGCTCATCGGACGTAGCCAGGAACTGGCCGTTTTCCACTTCTTCGATATGTACCCGAAAAGAGTAATGACTTGCCATGTCTATAAGTCTACAGTTTATTACGAGTTAAGGGTATATTCGGAAACAGCAGTTGCGGGCGCGGGCGGCAAAAAAAACAAAAAAACCCGGAGTGCTAGGAGGTAACACCCCGGGATAACCGCCTTCAGTACCAAGGATCGGGCGGCTCTCTAAGACTGGCGCGGCCGGTTTCCAGGCAAATCTGCCGTATGACAACCAGCCGCCGCTCGGTTTTTATCCGACGCGTAGGCGGGAAGATACCGCACTACGCGAAGGAAATCCACAGAAACTGTAATTAAATCCTAAAACTGTATCCTGGTACCAATCTGGGCACCAAGACTGCCACTTCCGAACTCGTAGGAAGCGCCAAAGTCGAGGTTCAGCATGAACAGACGCAGTCCGAGGCCTCCGAAGACACGGGTGTTCACGACGCCGTCCTGGGTCGCGAGGAAGCCGAACTCGTTATTGGTCAGGTTAAACTCACCGGCGCCACTCTGTGCGAGGGCATTCTGGATCTCCTGGCGCTGTTCAGGGGTCATGGGGTCACCATCTATTAAGATCTGTGATGTGACACCACCACCCACCTGTGATGTGCTGTACGAAATGCCTGCCCCAATGAACGGCTGGAAAATCAGCAGTCGCTTACTCGCTTGAGCCGTCAGGTCAAAGACCGTCGTTTCCCATTCAAGAAAAAGACTTGGGTTCTCGAATGCCAAATCGTACGTATTGTTCGGATCGGACTGCGTTGGAGCAGGCACGGATCCAATTTCTGTATTTCCGTCCAGTATTCCCGGTACTCCCAGCCTGAATGCACTGTAATTCACCCCGAGGCCAACGGAGACCTTCGGAAGTAGAATGCCTTCGCGCAGCACACGATAACGCACGTCTCCGCCAACAAGCAGATAGTTCAGTTCAAGATCCCAAAGGTCAGCACCGT
>SLAV01000316.1 GCA_007126655.1 Haloferula sp. | reverse complement strand
TAGTTCGGGCGGGCGTCGTCGAGCAGGGTGAGGTCGTCGATGGAGCCGGCGGTGAGGATGCGTGCGATTTCGCGTTCGACGAGTTTGCCGGGTTTGGGCTCGGTGGTTTGCTCGGCGATGGCGACACGTTTGCCGGCCTTGAGCAGGCGGGCGATGTAGCCCTGGGCGGCGTGGTAGGGGACGCCGCACATGGGGGTGCCGCCGCGTTTGGTGAGGGCGACGTTGAGGATGGGGGCGGCGGCCTTGGCGTCTTCGAAGAACATTTCGTAGAAATCGCCAAGGCGGTAGAAGAGGATGATGTCGGCAGGCAGGGATTTCCGCATGGCCTGGTATTGGGCCATCATGGGCGTGAGCGCGAGCTTGGACATGCGGGGGAGCGTGAAACGAGGGAGGGCGGGAGGCGAGGGAGAAATCCAGCGCGGTTCCCAAACCGGATACCTGGCAGGGACCCCGCTTCGCCATCGGCAGAGCCCATGCTTGTCGCCGTGGCCAACAGATAAAGATCCAAAATCCCCAGAACGCCTGCATGGGCAATCGCGCTCACGGATAAGCAGGAAATGGCTGCATCACAGGGGACGCCTCAGACTCCCGGCACCGCCTGGTTTGCCGGTCGGTTCGTGGTAGAGTTTGAGGCTCAGCGTGGCGGAATCATCCTGATACACCCTGGCGGGATCAAAATGGACCACGCTTGAAGAGGAAATGAGGGGAATCAACCCGTTCTGCTGTTCGGCATACGAATAAAATGCATGATTGCGGGAGAAATCATGATCAATGTTTCCGGATATCCCCGAGCCGTCCACTTCAAATCTGACTTCAACAACCTCGCCACTGATGCGGTATGCCACCCGGATGGACGCGTCTCCCGCTATGACCTCACTGCCTCCCATCCAGGGACCTTCGTCGATGATCGCGTTTTCCTCGTCCTTGAGTACGAATCCGACCGCGTAAACCGGTTCCGGGGCAACATCCGCCAGCTCGAATTTCACAAATTTCCAACCTGTGGCCCATGCCACATCCTCAGCGGTTATCCCGGACGATTCGTTATGGCGGGAGCAGGAGGCTGAAAGAAGCACAATCAATGCAAGTGACGCGGGGGTTTTCATTATCTCGTGAATTGGGCCGTGATGATTCGCGCGGTGATTCGGATTGTCAATGATGTCATGATTCGCGCGAGAACTCCACGGGTTCGAGGACCGGGGGTTTGACGTCGCCGATGCGGCGGAGGGAGGCGGACGGCAATGCGGAGGACGGGTCGATGTGGAGGCGGACGGGGGCGAGCTGGCCGAGATTGCGGGCGAGGTCGTAGTGCGGGTTGCGACGGAGCAGGGTGTCGAGGTGGCGGGGGACGGGTTCGCCGACGGGGCGGTCCACGACGAGGAGGTAGCCGGGTGTGTCGCCTTCACCGGGGTGCGCGCGCAGGAAGGCGGTGGGGCGGCCGGCGGTTGATTGCCAGAGGTCGGCGAGGCATGCGGCGGCGAATGCCTCGGTGAGTTTTTCGCCGCGGAGGTCGCTGACGTTGCCGGCCCGGCCGAGGAAGCGCAGGGTGGGGGTGGTGCTGCAGAAGCCGTCGCACTCGACGAGGTCGCCGAGGCGGTAGCGCCAGAGGCCGCCGCCGTTGGTGACGACCACCTCGCAGACCGCGCCGCGTTGCAATTGATGGGCGGCGAGCACGTCGCCGCCTTCGGTGAGGAATTCGAAGTAGTGGGAGTTGACCGCGAGCGGATAGCGCCCGCGCCACGGGATGGTGACGGCCGCTTCGGTGGCGAGCAGTCCTTTCGCCTGGACGCGGCAGCGCGGGAACTGGCGGGCGATGCCCGCGATGCCGGGAGCCGCGGCGAGGTCGCCCCAGCAACTGATCACCCGCAGGGCGGGCCACCAGGCGTCCGGGCTCGCGGGGCCGGCCCGCCGCAGTTCGGCGGCGCGGCGGCCGGGGAGGGTGGCGAGGATTTCCTCCCAGTGGTTTGCGGCGGCGTCGAGGATGAGGCGGAGAAACGAGGGGTGCCAGATCGAGATGAGCCGCAGGTCGCGCCGCGCGAGGAGGGTGGCGGCGGTGCGGTGCCAGAATCGCGCGGGGTCGCGCTCGTGGCGGATGTCGGCGGGCACGGCCATCAGGTGGCGGACGAGGCGGGCCATCCAGCCGCCGAGGTATTCGGCGTCGTCGGCGAAGCCGACCGGGACCGGGCCGGACTCGGCGGCGGCGAGCGGCGAGATCGACCAATAGGCCGGGCCGCCGAGGATGCCGGGTTCGAGCCGGGCGAGGTTGGTCATCCACGCCCCGACGGCCCCGGCGAAGGCGCGGTGCAGGGCGGGCGTGAACGGGATGAGCTTGCGCGCGCCGGACGAGCCGCCGGTGGGGGCGAGGTGGCTCACTTTTTCCATGCCGAGCACGTCGTTTTCGCCGTTGCGGATGCGGTCGATCCAGGGGGAGAATTCCGCCCAATCGCGCACGGGCACCCTGCGGGAGAAATCGCGGGCGTCGCGGATGTCGTGGAATCCGTGTTCGCGTCCGAACGCGCTGTCGGCATCGGCCCGCACGCGCCGCATGAGCCAGCCGGACTGCGCGCGCCGCGGGTCCGCGAGGGCGCGGGCGAAGCGCCGGGCGCAGGCCAGGTTGCCGGCGGCCCAGGCGATCTGCGCGATGGCGGAGGGCAGGCTCATGGCTGGGGCGGACGGATCATGCGGCGGCCGGCGGGTGTGAGGTTCGCGTCGTCGATTTCGGTGAGGCAGACGAGTTCGTCGCCGTCGCGCCAATCGGGGTTCCGGCTGAGGAAGAAGGCGACGTGGGGGTCGTCGAGTCGGGAGGCGGGCACCTCGGCGAGCGCGCCGCGCAGCCGGTGCGGGCGGGGGAAGCGGACGACGCCGGTCCCGGGATCGTAGCCGCGTCCGAAGCGTTCACGCGCGATGGTGTCGCGCAGTCGGCGGACATCGTCCGGCATCGCACGGTCGTGGCGCGGCCAGAAGTCGCGCCAGAAAACCGGGAGGAACCGGTAGGTGCGGAAGCCGGCGGAAAGCAGCAGCCAGTGGCAGGTGCCCGGCGGCATGGACGCCCGGATTTCGAGCACCATCGCGATCCATCCGCGCGAGAGCGCGGGCGAGCGCCAGCATTCCGGCGACATGATCGTATCGCCCGAGTAGAGGATGTTGCGCGCCGCGCCATCCACCGGCCGGTGGTATGCGAGCAGGGTGGAGAACCCGACGAGCGCGCCACCGCGGCGGACGCGGAGAACGTGGGATTTTTCGGCGAGGTCGGCGGCGAACTGGCACCCATCGACCCCGTCGAAATGGCGCTCCAGCAAACCGCGCATTTCCCGCACGTCGGCGTCCGTCAGCTCCTCGCGCGAGCAATGCGTGGCGCGGACGTGGCTCGGGTCGTGGGGGTCCATGGTTTTTTCTCAGAGCGTCGCGCATTCCGGTCGGATGATCCGGTCGGCCGGGCGCGGCGGCGGGTCGGGGAATCCCGCGCCGCAAACGCAGTAGAGGATCGTGTGTTAGGACACGCCGGTGCGCGGGACGTGTTGCCACAGCGGGTCGGCGGCATCAAGCCCACACGCCCGCCGCCGCGACGACGCATCCGTTGCGTCGGACGACCGCGACGTCGTTCGGAGTGAACCCGTAGGCCGCGAGCGCCCGCCAGCGCGCCGGGTTCCACGCCAGCGCGAGATCGTGGCGGCACAGGGACTTTATGAAGATGCCGTTGCGATGGCGGTAGAGTGGCTCTTTCGGCGAAATCAGGGCGACGCGCCACGGGCGGGCTGGCGGTGGATCGGCTTGCGGCATCATGGTTTTCCGGCGGGTGGATTTTGCATGGGGGCGACCACCCCGAGCGGAGCAAGGCTGAGGCCGCGCAACGAGCGGAAAAACCCGCGCAGGAAACCGAGGTATGACGGCGCGTGGAGCGCGCGCGGCAGGCGGCTCCACACCAGGCGGTGCGCGCGTTCGAGATGGTAGCTCGGCACCTGCGGGAAAAGGTGGTGCTCGAGGTGGTAGTTCTCGTGCAGGAAGAGGAACCGCACCAGCCGGTTGGTGGTGACGGTGCGGCTCGAGAGATGGATGTCGCCGAGGTCGCCCAGCGCGTGCGAGGCGAGTCCGCGCACGTTGGTTAGCGCCATCATGACCACGGCGGGCGCGAGCCAGTAGGTGAGCAGCGCCTGCGCCGGGAAATGCCGGACCAGAAGCGCCACGAATGCCGCGATGAGCAGCAGTTCGATGACGATCATCGCCCGCACGCGTGGCGCGGCGCCCCGCATGCCGAGCACCGGGATGAGGAGGATGTAAATCACGCTGCCGAAAAACAACTGGAGCAGATACGCGCACCACACCAGCGCCGGTTTCCCGAGGTGCTGGCGGTAGGTGCCGAAGTCCGCCTTGCGCCCGAACTCGAAGTGGTGGTCGGTGTGTGTCTTGCGGTAGGCCGCGGCCGACATCAGCAGCGGCAGCCCGCACAGGAAACTCCAGAAGTGGTTGGCGACCGGCGACCTCGCGAGCAGGCCGTGCAGGCCCTCGTGGATCAGGATGCCCAGCGAGTTCATGGCCACGCCCATCACCAGCACGCCGGCCGCCAGCGCCGGCCACCCGCCGCCCTCAAGGCCCGCCAGCCACGCCCCCGCCAGATAGATCGCGGCGAACGGGGCGACCTCCGCCAGCCGCTTCCGGTGCGAGATGCGGTGGCAGGCCTCGATTTCCGCCTCGATTCCCTCCAGCGCCGCCGGATCGATCCGGCGCGAGCGCGCGGCGGACTCGCGGTCCACCTGCATGGCGGCGGCGGCGCGGGCGCTCACGGTTTTCCCGGGGTTTCGGGTTTCTCCGGGCGCGACCACGCGATCAGGCCGAAGATCACCGCCAGGGTGGCCACGGCGAACAGGCCGCGCCCGCGCGTGACGCCGAACGCCTCCTCGATGGCCGACATGAAGACCAGCTTGTTCGCCAGGCGGATGCCGAAAAGCACCAGGGCCGGCACCACCAGCGCCCGCATCCGCTGCGGCCTCGCGCACAACAGCGCCAGCGTCACGCCGAACGCCAGCACGTAGGAGCCGGCGAATTTCCCGGCCATCGCCAGTTGCGGATCGACCTCGACGACGAACCCGAGGAACAGCGGCTTCACCGCGGCCAGCCCCTCGGCCGGCAGCACCAGCATGGCGATGCCGAGTATGACGTGATAGACGGCGGCGATCCCCGTGGTCAGCCGGAATATCAATCCTTTCATTTAAATGATCGTGCCGACGTTGCGCCGGGATGGCAAGACAGGACTTGGCCGCGCGCTCGCGGCGGGTGCCAATTGCCGGGACATGAAAAAACCGCCGGGCAACCGGCGGTTTGCGGGGTGGAGCGGCATTTTTTTGAGGGGGTGTGGCTATGGATGGAGTAGGTGACCGGCACCTTCCGCCATGCCATGATGGCTCTTGTTGCCCTGTATGTCGAATGAATCATTGGATGATCCAGGGCGATATTGGCTTACGGGCCGCCAGTCATTGGCACGAAGCGGACGGGCATGACGGATTCTCGGATCATTCCGCCTTCCTCCTTGCGCAGCACCTTGAGTTCCTGCACGCCGCCGACCGGGCCGACCGGGATGACCATGCGGCCGCCCTCGCGGAGCTGGTCCACCAGCGGCTCGGGAATCCGTTCGGGAGCGGCGGTGACCATGATCGAGTCGAAGGGCGCGTGCTCCGGCCAGCCCCGGTATCCGTCGCCGGCCATGACGGTGATGTTTTCGTATCCCAGGTGTTCGAGGACCGCGGCGGCGGAGTCCGCGAGGGGTTCGACAATCTCGATGGTGTGGACGTGGCCGGCGAGTTCCGCGAGCACGGCGGCCTGGTATCCCGAGCCGGTGCCGATTTCGAGCACGCGGTCGCCGGGGGAGACGGCGAGCTGTTCGGTCATGAACGCGACGATGTAGGGCTGCGAGATCGTCTGATCGTGGCCGATCGGCAGGGGGCGGTCCCGGTAGGCTGCGGCGCGCAATTCGTCCGGCACGAATTCGTGGCGGGGCACCGCGCGCATGGCGTCGAGCACACGCGCGCATTCGATGCCACGGGCTGCCAGTTGCCGTTCGACCATGCGTTCGCGTTCGGCCGCGAACCCGCCGTCGCCTCCATCGCCGCCGCCGCAGCCGCCGAGCATGGCGGCGACGGGCATGCAGAGAATCCTCGCTTTCATGCCCGCAGGGTAATCCGCGCCGGGGTCACCTGGCAAGCGGATGAGGTGAGCACACAAAACGCGGACCACATTGAGAAGCATGGGATGGCGGTGGACGAAGTGGCGTGGATGGTGCAGAAGGCGAGTGTTTCATGTCCACGCTGCTTTCCGCCAAAGAAATCCGTCTGTCATACGGCTATCAAACCCTGCTCGACGGAGTGACGTTCGCGGTGGCGGCGGGGGAGAAGGTGGGGTTGGTCGGGCGGAACGGCTGCGGGAAGACGTCGCTGCTGAGGATTCTCACGGGTGGGATGGCGGCGGATTCGGGGGACATTTCGTTGCGCCGCGACACCCGCGTGGGGTATCTGCCGCAGGAGTTCGAGCTGGATGACGGGCTTTCGGTACACGAGAACATCGCGGCCGGGGCGTCGGACATCGTGGAGGCGATCCGCCGCTACGAGCATGGCGAGGGTAGCGAGGCGGAACTGGGGCGGTTGCTGCACCTCATCGACCACGCCGACGGCTGGAACCTCGACGCGCGGATCAAGGCGGTGGCAACGGCGCTGGGCGCGCCGCCGCTGGAGGCCCCGGTGGCCCCGCTTTCCGGCGGGGAGAAACGGCGCGTCGCATTGTGCCGGGCGTTGGCCTGCCAGCCGGACCTGCTGCTGCTCGACGAGCCGACGAACCATTTGGACGCGGAATCGATCCGCTGGCTGGAGCAGACGCTGATGTCGTTTCCCGGGGCGGTGATTTTCGTGACGCACGACCGCTATTTCCTGGATGTGATCGCGACGCGTATCATCGAGATCGACCAGGGGCGGGCGTTTTCGCATCCGGGGAATTACACCGCGTTTCTCGAATCCAAGGCGGTGCGCCGGTCGATCGCGGAGCAGGCCGAGCGCCGCCGCCAGAGGTTCCTGCGCACCGAGCTGGAATGGGTGAGGGCGGGGGTGAAGGCGCGCGGGACGAAGCAGCGGAACCGGCTGGAGAAGTATTACGAGACCGAGGGGATGGAGGCTCCGCCGGAGGAGCGCGAAATGGATTTGTTGATTCCGCCGCCTCCGGTGCCCGGCAACATTGTCGTCGAGCTGGAAAACGCCGGAGTGAACGTGGGGACCGAGGCGCATCCGCGGTGGTTGTTCCGCAATCTCACGCTCAAGCTGCGGCCCGGCGAGTGCGCCGGCGTGATCGGCCGGAACGGCACCGGCAAGACGACCCTGCTGAAACTCTGCCTCGGCGAAATCCCGCCGTCGGAGGGCCGTGCGGTGATGGGGCGGCGGGTGAAGGTGAATTACATCGATCAGGCGCGCATGGCGCTGGACGGCACCGGTTCGCTGCTGGACGAGGTGTCCGACGGCAGCGAAAAGGTCTGGTTCGGCGACGAGATGATGGGCGCGCGGGCCTATCTGCGGCGGTTTCTCTTCAGCGACGAGCGGATCAACGAGCGCGTGGACCGGTTGTCGGGCGGCGAGCGCGCGCGGCTGATGCTGGCGAAGGTGCTGAAAAACGGCGGCAACCTGATCGTCCTCGACGAGCCGACCAACGACCTCGACCTGCCCTCGCTGCGGATGCTCGAGGAGGCTCTGGCGGACTTCGGCGGATCAGTGATCGTGGTCTCGCACGACCGTTATTTCCTGGACCGGATCTGCGACCGGATCATCGCGTTCGAGGACGACGGGGTCCATTCCCAAGAGGGCAACTACTCGTATTATCTCGAAAAACGCCAGGCCCGGGAGAACGCGGCGCGCGCGCAGGCGCAGGCATGGAAGGAGGCGGCCAGGCGCGCGGAATCCGCCCCGGCTGCGGAAAAACCGCGCAAGCTCACGATGGCCGAGCGCGCGGAGCTGGAGGGCATGGAGGACGCCATCCTCGCGGCCGAGGCGAAGGTGGAGGAGATCGAGGCGCTGCTGAACGATCCCGATTTCCAGGTGGACCGCTACGACGAGGTGCCCGCGACGATGGCCCGGCTCGAAGCGGCGAAGGCCAAGGTGGAAGAACAATACCGCCGCTGGGAGGAGCTGGAGGCGGTGGCCGGCGGGTGAGGAAAACGAGGGCGGCGTCCGCCTGTTGATCAGCCGTCGGTGTCGTTGAAGCTGCCGCCGTATCCCGGTTGGTAGAGCATCAGCGGGCAGTGGCGCGCGATTTCGCGGAAGTGCTTGTCCACGGCGTAGAGGCGGACCTCGTCATGGATCGCGACGGACGCGATGAGCACGTCCAGCCAGGGCACGGTGAGGCCGCGCCCGCGCAGCCGCCACGCCAGGGCCACCGCGCGGTCCCAGTCGTCCTCCTTGCAGGAGCGGTACGGGATCACCGAAAACATCCGGCCGAGGCGCGCGCGCTCGTCGCGCCTCGCGCCTCCGAGCACCTCCAGGCGGACGGGCGAGCACCACATCGCCTCGTAGGCGTCCAGCAGGCCCTCGACCGCGAGTTTCACGTGCATGTCGCCCTTGCGGCGCAGGCTCTCGATCCATGCAGATGAATCCACCAGAACCATGCCTTCAGTCCTCCTGATAGAGTGGCGGGACGGGGTTCGCGACGTCCCCGTCCTGTTGGGATGGAGCGGGATAATCGAAGACCCCCTCGCGGATCATGCGGCCGAACTCGCGGGCCTGCGTGCGACGTACGAACTCCGTCACCGCCTTGGAGACGGCCGGACTCTTGTTCTTGTCCCCGGTGATTTTCATCAGGGTTTCCAGAACGTCCTCTTCGATATCGACGGTGATTCTCATGACGGGATGATTGCGGATTTTTGCATCACGTCAAGCTGTAAAATGATGAAATTTGATTATTTTCAAATTAAATAAGTTCGTTTCCTGATTCCGAGATGCGGAGCGCGGCGCCGACGAATCCGGCGAAGAGCGGGTGGGGCGCGTTCGGCTTGGAGAGGAACTCGGGGTGGAACTGCGCGCCGATGTAGAACGGGTGTTCGGTGATCTCGACGATCTCGACGAGGCCCTCCTTGGCGGAGACGGCGGCGATGGTGAGGCCCGCCTCCTGGAGGGTGTCCTGATAGTCCGAGTTGAACTCGTAGCGGTGGCGGTGGCGTTCGTGGATGCGGTCCTTGTCGCCGTAGAATTCGGCGGACCGGGTGCCGGCGAAGAGGATCGATTCGCACGATCCGAGGCGCATCGTCGCCCCCATGTCGGTGACGCCCTTCTGCTCCTCCTGGAGGCAGATCACCGGGTGGGGGGTGGATTTGTTGAACTCCGTGGAGTCCGCGCCCTCGAGGCCGCAGATGTTGCGCGCGAACTCGATGGTGGCGATCTGCATGCCGAGGCAGATGCCGAAATACGGGATGCCGTTCTCTCGGGCGTATCTGGCGGCGAGGATCTTGCCCTCGATGCCGCGGTCGCCGAAGCCGCCGGGCACGAGGATGCCGTCCACATGGCCGATCACCTGCTTCGCGCCGTGCGTTTCGATGGCCTCGGCCTCGACGCGGACGATGTTTACTTTCGTGTCGTGGTAGGCGCCGGCGTGGATGAGCGATTCGTAGATGGATTTGTAGGCGTCCTGCAGCTCGATGTATTTGCCGACCACGGCGATGGTCACCTTGTGCTTCGGATGGATCACGCGCTGGACGAATTTCTCGTAATCCTCGAGTGCGGGTGACGGCGTGTGGCCGAGGCCGATGCGGTCCACGACGAGGCGGTCGATCTTGTCGCGCCGCAGGTCGAGCGGGCATTCGTAGATGGTGTGGGCGACGTCGCGGAAGGCGACGACGTTCTTTTTCTCGACGTTGCAGAACATCGCGATCTTGCGGCGGTTGTCCTCGTCGAGGTCGGTCTCGGTGCGGCAGATGATGATGTCGGGCTGGATGCCGAGTTCGCGGAGCTTGGCGGCGGACTGCTGGGTGGGCTTGGTTTTCGCCTCGCCGGCGGCCTTGATGAACGGGAGCAGGGTGACGTGGATGAAACAGACGTTCTCCTTGCCGACCTCCAGCGCGAACTGGCGCAGCGCCTCGATGAAAAGCAGGCCCTCCATGTCGCCGACTGTGCCGCCGATCTCGGTGATGAGCACATCGACGTCGGGATTGTTGCGGGTGACGGTGTGCATGCGCTCCTTGATCTCGTCGGTGACGTGGGGGATGAACTGCACGGTTTTCCCGAGGTATTCGCCGCGGCGTTCCTTCTTGATGACGGAGTCGAACACCTGGCCGGAGGTGAGGTTGTTCATGCGCGAGAGGCGGCCGGAGGTGAAGCGCTCGTAGTGGCCGAGGTCGAGGTCGGTCTCGGCGCCGTCGTCGAGCACATAGACCTCGCCGTGCTGATAGGGCGACATGGTGCCGGGATCGACGTTGAGGTAGGGGTCGAACTTCTGCATCAGGGTCTTGAGGCCCCGGTGCTCGAGCAGCGTGCCGATGGATGCGGCGGCGAGGCCCTTGCCGAGCGAGGACACGACGCCGCCGGTGACGAAGATGTATTTCATGCGGGGGTCTATCAGTTGGGAGTTGTGTTTTTTTCCGCGAGAAGCCGCTCGATTTCGAGGGCCTGCGCGGGGGTATCGACGCCGGGCGAGGTGTCGTCGGTTTCTAGCACGAGGATGGAGGCTCCGTTTTCGAGGGCGCGGAGTTGTTCGAGGGATTCGGCCTGTTCGAGCGGGGAGGGCGGCCAGGTGACGAATTGTTCGAGGAAGTCGCGGCGGTAGGCGTAGATGCCCTTGTGGCGCAGCACCGGCAGGCCGGCGACCGGGTTGCGGAAAAATGGCAGCGGCGAGCGGGAGAAATACAGCGCGCGACCGTCGCGGGCGCGGACGACCTTGACCACGTCCGGATCGGCCGCAGCGGGGTCGGCGGGGTCGAGCGGGTTGGCGGCGGTGGCCATTTCCGGGCCGTCGGGCGCGGCGATGGCGGTGGCGAGCCGGCCGATCAGCGCGGGGTCGATCAGCGGCTCGTCGCCCTGGATGTTGACGACGTGGGTGGCGCGGGGGAACGCGGCGAGCGTTTCGGCGATGCGGTCGGTGCCGGTCGGGTGGTCCGGGGAGGTCATCACGGCGCGGCCGCCGAAGGCGTGGACGGCGTCGGCGATGCGCGCGTCGTCGGTGGCGACGACGAGGTCGTGCAGCGCGGCGCATGTCACGCAGCGCTCCCAAACATGTTGGATCAGGGGTTTGCCGGCGATCGGGTGGAGGGGCTTTCCGGGGAATCTGGTGGAGCCCCAGCGTGCGGGGAGGACTCCCAGAACGTGGTTTTTTGGAGGATCTTGAAGCACGCGGAATTCGGGTTGCGCGACATTAAGCGACAGCGTGCGCGGCAGACAAGAGCGGTTTGTTCCCGAGGCGGATCCGTGCGCTGTGGCGGTCTTCGCATGGTCGCGATCCCGATGGGAATTTGTTTGGTTTTCGGGCGATTGCCATTCAACCTCGCCTCAGACGCTCATTTTCAAAAACCCATGCCGCCGAAGAAAAAGCCTGTTGATCGCCAGTATGCCCTTGCCCGAACCCGTTACGCCGATCTCGGCGTCGAGACTGATGCGGCGCTCGCGGCCATGGACCGCATCCAAATCTCGATGCACTGCTGGCAGGGCGACGACGTCGGTGGCTTCGAGACGCAGGCCTCCGAACTCGGCGGCGGCATCGCGGTGACCGGCAATTACCCCGGCCAGGCCCGCACGCCCGGCGAACTCCGTGCCGATCTCGACGCCGCGCTCGCGTTGATCCCCGGCACCCACCGCCTCAACCTCCACGCCTGCTACGGCGAATTCGGCGGCAAGCGCGTGGACCGCGACGCCATCGGCCCGGAGCATTTCAAGAACTGGATCGACTGGGCCGCCGCGCACGGCATGGGCATGGACTTCAACCCCACCTGCTTCGCCCACCCCAAGGCGGCCGACGGCTTCACTCTGGC
>SLAV01000162.1 GCA_007126655.1 Haloferula sp. | reverse complement strand
CGACAAGTTCGTCGGCAAGCTCGTCTTTTTCCGGGTCTATTCCGGCACCATCCGCAAGGGCGACACGATTCACAACCCGCGCACCGGCAGGTCCGAGCGCGTCGGCCGCCTCATCCGCATCCAGTCCGACCAGCACACCGATATCGAGGCCTGCTACTCCGGCGATATCGCCGCCATGGTCGGTCTCAAGAACATCACCACCGGCGACACCCTCGTCGCGCCCGGCCACAAGGTCGTGCTCGAGCCACCCAGTTTTCCCGAGCCGGTCATCTCCATGGCCGTCGAGCCGAAAACCAAGGTCGATCAGGAAAAGCTCGCCAACGCCCTCGTCCGCCTCGCCGAGGAGGACCCCACCTTCGTCGTCCGCACCGACGAGGAGACCGGCCAGACGATCATCGCCGGCATGGGCGAACTCCACCTCGAAATTATCGTGGACCGCCTGCGCCGCGAGTTCAAGGTCGAGGCCAACACCGGCGCTCCACAGATCGCATACCGCGAGACCATCACCGCCGCCGCCGGAGGCGAGGGCAAGCTCGTCAAGCAATCCGGTGGCCGCGGCCAATACGGCCACGTCATTCTCCGTGTCCAACCGAACGAGCAGGGCAGGGGACTCACAATCGACAACAAGGTCGTCGGTGGCGCCATCCCGAAGGACTTCATGAACGCCGTTTTCAAGGGCGTCAGCGAGGCCGTCACCACCGGGATCATCGCCGGATACCCGGTCATCGACGTCCACGTCGAGATCCTCGACGGTTCCTACCACGAGGTGGATTCCAACGAAAACGCATTCGCCATGGCCGCCATCTTCGCCATGCGCGACGCCCTCAGGAAGGCCAAGTCCGTCCTCCTCGAACCGGTCATGTCCGTCGAGGTTACAACCCCGGATGAATATCAGGGTGACATCATGGGCGACCTCAGCCGCCGTCGCGGACACATCCAGAGCATCGATAACAAAGGCAGGTTCGCCATTGTTCACGCCAGCGTTCCACTCAAGGAGATGTTCGGCTACTCCACTGCCGTCCGCACGCTCTCCTCCGGCCGCGCCTCATACGCCATGACGCCATCCCGATTCGAAACCGTCCCGCCAAACATCGTCGAGCAGATCACCAGCGACTTCGCCGCCTGAATCAATCTCAAATCTGAAATCTCAAATTTCAAATCACCGAACACCATGGAAAACCAAAAGATCCGCATCCGCCTGCGTGCCTTCGACCACCGCGCCATCGACCGGTCCGCGCAGGAAATCGTGGAGACGGCGAAACGCACCGGAGCCCGGGTCGCGGGCCCGATCCCGCTGCCGACCCGCATCGAGAAATTCAGCGTCAACCGCTCGGTCCACGTCAACAAGAAGTCCGCCGAGCAGTTCGAGGTCCGCACCCACAAGCGCCTCCTCGACATCGTCGATCCCACCGCCCGCACCGTTGATGAACTCAAGAAGCTCAACCTCCCCGCCGGCGTGGACATCACCATCCGCATCTGAGCGGCACCGAAACTCCAATCTCAATATATCAAATTTCCACGACCATGTCACTCGGCCTTCTCGGTAAAAAACTCGGCATGACCCGCGTCTTCGACAGCGAAGCCGGGTCCATGATCCCCGTCACCGTCATCGACGTCTCCGGCAACACCATCCTCCAGGTCAAAACCCCGGAAAAGGACGGCTACACCGGCGTCCAGGTCGGCTACGGCGATCAGAAAGAACAACGCGTCAACCAGCCCGATCTCGCCCGCTTCAAAAAAGCCGGCTCCACACCCAAGCGCTTTGTCCGCGAGTTCCGCCTCAATAACGGTGCCAAAGTCCCGGAAACCCACCCAGGCCTCGAAACCTTCAAGGAAGGCGACTGGGTGGACGCCATCGGCACCTCCAAGGGCAAGGGTTTCCAGGGTGCCATGAAGCGCCACGGCTTCGGCGGCCTCCGCCAGACCCACGGCTCCATGATGCACCGCCGCACCGGTGCCATCGGTGCCGGCTCCACGCCGGGTCGCATCTGGAAAAACCAGAAAATGCCCGGCCACATGGGGGACGCCCGCGTCACCGTCCAGAACCTCAGGGTTGTCGCCGTCCGCCCGGACGATGGCGTCCTGCTCGTCTCCGGAGCCGTCCCGGGTTCCATCGGCGGCTACGTCACCCTCCGCCGGTCGAAGAAAAAAGCCACCGCCTGACCGCCGCCGCCGTTCCGCCGGCCGCGCGACACTGAAACTCAAACCGCATCCATCCCATGTCCGCCAAAACGCTCACCCAGGAAGACGCCCTGTCCGCCAACATCGTCATGATCGGCCCCACCAAGGGCAGCCAGGCCGTCCACGACCTGCTCACCGCATACCGCGCCAACCGCCGCACCGGCAGCGCCAATACCAAGACCCGCGGCGAGGTCGCCGGCAACAACAAGAAGATGTACCGCCAGAAGGGCACCGGCAACGCCCGCCACGGCACCGCCAAGGCGCCGATCTTTGTCGGCGGCGGCGTCGTCTTCGGCCCGCGCCCGCGCGACTATTCCAAGAAGGTCACCAAATCCACCCGCAAGCTCGCCCTGCGCCGCGTCCTTGGCGACGTCATCTCCGGCGGCAAGGTCCACACCGTCGATTCCTTCAACGTCGCCGACGGCAAAACCAAATCCTTCATCGCGGCCCTCGGCTCGCTCGCCTCAAGCGGCAAAGTCCTCGTCATCGGCAGGTCCTTCGACGATTCCACCTACCTTGCCGCCCGCAACGTCGCCTGGGCGCAGCTCGTCACCGCGCACGACGTCAACATCGAGCAAATGCTCTTCGCCAACGCCATCGTCGTCACCGCCGAGGCACTCGAAACCCTCGCCGCGCGCACCGCCTGATATCCGGCCCGACCATCCAAAACACGAGCCATCATGAAAGACATCTTCCAAGTCATCAAGAACGTCCGCCTCAGCGAGAAGGCCAGCCTGCTCCAGGAGACCAACAACGAGGTCGTCCTCGAAGTGGATCCCCGCGCCAACAAACTCGAAATCAAGCAGGCCGTCGAATCCCTCTTCGACAAGTCCGTGGTCGCCGTCCGCACCGCGAACTATTCCGGCAAGACCCGCCGCAGGCGCCGCGCCGACCAAGGCACCTCAAAATCCTGGAAAAAGGCCGTCGTCCGCCTCAAGGACGGCGAAGCCCTCGACCTGATCTGACCCACCCGTCCGGCCACGCGCCGGCACCACCCGCAACCCTCAACCGATCCCGAGAGTCATGCCCCTGAAATCTTTCAAGCCACTTACTCCGTCCCAGCGCTACAAGGAGCTTCCCAGCTTCTCCGAAATCACCAAGAAGACGCCGGAGAAGAGCCTGCTCACCCCGCTCAAGCGCAGCGGCGGACGCAACAACACCGGCCGCATCACCTGCCGCCACATCGGAGGCGGCCACAAGCGCCACTACCGCCTCGTGGACTTCAAGCGCCGCAAGCACGACGTGCCCGCCACCGTGCTCGGCATCGAATACGATCCCAACCGCACCTGCCGCATCGCCCTCATCCAATACGAGGACGGCCAGAAGTCCTACATCCTCGCCCCCGTCGGACTCAAAGTCGGCGAGACCGTCGTCTCCGGTGAGAAGGTCGCCCCAAGGACCGGCAACGCCATGCCGCTCAAGAGCGTCCCGCTCGGCACCGACATCCACAATATCGAGCTGCTCCCCGGCTCCGGCGGCAAGGTCGCCCGCTCCGCGGGCCAGTTCGCCGTGCTCTCCAACCGCGATGGCGGCTGGGCGCTTGTCAAGATGCCCTCCGGCGAGATCCGCCGCTTCCACGAGGCCTGCTTCTGCACCATCGGCCAGGTCGGCAATCGCGACCACATGAACGAGGTCTCCGGCAAGGCCGGCCGCACCCGCTGGCAGGGCATCCGCCCGACCGTCCGCGGCATGTGCATGAACCCTGTCGATCACCCGAACGGCGGCGGCGAGGGCAAGTCGAAGTCCGGCGGCGGCCGCCAGCACCTTCTCAGCCCCTGGGGCCACGCCAAAGGACAGAAAACCCGTAAAAAGAAAAAAACCACGGGTGTCTTCATCGTCGAGTCCCGCCACCAGCGGAAAAAGAAATAATCCACCTCCCCGGCAGCCCAACCCCTTCAGTCCAAAACCATGCCACGCTCAGTCAAGAAAGGTCCGTTCGTCGATCAGAAGCTCCTCGCCAAGATCGACGCCGTCACCGCCGCAGGCTCCGATCGCAAGCCGATCAAGACCTGGTCGCGCCAATCCATGATCACGCCCGACTTCGTCGGCCACAACTTCGCCGTCCACAACGGCAAGACGTTCGTGCCCGTCTATGTCACCGAGAACATGGTCGGGCACAAGCTCGGCGAATTCGCACCCACCCGCATCTTCCGCGCCCACGGCGGCATCGGTAAGAAGTAATCTCAAATCTCAAATCTGAACCACATGCGCGCCACCATCCACCGCCACATTCTCGCCACAGGCACCTGCCTGCTGGCCGTGGCGTCCTGGTGTGCCGCGCAGTCGCCGCGGGAAATGCGCCTTCAGGAATCCATCGGCGAACTCCGCGCCCAGAACCGCGCGCTGCAGAAAAGCCTCACCGAGGCCAACCGCGCCGAACAGGAGGCCACCGAACAGCTCAACCGCATCCGCGAACGCCTCGAGGCCCTCGGCAAAAACCTCCTCGACGGCGGGGACGACCGTCTCGTCCAGGCCGCCGCCGACCTCCAGATCGCCCATGAGCGAACCACCGAGGTCGAAGCCGCCGCCACCCGCCTCGCCTCGACCGTCCAGGATTACATGCGGCAGGCAGTCGTCGCCGACCCCGACGCCCGCATCCGCCTCGAAACCGCGCTCAGAGAGCTTGACGCGACACTCGGCTTGCGTCAGAAACCGCGCCCCGACGTTCGCACCGGATCCCTTCAGGAGGCACGTGTGGTCAGTGTGGATCAGGAAACCGGCATGCTCGTGCTCAACCTCGGAGAATCCCAGGGCGCGCGCATCGGCATGTCATTCCGGCTCCTGCGGGGCCAGGAACACTACGCCACCGCCATCCTCGCCGACGTCCGGCGCAGCGTCAGCGGGGCCTTCGTCGAAATCACCCGCGACGCCGAAGCCGGCGGCCCGCGCCCGGGCGACACCGCCATCATCCAGACACAAAACTGACCCCACCCTTTCGATTCCAAATTCCGATCCGAAACCCTCACGCCCGCCAGATTCCCATGGAAGTCACCAGCACCACCAAATACGTCCGCCTTTCCCCAAAGAAAGCGCGCGACGTCGCCCGCGAGATCCAAGGTCTCCCCGTCGATACCGCATTGGACATTCTCACCTTCACCCCGAAGAAGTCCGCCATGCTCATCAGCAAGACGCTGCGCACCGCCATCGCCGACGCGGAAAACAACTTCTCGCTCGATACGAATTCGCTCATGATCAAGGAGGCCACCATCGGCGCCGGCCCCACGCTCCGCCGCTTCAAGCCCCGCGCAAAAGGCGCCGCGGGTCCAATCCTGCGCCGCACCTCGCACATCCGCATCGTCCTCACCGGCGCGCCGCCGGAGAAGAAGAAGCCCCGCAAAAAGGCCGCGAAGGCCGCCAATCCCGAACCGGAGACCGCCGCCACCGCGGACAACGCCTGATTCTCCCCCGACACCCGCACCCAATCCGAATTTCCAACACGCACCGATCATGGGCCAGAAAGTAAATCCCGTCGCCTTCCGCCTCGCCGTCAACAAGGACTGGCGCTCCAAATGGTATGCCAGTGGCAAGGACTACACCGACAAACTCCACGAAGACCTCGCCATCCGCGCATACTTCAAGAAGAAACTCCAGAACGCCGGCCTCGCCCGCGTCGTCATCGAGCGCGCCTGGAACAGCGTCCGCGTCACCCTGCATTCGTCCCGTCCCGGCCTCATCATCGGCCGCCAGGGCAAGGAAATCGAAACGATGACCAACGAACTCGGGAAAATCTGCAAGGAGTCACAGGTCAAGATCGACATCCTCGAGATCCGCAAGCCCGAACTCGACGCCCAGCTCGTCGCCGAGCAGATCGCCATCCAGCTCGAACGCCGCATCTCGTTCCGCCGCGCCATGAAGCGCGCCATCCAGACGGCCATGGACTTCGGTGCCGAAGGCATCCGCCTCCGCTGCGCCGGCCGCCTCGGCGGGGCCGACATCGCCCGCGCCGAATCCTACCGCGAGGGCAAGGTGCCCCTCCAGACGCTCCGGGTGCCCCTCGAATACGGATTCGCCGAAGCACGCACCGTCTATGGCATCATCGGCGTGAAATGCTGGATCAATAAGAAGGAGGACGACGGCAAGGCCCCCGACCGCGGCGGAGACCGCGGAGCACCCCGCCGCCCCCGCCGACAGGGCTGAATTTTCCGCCCATTCACCGACCCATTAACCACTCAATCACAGGAGGACACACGCCATGGCATTGATGCCCAAACGAACCAAGTTCCGCAAAAGCCACCGCGGAAGCCGCGCCGGAAACGCCCAGCGCGGAACCACCGTCGCATTCGGCGAATTCGGACTCCAGGCCATCGGACGCGCCTGGATGACCAACCGCCAGATCGAAACCTGCCGGATCGCCATCACCCGCCACCTCAAACGGAAGGGCAAGGTTTACATCCGCGTCTTCCCGCACAAATCCATCACCTCGCGCCCGCCCGAAACCCGGATGGGCAAGGGCAAGGGTGCCGTCGATGCCTGGGTTGCCGTGATTCGCCCCGGCAACATGCTCTTCGAAGTCGCCGGCGTCCCCGAGTCCGCCGCCCGAGAGGCCTGCCGCCTCGCCTCATACAAGCTCGGCTTCGCCACCCGATTCGTCGTCCGCAACCCGCACGGCTGATCCCGCAACCCGCACGGCTGATCCCGCAACCGGAACCCACACCACCCACCGCCATGGCACTCATCAAAACATCCGTCATCCGCGAGTTCACCCGCGAGGAACTCCTCCGCAGGCTCCGCGACCTCAAGGAGGAGGCTTTCAACCTCCGCCTCCAGCAATCCACCGGACAACTCGAAAACTCCGACCGCATCCGCATCGTCCGCCGCGACATCGCCCGCGTGAACACCATCCTCAGAGAAAAACAAAGCGCCTGAGCCGACACCCCCGTCCCCAGCGCACAGCCATCACCACCATGAGCGAGACCACTCAGGAAACCACCCCGCCCACCGCCAACCGCAAGACCCGCGTCGGCGTCGTCGTGTCCGACAAAATGGACAAGACCCTCGTCGTCGAACACGTCGCCCGCGTGCCGCATCCGAAGTTCAACAAGATCGTCAAACGATCCAAAAAATACTACGTCCACGACGAAGCCGGAGAAGGCAAAATCGGCGACCGCGTGCGCATCGTCGAAACCCGCCCGCTCTCCAAGCTCAAGCGATGGTCACTCGCCGAAGTCCTCTCGCACTGAGGATCCCGTATTTCAAATCTCAAATCTCAAATCCTAAGCCGCCATGATCCAGATGGAAACCAAGCTCGCCGTCGCCGACAACACCGGCGCGCGCACCGCCAAGATGATCGGTGTCCTCGGCAAGCGCTCCCGCAGCGCCCGCGTCGGCGACGTCATCACCGCCCACGTCCGCGATTCGATCCCCACCGCCGCCATCAAGAAGGGCAGCGTGGTCAAGGCCGTCATTGTCCGCACCGCCTTCCCGATCCGCCGCCCCGACGGCTCGATCCTCCGGTTCGACTCCAACGCCATCGTCATCATCGATAAGGACAACAACCCCCGCGGCACCCGCATCTTCGGCCCCGTCGCCCGTGAACTCCGCGAAAAGCAGTTCATGAAAATCGTCTCCCTCGCCCCAGAGGTTCTCTAATACCACCATATCCACCCACCACCACCCATGGCACGCATCAAGACACACGTCAAAAAAGGCGACGAAGTCGAAGTCATCTCCGGCAACCACAAGGGCAAGCGCGGCACCGTCCTCCTCGTCAAGGCCGCCAAGGGCCAGGTCATCGTCGAGGGCGTCCGCCCGCTCACCAAGGCCACCCGCCCCACCGAGACTGACCAGACCGGCGGTCTCAAGACCATCGACGGCCCCGTCCACATCTCCAACGTCAAGAAAACGGGCTGAGGGTTTGCCGCAAGGCACGCCACCCGCCCGCGCTTAAGCGCACAACCAAGAATAACCGAACCCGCGCTGACCCGCTGAAATCAACATCATGAGCACACCCGCACTCCTCAAGCACTACAAGGAAAAGGTGGTTCCGGCCCTCAAGGAGAAGCTAGGATACACCAACCCCCACGAAGTGCCCACTCTCGAGAAAATCGTCGTCACCACCTGCATGGGCAACGCGCCCGACCGCAAGGTCGCCGTGGACGACGCAGTGATCGAAATCCAGAAGATCACCGGCCAGAAACCTTCGATCACCTACGCCAGGAAATCCGTCGCCAACTTCAAGCTCCGCGAGGGCGAGCCGCTCGGCGCTCGCGTCACCCTGCGCGGGGCCCGGATGTGGGATTTCCTCTATCGTTTCATCAACATCACCGCGCCGAACATCCGCGACTTCCGCGGCATCTCGTCCAAGTCGTTCGACGGACGCGGAAACTACGCCGTTGGCATTCCCGACCAGTCGATCTTCCCCGAGATCGAACTCGACCAGATCAAGCGCCAGATCGGCTTCGACCTGATCTTCGTCACCAGTGCCGACACCGATGCCGCCGGCCGCGCCCTGCTCGCCGAGCTGGGCCTTCCATTCCGGGACATCAAGAAAGAAACTGCCCAAGCCCCGGCAGCCTAACCCCGAACGAACCACTTTTTACGGAATCCACCATCATGGCAGTTCTCACCGATCCCATCGCCGACTTCCTCACCCGTTTCAAAAACGCCGCCCGCGCCGGCAACGAGGAATTCACCGCGCCGCACTCCCGAATCAAGGCCGACATCGCCAAAATCCTCATGGAGGAAGGCTACGTCTGGAACTACGAGGTCGTCACCACCGGCAAGTTCCCCGAACTCAAGGTGAAGCCGAAATTCATCGACGGACGCCCCGTCCTCACCGGAATCAAGCGCGTCTCCCGCCCCGGGCGCCGCCACTTCGTCGGGTCGGGTGAAATCCCGCGTGTCATGTCCGGCCTTGGCATCGCCATCATCTCCACCTCCAGGGGAGTCATGTCCGGCGCGTCCGCCAAACGTCAGAAACTCGGCGGCGAACTTCTCGCCAACGTCTGGTAAAACCCCTCCAACTCAACGAAAGGAAACCACCACCATGTCACGAGTCGGACTCAAGCCCATCTCCCTGCCCGAAAAAGTCGCCGTCAAGCTCGACGGCCGCAGCGTCACCGTTGAAGGCCCCAAGGGCAAACTCGATTACACGCTTCCCGAGGGCATCGACCTCAAAACGGATGACAACACCGTCACCATCAGCCGCGCCACCGAGCAAAGCAAACACAAGGCCCTGCACGGCACCGCCCGCAGCCTCATCAACAACATGATCACCGGCGTCTCCACGGGTTTCGTCAAGGATCTGGAAATCCACGGCGTCGGCATGCGTGCCGCCGTCAAGGGCAAGGACCTTGACCTTTCGCTCGGCAAGTCGCATCCGATCCTCCAGCCGATCCCGGACGGCCTCACCGTCACCGTTGCGGACAACACGAAAATCAAGGTTGAGGGCATCGACAAACAGGTCGTCGGCCAGTTCGCCGCCGAGGTCCGCGGCTACTACCCGCCCGAGCCATACAAGGGCAAGGGCGTCCGCTACGCCGACGAGCGCGTCCGCCGCAAGGAAGGCAAATCCGTCGGTAAATAACCTCCATCCGCCCGCAACCCCGCACCACCATGAGCACCATCAATCGCAAATCCATCCGCCGGCGGATCCACACCCGCATCCGCCGCAAGGTCTCCGGCACCGCCGCGCGCCCGCGCCTCGCCGTGCACTACTCGAACCAGCACATCTACGCCCAGGTCATCGACGACACCGCCGGGCGCACACTGGTCTCCGCCTCCACCATGGACAAGGCTTTCGAGAATGCGTCTTCCAATGTCGAAAACGCCACCAAGGTGGGCAAAATGCTCGCCGAGCGCGCCACCGCCGCCAACATCGGCTCCGTCGTTTTCGACCGCGGCGGCCACCTCTACCATGGCAAGATCAAGGCGCTGGCCGATGCCGCCCGTGAATCCGGCCTCCAATTCTAATCCACTCCCGACCCAGAACACTCCCGACATGGCAACGACCTCCGATACCGATAAACCCGCGACCGAAGCGCCCAAGAGCGACGCCCCGGCCACCGAAACATCCCAGCCGCCGCAACAGCGCGGAGGTCGCGGAGGGTTCGGTGGCGGTCGCGGTCGCGGCCCGCGCCAGGACCGCACACCCGTGATCCCGACCGACGCCGAAGGCAACGAGCTTTCCGAGAAAGTCGTCTTCATCAACCGCTGTGCCAAGGTCGTCAAGGGCGGCCGCCGCTTCAGCTTCTCCGCCCTCGTCGTCTCCGGCAACAAGCACGGCAAGGTCGGCCTCGGCTTCGGCAAGGCCAACGAGGTCGCCGACGCCATCGGCAAGGCCAGCGAGAGCGCCCGCAAATCGCTCAAGCCCATGCAGCTCGCCGACGGCACCATCCCGCACGAGATCGTCGCCGAGTTCGGCGGCGGCAAGGTGCTCCTCAAGCCCGCCTCCCCCGGTACCGGCATCATCGCCGGCGGCGGTGTCCGCGCCGTCTGCGAGGCGGTCGGCATCCGTGATGTCCTCGCCAAGTCGATGGGCTCGTCCAACCACGCCAACGTCGTCAAGGCCACCCTCAAGGCCCTCTCCCAGCTCCGCACCCGTGACCAGATCCTCACCGCCCGCGGCAAGGCGAAGAAGGAAAAGGCGATTTGATAACCTATATTGGATATTAGGAAATCCCCTTAATGTCCGAATCTCCAATCACCCGATATCCATTCCACACCATGCAACTTCACGAATACAGCCCCAACCCCGG
The DNA here is from genome assembly GCA_007126655.1 of Haloferula sp. Lineage (GTDB taxonomy): Bacteria > Verrucomicrobiota > Verrucomicrobiia > Verrucomicrobiales > Akkermansiaceae > Luteolibacter. The sequence goes on along the minus strand of SLAV01000162.1, from coordinate 1,119 downwards.
TGCCAAACATCGCGTCAAGCGCCTCGGCTGCGGCAGAAGCTCCGGCCACGGCAAGACCTCCGGCAAAGGCCACAAGGGCCAGAAGGCCCGTTCCGGCGGCGGCGTCCGCGTTGGCTTCGAGGGCGGCCAGATGCCCTTGCACCGCCGCCTGCCCAAGCGCGGATTCAACAATCACGACTTCCGCGACAAAATCAACGTCACCAACGTCGGCGGCATCAACGCGCGCTTCGAGGACGGAGCCACCGTCGATGAGGCCGCCCTGCGCAAGGCCGGCCTCGTCAACGGGCCGTGCGACGCCGTCAAGGTGCTCGGCGTCGGCGAGGTCACCAAGAAACTCCACCTTGTCGTGGACAAGGCCAGCGCCACCGCCCGCGAAAAAATCGAAAAAGCCGGCGGCACCGTCAGCGAACCCATTGCCTAACCCGAATCGCCATTTTTGAACCACAGATTACACAGATTACACAGAAAATTTCAATTCTCCATCGCTCAGCTGTCCCGTTCAAAATATTCTCAATCCGTCAGGATGCAAAAATCTGAGTAATCTGTGTAATCTGTGGTCAAAAACACCGCCATTCCCCAAAGGACTCCGTCATGTGGTCCAAAATTGATCCCGCCATGGTCAGGAAGCGCTTGCGTGCATTCTGACCATGTTTCATAAACCGACCCCATTATTTTCCAGAATTATGATTTCCGCGTTCGTCAACACCTGGAGGATTTCCGAACTCCGGGATCGCATCCTCTTCACTCTCGCCATCATCGTGATCGTGCGCCTCGGCGTGCACATCACCCTTCCCGGTGTTGACGCCACCGTCATCCAGGAATGGATGGACTCCGAGCGCAGCAGGGATCCCACCGACCCGCTCGGCGGCCTCGGCACCATCCTCACCATCTTCGCCGGCGGCGCGCTTGAGACCGCCGGCATCTTCGCGCTCGGCATCATGCCGTACATCTCCGCGTCGATCATGATGCAGCTCATGACGGCGGTGATCCCGCGCCTCTCCCGCCTCTCCAGGCAGGACGGAGGCCGCCAGAAGATCACCCAATACACGCGCTACATGATGTTGGTGATCGCCTTCGTCCAAGCCATCTTCGTCGCGAAATCGCTCACCAACCCGGATG
>SLAV01000325.1 GCA_007126655.1 Haloferula sp. | reverse complement strand
GCCGGCCAGGCGGGGTCGCCGGTTTGGAACAGGACGCCGGGCGCGGACTCCGCGCCGAGGGAGCGCAGGATCCAGTTGGTGAGGGTGGGCGCGTCGGCGGATGCGGATTTCTTTTTCCCGAGGTAGATGTAGATGCCGCGTTTGGCGCGGGTGATGGCGACGTAGAGCTGGCAGAGCGCCTCGTATGCCTCGGCGGCGGCCCATTGTTCCTCCGCCTCGCGGATGGCGGGGAAAAACGGCCTGGCCCAGGCCGGGGGGACGCCGCACAGCCAACCGTCGCCGCGGGCCATGGTGAAGCGCGAGGCCTCGGGAATGCGGCGGTCGGGCAGCATGGGGAGGAAGACGACGTCGAACCCGAGGCCCTTGGACTTGTGAACGGTCATCACCTGCACGGCGGCGGCTCCGGGGTTTTGCGGAACTTCGAGCCGCTCGATCCAGCGCGCGGCGGCGGCCGCGCCGGTTTCCGGCCCGGCGTCGAACGCGGCGAGCGCGTCGAAAATCTCGCCGAGGCGGCGGCGGCCGTAATTGGAGACGCGCGTTGCGGGCGCGGCGAAGAGATCCGCGACCAGCGGCGCGAACCCCCGGGAACGCGCGTCGGCATGGAGCCGTTCCCAGATGGAGAACCACGAGGGGCCGTTCCCGCCGGGCGGGCGGAGATGCGCGCCGAGCGGGGACATTTCGACAACCCGGCGGGCGTAGCCGTCGTCCGGGTTGGCCATCCAGCAGAGCAACTGCCAGGCCGCGACGCCGGCGGGGTGGTCCCGGGCGGGTTCGCGGACGCCGTCGAGGACGACGTCGAACCCGGCGGCGCGGAGGACGTCGGCGACGAGCCGGCCGTCCTGGTTGCGGCGGATGAGCACGCCGCAGGCGAGGTCTTTTTCGCCGACGTCGAGTTCGCGCATGCGTTCGATCATGCGGAGCAGGCGGGGGTCGTCGGTGGTGGCGTCGGCCTCCTCGCCGATGGTATCCCCGGGCGAGCCGGGATCGGTGAGTTCGAGCAGCTCGACGCATGCCTCGCCGGCTTTTTCCGGGGCCTTGAGCGGCGGGGCGCTCTCATGGGGGTGCCACTCCCACCGCTCCGGGCCGATGCCGAACATGTCGCGGATGGTCGCGGCGTCGCCGCAGACGCGGTTGACCAATGCCAGCACTTCGGGGCACGAGCGCCACGATTCGGCCATGGGCCGCGTGGTGATGCCACCGCCGAAGCGCGCGCGCACCTCGTCGAAGAGCGAGACGTCGCCACCGCGCCAGCCGTAGATCGCCTGCTTGCGGTCGCCGACGATGAAGAGGCTGCCATCGCCCTCGGCGACGGCCTCGTCGAGCAGCGGGACCAGGCCGGTCCATTCCTCGCGGCTGGTGTCCTGGAACTCGTCGAGCAGCCAGTGGTCGTAGCGGGCGTCGAGGCGGAAATCGACCAGCTCGCGGCGCACCCGCGCGTCCTCGCGGCGGGACCACTCGCCCATGAGTTGTTTCACATCGTCGAACCCGAGCAGGCCGCGCCGGCGCAGGCGCGATGCGGCGAGTTCGTCGTATCCGGCGACGACCGCCTCGATGGCGCGGGTGCGCGCGACGGCGGCGGCCATCTCGGCACGAGCGGCGAGCCAGGTGAGGCGGGAAATCGCTTCGAGCGCGGGGGCGGGAAGGACGAATGGTTTATAATACTGTAATTCGAGGTCGCCGGTCGCGCCGGAGGCGGTGGCCTCCAAGAGGGCGTCGGCGACCTTCGATCCGGCGGGGAACGTGCCGGCGGCGACTTCGTATCCTTCGACGCGGTCAATGAATTTCATGACCTGGTCGATCTGGCCCTTGCGTTTTTCCTCGATCCCGGCGCAGGCCTCGCGGGCGGCGTCGGCGAGTTCGTGCCGCCGGGCCTGCCATTCGCCGGGTTCCGCGGTGTCGAGGAAATCCGGTCCCCATCGGCACGGCCCGCCGGCCCGGTAGCGGCCGTGCCATTCGTCGATGAAACCGCCGAGGCTGCGGCCGACGCCGGCCCCCTCGCGACCCGCGGTGGCGCGGCGGAAGGCGCGCGCGAATTCCGCCACCCGCCCCTCATCCAGGGCGCGGCCGAGGATGTCGGCGAGCAACTCGTCGCGGGCGGCGGCGGCGCGCGGCCCCTCCAGCAGGTCGAAGCGGCCGCCGGTGAGGCCGAGTTCGTATTGGAACCCGCGGACAATGCGCGTGAAAAAACTGTCGATGGTGGTGAGGGTGAAGCGGGGCAGCGAGCGGATGATCGTGCGGAGGACCGGCTCGAAGCCGCCTTCGGGCGCGCCGCCGAGGTCGCGGGCGAGGTGCCGCGCGGTTTCGGGATCGACCGCCGCGGCGGCGAGTTTTCCGAGCACGGAGTCGGCGAATTCGCCGGCGGCCTTGCGGGTGAAGGTGAGGGCGACGACGCGCTCCGGAGCCGCGCCGCGGGCGACGCGCCCGATCACGCGGTTGCCGAGCTGGTAGGTTTTCCCCGATCCGGCGGAGGCGAGGATGAGGAGGTTGCCATCGACGACATTCATGCTTTCCGGTGTGTATGTCATTCCCTGGCCGGTCACAACGCGAAATGGCGGCTGATGCGGTTGCCATGGGAAAGACGGAGATTGACCGGCTTGCCCGATTGCTGATATGGCTTTTTCGCATGAAGTCGAGTGTCAGCGACGCGTTCCGCGGGGCCCAGGCTGTCAACATGCACATTCTCGGCCTCACCGGAGGCATGGCCTGTGGAAAATCCACCGTCAGCCGCACCATCCGCTCGCTATGGCCCGGAGCCGTTGTCTTCGATGCCGACGCCTCCGTCCGCGCACTGCTCGAATCCGACGCCGCCGTCGCAAGCGAAATCCGCGATACCTTCGGCGACGGAATTGTCGATTCGTCCAATAAGGTGGATCGCGACGCGCTGCGCGCCCTTGTCTTCCAGAACCCGGCCGAACGCGCGAAACTCGAAGCCATCCTCCACCCCCGCGTGCGCGAGGAATGTCTTGCCACGCGCGACCATGCCCGCCAGAGTGGGTCGGGATTGTTCGTGGCCGACGTTCCGCTCCTCTTCGAAAAGGGCTTCGATTTCGGCCAGAGCGCGGCCATGCTTGTCGCCGCCTCTCACGAGACCCAGGTGCGCCGCATACGCGCCCGCAATCGTTTCGACGATCCCGCCATCAAGGCCATCCTCGCCGCACAACTCCCGCTCACGGAAAAAATCCGGCGCGCCGATGTCGTCTTCTGGAACGAAGGCCCGCAGGCCGCCCTCGCCGCCCAAG
>SLAV01000354.1 GCA_007126655.1 Haloferula sp. | reverse complement strand
CCGGCTCCTCGGCGGCCGACCTCGCGCCGAACCCGGGGGCCGGGACGAGGTTCATCAGGCCGATCACGGGGGCTTCAAACGCCTGCCGTCGAAGGTCGGGGTCCACGCTCTGGTAGGCCCCGGCTGCTGACTGCCCGAGGGCCACGGCGCCGGCGCCCAGGACGCGGCTCGCCGCGCCCAGGCCGCGGCCAATGCCGCGCAGCAGAGAGGTTTGTTCTGTCGTCTCGGGCAGGTCGGTCATCGGAGCCTCCGGGGTCTTCGCAGATGATGACAGGTGTCTCGCCAGATCGCCAGTCGCCCACCACCGGAGCCCTGATAGAAAATCCCAAGAAAGTGTTTAAGTTCCCCGCGAGCACAAACGAAGTCCGCGACGAGGAGTACCCCATGACCACGGTCATCATGAGCTTGTATGAGAATCGCGAGAGCCTCCTGGAGGTGCGAGAGCGCCTGCTGGAAGGAGGCTTCGACCCCGCCCAGGTCAAGTCCCTGCACCGCGGCCCCCTCTACGAGGAGGGCTTACGCTGCGAAGAGACCCCTGACGAGGAACCTGAGACAGTGTCCCTCCACGAGGCCCGCCAGATTTTGACGAGCTACGAGTTCGAACCCTGGGAGGCCGAAGACGCCCTCCGGAAGATCCGGGGCGGCGAGCACCTGCTCCTGGTGCGAAGCGGCGATGAGCTGGCTGGCCGGGGAGTGGACATCCTGAACGAAGAGCCCGGTGCGGAGCACCGACGAGAGGATAGCTACTGAGCTCGTTGCGCGGGGCTACCCGGCGATAACTTTGGATTCCAAGAACCAATCGCTGGGCATCGGTTCCCGGAGCCGCCAGACGATAGCCATGGGGCGGTCCCCGGAGTGCCGGACGTAGGTGGCGGGGCCGAGGAAGACGTAGGGCTGTGATTGGCCGGCGATCTTGCGTTTCTGGCGAACGAAGAGGAGCACGTGGGAACCCTGCTTCTCGTGGTGAATATAGCGCTGGCCCGTGGGGTGGTCCGAGGCGGTGCGCCATTGGGACTCCCAGTGGAAGAGGGATGGCGAGATGGCGTAGTCCCGGTACTGCGTTTGCGGGGAGTAGTGGTCACCGGATTTGTCGAGGGTGATGAAGAAGAGGTCCGTGTTGTGCTCGGGTAAGTACCGGACTCCTTCCCTGATGGGGTTTGATTCTTGAGGGGTGAGGATGCCGAAGGCGGCTCGGATTTCGGCATTGCTGTACCGGCCGTGGATGGAGAGGGGAACGTCGCTGAGCTCGGGCACGAAGCTCGTTAGAGGTTTGGTGATATGCGTCGCGGTCTCGTCGAGATAGGTGAGGAGCTCCCGGAGCTCGTGGCGGATGGCCGGGTGGGCCCAGATGTGATCCACGATGGCTTGGGCATAGGGCCACCGATCGCGGTTCTTCTTTGAGTCCCCCCAGAGCGCGAAGTGGAGCATGTAGAGGTGGCGCAGTTCGCGGTCGGTGAAACTGTCGGCGTCTGGAGAGTCAGGCCTGGCGAGTAGATCCCGGTAGATGGCGAGCCTGTCTTCGGCGTCGATGTGAAGGATTCGGTGGAGGCGACCTCCAAACTCATCCTCCTCGGGGCCCTCGTCGAGTGTTGGGACGCCGGCCCTCCGGCGGAACTTAGTGAAGTACCAGCTCTTCGTTTGGTACAGGTCCTGGACGTCGAGACCAGACCGGTCCAGGAATTCCGCGAGGCCCAGCGGCTCGCCGCGCGCAGCCAGTCGAAGCTCATCGACCACGGAGCCCATGGTGGAGCCCACGGCGGCCTTGACGTTGTCGAGGACGATCTGGGAGGCGACACGGTCGAGCTCGATGGAGCAGCCCGCAGGAAGATAGGGGAAGCCCTCGTCGATGGCGTCCTGGAGTTCGGCGCGAGTGGTGCCGGTGAGAGCTCGGTAGCGGTGATCGAACCGGAAGTTCTGGTGGGCGTTGCCGATGAAGTCCAGGACGGTCAGGCAGGCTTTGCCGGGCGCGTGGCGGAGGCCTCGGCCGAGCTGCTGGAGGAAGATCGTGGCCGACTCCGTGGGGCGTAGAAAGAGGACGGTGTCCACTTCGGGGATATCGACGCCTTCGTTGTAGAGGTCGACGATGAAGATGCAGCTCAGGTCACCGTTGATCAGGCGATTCCGGGCCTTGTCTCGGATCTCTCGTGGGGAGTGCCCGGTCAGGGCGATGGAGGGTACGCCGCGGCGGTTGAACTCGTCAGCCATGAACCGAGCGTGGTCGACGCCGACGCAGAACCCCAGGGCCTTCATCTCGCGCAGGCTCGTGAGCTTGTCGTGGAGCTCGCGGAGAACCAAGTCCACCCGAGCGTGGTCGTTGGTGTATACGTTTTCGAGCGCGCCCTGGTTGTACTTGCCGAAGTTGCCGCCTGTCCACGTGACGTCGGAGAGATCTGTGTTGTCGTGGACGCCAAAGTACTGGAAGGGGACCAGGAGCTGGCGGTCCAGGGCCTCCCAGAGGCGGATCTCGGCGGCCATACGGCCGTCGAACCAGTGGAGGATCGAAGCGCCGTCGGTTCGCTCCGGAGTTGCGGTCAGGCCGAGGAGGATTTCGGGTTGGAGGTGCTCGAGGAGTTCATCGTAGGTGCGAGCCGCGGCGTGGTGGAACTCGTCGACGATGACGACGTGGTAGGCGTCGGGGTTGAGCTCATCGGTGTGGCGGCTCAAGGTCTGGATGGAGGCGAAGACGTGGCGAAACTCCGTTGGCGAGTATTCGTCGACCCAGAGCTCTCCAAAACTTCCGTCCCGTAGCACTGTGCGGAAGGTGTGGAGGCTCTGCTGAAGGATCTCTTTGCGGTGAGCTACGAAGAGCAAGGTCGCGTCGGGATTGGTGGCGAGTATGCGCTGGAAGTCAAAGGCGGCGATCATTGTCTTGCCTGTACCCGTCGCAGCGACGACGAGGTTTTTCATGCGCCCATGGCGTTCTCGCTCCGCTTTGAGGCGTTCCAGTATCTCCTGCTGGTGCGGGTAGGGCTTGAGATCCACGAAGGCGATGGTGGAGTCGTCAGTGCTGCGGTTCATCGAGGTGGCGCGGTCCAGGCGAGTTCCGTCGCGCTCCGGATCGTAGGGCTCGAAGAGCGGGTCCTCCCAGTAGTCTTCGAAGGTAGCGCGAAACTTCTCGAGGATGCCCGGGGTCTCTGTGTGAGAGAGGCGGACGTTCCACTCCATGCCGTCCATCAGGGCGGAGTGAGAGAGGTTGGAGGAGCCGACGAAGGCCGTGGAGAAGCCGGACTCTCGGTGTAGGAGCCACGCTTTGGCGT
>SLAV01000309.1 GCA_007126655.1 Haloferula sp. | reverse complement strand
CGGGGATGGCTTCGTAGTCGGGGATGGGTCCGGAGGGGGCGAAGATTTCGCGGAGTTCGTTGGCGCGCTCGAGCTGGGGCATGACACCATCCTTACCGACGATTTCGTGCCAGGTGCCGTGGAAGGGCGTGTTGAGATCGGCCCACGTGACGAAGCGGTCGAAGGATTCCGCGTCGAGTTCCACGCCGTGGTGGCCGTCGCGCAGCATGCGGCCGAGGTCGGTGGTGGAGAAGTGGTAGTCCATCGGGCTGAGGGTTCGCATGTCGCTCTCGATGCCGGGGCGGCGGATGTAGCGGTGGAGTTCGGCGTAGGAAGCGGTGAATTTACCCCCGTTGTGCCGGGCGTTGCCGGACATCTGGGTGGACCAGCCGTCTAGCAGGTGATCGCCCTTCAGGTCCGGGGCGGCATGGGCGTCCTGGCCGGAGTGGCACTGGGTGCAGTGGCGGTCGAGCACGGGCTGGACTTCGCGCTCGAAGTTGAACCCGCGGGTGGGTGCGTGCCATCCGGGCTCGATGAACGATGGCTCGCGCAGGGCGGCCCTGGCCATGGCGGCGGGAGGGGCCTCGTGCATGCCGGCGTGGCAGCCGACGCAGGAGACGCGCTCGCCGGGCATTCCGGTGAACCAACTGCGCATCGTCTGCAAGGCCTGGCCATCGGCGTCGAGCGGCTGGACGAATACAGGCGTCTGCGCGGGGATGGTGAAGTGGGCGGAGCCGTCTTCCTCGACGGGCACGGTGCCGAGGACGCGGCGGATGTCCCACGGGCCATCCATGCCGAGCGCACCGTAAAGGCCGCCGGTATTGCGCGGGCTGAAGTAGGTTTCGACGATGCGGAGTTGTTTGACGCTGCCGGACGGGAGGCCTTCGAGACCCGGGCCCTGATAGATGTCGCTGAGGAGGACGGTGGCGTCGGCGCGGTCGAGGTTGACGCGGTCGGGGATGACGGGGGCGGTGGGACGTGGATGCAGGGCGATCGGCTCGAAAAGCGAGTTGCCGGGCGATTCGTGGACGAGCGTCATGTTGTCGAATGCATCGACAAGGTAGATGCCCCACAGCGAGTCGGGGCCGGGGCGGGCGGAGACGATGACGTGGTTTTCATCGAGCGGCCATGGCATGATGAATTGCGGCCAGACACCATCGACGAGGCGGTCGCGGACGATCGGCTCGACTTTGCGGCCGCGGTGCGGGAATTCGTGGACGACGCCTTCGGCCTCGGTGCGGCTGATGGCGGGGTCGAGGATCATGAGGCGGCCGGCGCGGGCGACGCCGTGGTGGCCGGTGACGATGCCGATGACCTGCGTGGGGTGGCCGGGGATGGGGCGGGCGTAGAAGAACGAGTTGGGGAAATACGAGCTGCTGCCGTAGAGTTCGGATTGGTTTGTGCCGTCCGGGTTCATCTGCATGAGGATGCGGGAGTTGGAGTGTGGCAGGTCGGTGTATTCCCAGCGTTGATACATGACGCGGCCGTCGTGGAGCACAGCGGGGTTCCAGTTGTGCTCCTGGTCGAAGGTGAGGCGGCGGATTTTCCCGGTGGCGGGGTCGTAGCGGTGGAAGTTGCCGACGTGCGAGCTGCCGCCGACGCAGGGCACGCCGGTGTAGGTGGAGGTGGAGACGAAGAGGATCCTGCCGTCGGGCAGGTAGCAGGGTTCGTAGTTGTCGACGTCCGGCTCGTTGATGAGTGGGAGGGTGTCGGGCGGGGTGGAGCCGTCGAGCGGCATTTCGAAGACGCGCCAGCGGTTGTGCTCGCCGAGGCTGGAAAAGAGGATGCGCTCGCCGGAGGGGTGGAGTTCGAGGTCGGTGATGAGTTTTTTGTTCGATGGTTCGAGGAGGGTTTCGAGTTGTGGTTCGCCGCGGAGGTTGTGGAGGATGGCGATGCGGTTCCGGACGTCCGCACGGGTGAGGCTGGAGTTTCCCTCCCAGTTGTTTGGGAGGTGCTTGGGCGAGTCGGCGGCGCGTTCGAGGAGTAGGATGCGGTCGAAATCGAGGAGCGGGTTGGCAAGCATGACCTCGCGGCGCAGGGCGGCGAGATCGGCGGGTGCGGGGTCGGGGCCGAGGGCGTCAAGGCGTTCGAGGAATTCGGGAGCGCGAGGGTAGGCTTCGGGGTGGATTTCTGCCAGATGTTGGATGGCGTCGCGGAGCGTGGCGGGGGTGCCGGATTCGGCGCGGGAGTGGAGCGGGGTGAGGAGGAGGACGGCGAGGATTGCGAGCGCAGGCTTGCTGGCGAGGGCAAGGGGGTGCGTGCGTCGTTTGGCGGGTGACCGTGGTCTCACGACCACGCCTACGGGGGCGTCTTTCGTTTTCATTCCAGGCGCGGGGTGGGTTCTTCGCCTTGGGCCTGGGCTTCGGGGTCGAAGTAGTCGCCGTAGAAGAGGCTGTTGGCGTCGAGCCAGAGGGTGATGCGGCGGAGTTCCCCGGGGTCGAGTTCGACATCGTGGTGGCCGGCGGCGAGGAATTTCCAGAGATCGGAGGCGCGGGCTCCGACTTCGCCGGGGATGGAGTATGAGGTTTTGTTGCGGGTGATGCCGATGTGGTTGCCGCCGGATTTGGACCAGGCGAAGGGGATGAGCGACCGGTAGGCTTCGGAGTGGCCGTGTTTGGCGAACACGTCGCCGCGCAGGCCGGGGGCGCCTTCGGCGCGGTGTTGTTCGTGGCATTGGACGCAGTTGCGGTCGAGGACGGGTTGGACGAGCCGGGGGAATGTGATGGGGTGCGAGCCGGTGGCTTCGGGGCGGGGTTGGGCCGGTGGCTGGCGCAGCGCGAGCGGGATTTCGAGCGGGGGGCGGGGGGCGTGGTGCTTGGGTTCGTGGCATCCGGTGCAGCTCATGCGCTCGCCGGGGTGCAGGTAGGTGGCGGAGCGCATCGTTTGCACGGCGAGGCCGTTTTTATCGAGGGCCTGCATGTAGAACGGGATGCCCGCGGGCATTTCGAAGTGGGCGCTGCCGTCTTCCTCGATGGGCACGGTGCCGATGACGCCGCGGGTGAGGGCTTCGTCGAACCGGTCGGCGCGGCCGATGTGGGGGTCGTCGGGCGCGGGGGTGGATTTCGGGAAGAGCTGGATGATGCGGAGTTCCCTGAGGCGGGTGTCTTCGGGCCAGGGGAGCAGGGATTCGTAAACGTTGGTGACGGCGACGGTGCCGGTGGCGGGTTGTTCGTCGGGGGTGGCGGAGTATTTCGTTTGATCCGGGATGACGGGCGGGGTGGGGCGCGGGCGCAGCGGGATGGGATCGGAGAGGGCGATGTCGGGATCGTGGTGGATGAGGTCGCGGTTGCCGAAGGCATCGACGAGGTAGATGCCGTGGTGCTTTTGGCCGGGGTCGTAGGATGTGAGATAGAAGTCCTCGCTGAGGGGCCATGGGGTGCCGAAGACTTCGCCGCCGGTGTTGCGTCCGCGCGCGTGGGGGACGCCGGGGGCGGATTCGGCTTCGGGGAGCATGACCTCGGGGGTGACGCGGCGGAGCTGGCTCATGGCGCGGTCGTCCTCCATGTCGGGGTCGATGGTGACGAGTGAGCCGAAGTGCTGGCCGTGGTGGGGTGCGGCGACGGCGAGGTAGCGGTGCGATCCGGGGATGGCGCGGATGGACATTTCCATCCACGGGCGGGATTCGCGTACGAGGGGGTAGTTGCCGTGCGGGGCGCGCGGGTCGCGGCCGTCGGGGTATTTGAGCCAGAGGTGGTGGGCGATGTCGGAGTCGCGATCGACGTAGTCCCAACGGGTGTAGGCGATGCGCCCGTTGTGGTCGATGCTGGGGTGCCACTCGTGGGTTTCGTGGTAGCTGAGCGGGCGGATGTTTTCGCCCTGTGCGTCCATGCGGTGGAGGGTGTAGACGGGGCAGACGCGGCCGCAGCGGAGGAATCCGCCGCGGCGTTCGGAGACGAAGGCAATGTGGCCATCGGGGAGCCAGCACGGGTGGATGTCGTTCCACGGGCCGTCGGTGAGTTGTTGGAGGCCGGTGCCGTCGATGTTGACCTTGAAGATGTGGAACGCGCGGCCGGGGTCCCAGTGTTCGGACCAGAAGTTGACGCCTGGGCCTTGGTGGTGGCGGTGGCGGGTGTCGCCGGTGCCTTCGACGTAGGAGAAGAGGATCCGGGTGCCGCAGAACGAGAGGTCGGGCGAGAGGAATGCGCCGCCGGGTTGGTCGCCGGCGTTGTGGAGGCGGCCGCTGCCGTCGTAGTGGAGGTCGGGTGGGGCCTGGCCGCCGCGGAGTGCTTGGCCGGTGAGGCGGCCGCGTTCGACGGTGGAGGTTTCGAGGAGGTTGTGGACGGATTTTTCGGGTCCGAAGGGGTTTTCGAGGATGTGGAGTCCGCCGCCGGGTTTGGCGGCGATGCCGTAGTATTGGTCGCACATGTGGTTGAACAATGCGCGGTGGCGTTTGAGGAAGAGGAGGCGGTCGAAATCGAGCAGCGGGTTGGAGAACGCGATGTCGCGGCGGATGGCGGCGATGGCGTTGAAGAGGGCGCGGGTTTCTGCGGTGTCGGGGGATTGTTGGAGATTGGCGACGCGGGGGGCGAGGGCCTGGAGGGCGGCGGCTTGGATTGTTAGATCGGGTGCGCCATCGGTGGCTTGGAGGTGGGCGAGCAGGGCGTGGGTGCGCCGCCATGCGATGTCGACTGGGGTGCGGTCGGTTTCGAGGACGAGGGATTCGGGGCGGTGGACTTCGGTTTCGAGGCGGGCGTTGTTCCAGTTCGGGCGGTCTGCGATTTGGCGTTCGAGTTGAAGAAATTCCTGGTGGATCGAGTGGGCGAGGGTTTCGGGGAAGTTTTCGACGGGGGTGGCGGCCGCGTCGAGGGCGGTGGTGAGGAGGAGGGCTGTTATGGTGATGAGTGACGGACGTCGATTGGCGGGTGGCCGTGGTCTCACGACCACGCCTACGGGGCGGGCTCGCCGAGGGTGGTGAGGTCGGTGGTGATGCGGGTGAGGTCTTCCTTGGAAAGCTCGATGCCGGCGGCGGCGGCGGTCTCGCGGATGTGGTGGTGCTTGCGGGCACCGGCGAGGACGTGGGTGATGCCGGGCTGGGCGAGCGTCCAGGCGAGGACGAGTTGGGCGAGGGTGCAGTGGTGGGTTTCGCAGAGGTTTTTCCAACCATCCAACAGATCGAGGATGCGGCGGCGGTTTTGCGGGAGGAGCCATGGAAACCAGTCGGCGCTGGTGCGGAACTCGCCTTCCTGGAAGACGTGGTCCATGCCGATCCTGCCGGTGAGCAGGCCTTGCTCAAGCGACATGTAGGTGAGTGTGGCGAGGTTGTGTTTTTGGCAGAGGGGAAGCATTTCCTTTTCCGGCTCGCGATGGAGCATGGAGTAACGGAACTGATGGGTGGCGATGGTGCCGTGGGAGAGATATTCCTCCAGCTCTTCGGGCGAGAGGTTGCAGACACCGATGGCGCGGATTTTCCCTTCGTCCTTGAGTTTGAGGAGGGCGGCCATGGTGTCGGCGACGGGGGTTTTCTCGGGATCGACGGCGGGCCAGTGAACCTGATAGAGATCGATGCGGTCGGTGGCGAGGTCTTTGAGCGAGCGCTCGACTTCGATGGCGATGGTGTCGGGGCGGAGCGAGCGGTGGATGCTTTTGCCGTTGAATTCGGTGAAGTAGGAGCCGCGGTCGTCGTCCCACCAGAGGCCGCATTTGGTGGCGAGGAGGACGTCGTCGCGGCGGCCGTCGATGGCCCTTGCGATGAGGCGCTCGCTGTGGCCCCAGCCATATGCGGGTGCGGTGTCGAGCAGGTTGATGCCGGCGTCGAGGGCGGTTTGAATGGTGCGGATGGATTCGTCGTCGTCGGTGGTGCCGCCCCAGACGGCACCGCCGCCGATGGCCCATGCGCCGAAGCCGATGACGGATGAGGAAAGGTTGGAATCGCCAAGCGGGAGGTATTTCATGGTGGGTGGTCCGGTAATTTTGTCAGAGTGAAAGGAGGTATTTGACGAGGTCGTCGATTTCGGATTCATCGAGCTGGCTGGTTTTGCCGTGGCGGTCGTCGGGGTTGTATTCGACGAGAATCTCCCGGAGGTTGGTCGCGCGGCCGTCGTGGAGGTATGGCGGTGTGCGCCAGATTTCCACGAGCGTCGGGGTATCGTATTCGGTGATGCCGCGGTCGAGCGGGGTGGCGGTGCCGACGTCGTAGGACTGGAGGTTGGTGTGGAGTGGCTGGGGATGGCATGTGGCACAGCCGACGGACGGGCGGTTGAAGATTTCCCTTCCGCGGATTGCGGCCTCCGTGAGCGATCCATCGCGGTTGCGGTGCGGGCTGGTCTCGGGTTTCAACGCGCGGATGTATGCGCTGACGGCCTCGACGTCCTCATCATCGGGCTGGATGAACTGGATGTGGATGAAGCCGGCGCGCACGGCGGTTTCCATGCTGTCGCGCACGCCGAGTGACATCATGGGCGGCGTGGCGTGGCTGAGGAGCATTGAGCGCGAGTTTTTCGGATTACCGATGCCGTCGTTGAGGAGGTCCCAGTTGAGCCCGTCGACACGGGCGTCGGCATGGCAGGTCGCGCAACTGAGCCAGCGCTGGTAGCAGCGGTCGGCGTCGTGGAAGGCGAGTTCGCCGCGGCGGATGAGATCGTCCTCGATCCGCGGGCCGAGAGGGATGGCGGCAGGAGTGAGTGCCCCGGTGTCCAGGGTGATCAGGTTTTGGGTGAAATAGCCGCCGATCGCGAGGGTGCGGCCATCGCCGGATATGTCGATGCCCCGCGGGCCTTTTGCGGGCAGGTCGATGCGCTTGAGCAGCCCCTCGCGGTGGAGGACGGAGAGGTCGTTGGTGAAGGCATCCGGATCCGTTCCGATCAAGGCGTGGAGGCCGGAGAGGTCGAGGGCGGCGAGTTGATGAACGCCGGAAAGCGTGATGTAAAGCTTGTCGCCAGCGGGCGAGATCGCGACGCCCCACGGATCGGCCGCGCCTTCGGTCATGCGGTCGAGCAGCACGGTGGCGGTGCGGGTCCCGGATTCCAGGTCGATGACGGACAGTGCGTTGGTATTGACCCAGCCGCGGTCGAGCTGGGTGGTCGGCAGGTGGAAGCGGCCGAGGGTGTGCGCGACATAGGCGCGGGCGCCCTCCGCATCGATGACGATGTCGCGCGCGTTGGTTGAGCCGGTGGGCAGGCGGACGGAGGCACGGACTCCGAGGGATTCGAGATCCACCAATGTGATGTCGCTTGCGTGGTCGGTTGCGGTTGCGGCGGTGGACGGGATGAGGTTGCTGACGACGGCTAGCGATTCGTCGGGTGAGACGGCGACGAATCCCGGCTGGGTGCCGACCGGAATGCGGGCGAGTTTTTTTTCATCATCGAGGCGGATGACGGTCAGGTGGTTCAAGCCGCGATCGGTTGCGAGCAGGAGGCCGCGTTCGTCGGCCACGGCGATCCCGGCCGGGTAACGGCCGGTGGGGATGCGGCGAAGGATCCGGCCGCGGGAGGGATCGATCTCGGCGATGCTTCCGGCTCCGGCTTCCGCGGCAAAGATACTGTTGCCATTTGCGGCCCATGCGATGCCCTCGGGAATGCCCGCCAGTTTCACGTGGACGAGTTGTTCGCGGTTTTCCGGATCGACGAGGCGCAATGATTGCGAGGTGGCGTCGCCCACTGCCACCATGGAGGCTCCATTCGGATCAAAGGCGACGCTCAAAGGCGACGAAGGCTTGTTGTCGGGTGTTTCCTCCGGTGAACATGAGGCTGAAATCAACACGGCGAATGCAACCACCAAGTGGATAGACAGGGTTGCCTTTTCCGATTTCAAAGCATCTATCGATACCGCAAAATATGCACAGCTCTTTCAGTTGTTTCAAAAAGCGGGAAAACCGGGATTGTCTGCCGCCACGCAGGCCATGCCTTCGATTTCGATCAGCCATCCCGGCCTGCAGACCGGGGCGTGCACGAGCACCATCGGGATGTTGTGGTATTCCCGCTGAAGGAGTTCTTCAACGAGAGGACCGTCTTCGGGGTTGCGCAGATAAACGATCATGTGTGCGAGGTCGCTCATCGCCGCGTTGGCGGAGGCCAGAAGGGCGGAGATGTTGCCAAGGGTGCGTTCCAACTGCATGACGACATCACCGGGGTGCACGATCCTGCCTTCGGGATCGATGCTGGCGGTGCCGGATATGAACACGTGCCTGCGGTCGGCATAGGATACGGAGGTCGCGCGCTCGAATGTGACACCGTAGCGGTGGGTCGGCCCCAGGCGTTCGGGAGCCTGGATGAATTCGATTTGCCCGGGAAACAGCCCGCCGATGGCATAGGTATCCAGAGACATTTTCGCGGAGGGCGTGGGATGGCCTCCGGCGATGCCGGTGCTGGCGATGAAGTGGGTGTCCTTGGTGAGTCCGTTTTCCTCGAACACGGTGTTCCGCGCATCCACCAGCGCCTGGTAGTCCCGGTCGATGTCGCGGACGAACCACCAGGTGCGGATGACGTCGTTGCGCAGGGTGAGTCCGAGTTCGTCGAGCCACCGCATGAGCCGGTGCATGATGGCGGACGCCTGGGCCCCGGGGTTGGCATGGTTGACGTCGCAGAGGCCGGCATTCCACGCGTGACGCAGCGGCCCGCGCTCGAGCACGTAGCCCGGGCCGCCGCCCGAGCCGGCCGGCGGACGCGCGGGATCCAGGATATGATAGGACCACATGGCGAGCCTGGTCCCGTTCAGCGGCGGCTGGCCAATGACGGAGAATGCTCCGGGATATGCTTTTTGGAAATCCGCCAGCCATTGTTTCGGTTGTGTGACATTGCGGCAGAAGAGGCGACGCAGGATCGTGCTTTGTGCCGGGATTTCCGCATCATCGAGGGCGGCGAGCCATTTTTCCTCCAATGCCGTGTCGTCTTCGTGTTCGCCGCAGTGGATGATGACATGGCATTCTTCCGCAGTCCCTTTTGCGGCGAATTTTCTGACCGACGCGACACTCCGCAGGCCGGTATCGGATGTGATCATGATCCATTGATACCGATCACCTGGCGGAAATCTTGCGGCATCCGGACATGGCGGCACCCGGATTATGTTAGAGCCGCCTCCAGGCGTGGCCGTCGCGGGCAATGAGGTCGTCGGCTTCCTTCGGGCCCCACGAGCCGGCGGTGAATTCGGCCATGGGCGGGCGTTGGTCGGCGGGGGCGTGCCAGGCGTTTTCGATGTGGTCGATGAATTGCCATGCCTCCTCGACCTCGTCGCGGCGGGCGAAGAGTGTGGCGTCGCCGGCCATGGCGTCGATGAGCAGGCGCTCGTAGGCCTCGGGACTGGCCTTGCCGAAGCTGGTGGCGTAGTGGAAGTCCATTTTCACGGTTTCGAGGCGCAGGCTGGTGCCTGGGATTTTGGAGACCATGCGCAGAGAGATGCCTTCGTCGGGCTGGATGCGGATGACGAGGACATTGCCGCCGGGCAGGCCGCCGGGCAGGGCGCTGAAGAGGACGCCGGGAGCCTCCTTGAAGTGGATGGAGATTTCGGTGGATTTCTTGGGCAGGCGCTTGCCCATGCGGATGTAGAAGGGCACGCCGTTCCAGCGCCAGGTGTCGATCAGGACGCGCAGTGCGACGTAGGATTCGGTGTCCGAGTCATCGGGCACGCGGTCCTCGCCGCGGTATCCGGGGACGGGCGCGCCATCGACATGGCCGGCGGTGTATTGGGCGCGGACGACGTTTTCCGCGACTTTTTCCGGGGTGTCCCACGGGCGGAGCGAGCGGATGATTTTGACTTTTTCGTCGCGGACGCCGTCGGCGGAAAGGTCGGTGGGCGGCTCCATGGCGACGAGGCTGAGGAGCTGGAGCAGGTGGTTCTGGACCATGTCGCGGAGGGCTCCGGATTTGTCGTAGTATCCGCCGCGGCCACCTTCCATGCCGAGGTTTTCGGCGCAGGTGATCTGGATGTGACTGATGGAGCGGCTGTTCCAGAGCGGCTCGAATATGGCGTTGGCGAATCGGAGGACCATGAGGTTCTGGGCGGTCTCCTTGCCGAGGTAGTGGTCGATGCGGTAGGTGTCGCGCTCGTCGAAGGTGGCGTTGACGACCCGGTTGAGGTGGCGCGCGGTGGCGAGGTCGGTGCCAAAGGGTTTTTCGACGATGACGCGCGCCCAGCAGCCTTCGGGGGCGCGGTTGAGGCCGGATTTTTTGAGGTTTTCGAGGATGACATCGAAGAACTCCGGGGCGGAGGCGATGTAGAAGAGGCGGTTGCCGCGGCCGCCGTGGCTTCGGTCGAGTTCGTCGAGGCGGTCGGCGAGGCGTGCGTAGCCGTCGGCATCGGTGAATTCGGAGCAGTGGTAGGACACGTCCCGGACGAAGGGATCCCAGACGGACCCGTCGTGCCCGTTGCGGGAGACCGCGCGGTTGATTCCCTCGAGCCCGGCGCGGAATTCGTCGTCGGATTTATCGCGGCGGGCGAAGCCGATGATGCGCGTGCCTGCGGGCAGCTCGCCATCGATGGCGAGGTTGTAGAGCGCGGGGACGAGCTTGCGGTGGGTGAGATCGCCGGTGGCTCCGAAGATGACAATGGTGCATGGCTCCGGCTGGTTGCGGGCGACGAGGTCTTCGCGGAAGGGGTTCATGAATGATGGAGGATGACGGGTGGGGGATTCTGTAGGGAAACAACGCGGGTTTGGCCACCGATTTTGCGGTTTGGCCGCCGGAGACATGGATTCGGGACCGGCGTGGTGGTGGACGATGGACCGATACGGCGGCGGTTTTTTCCGAACATTCGGGTTGATGGTCTTGCGCCGCCGGGCGCATAGATCGCGGCATGGAATGGATTGCGGGTGCGGTGCTTGGCGCGCTGGTCGGCGAATGGCTTCTCGGCAAGCGGCTCGGGAACCGCGCGGTGGCGTGGGGCGCTGTGGCAGGGTTGCTGCCCGGCGTGTTCATGGTGGTGCCCATATTTATGGATACCGCCGGGTGGATGTGGTGGCACCGGGGGCCGGGTTATTCGGCGGTGGCGGCGGTGGCTGGCGGGCTGTTGCTGGCGCGGCCGCTGTCGAGGTTCTGGAAACGGGAGAAAATCACGGCGGTGCGGGCGGGGTGTTTCATTTCCGCGGTGTGGCTGGCGCGGATTTTGCTGGCGTGCCTGGACACGGCGGGTGCGGCGGTGTGGTGGCCGTTCGCGGGCGGTCGCGTTTCGTTCGGGATCGTGGAAGCGGGCGATCCGCTGCTGGCGCTTCCGCCGGCGGCCTGTCTGGTTTGGATGATGTTTTACCGCACGAAGAAGCAGCGCCCGAAACGCCTGCGGGCCTTCGTCTGGGGGTGTGGGCTGCTTGCGTGCTATGCGGGGTTCACGGCGGTGATGAAACTGACGGCCGCGACCGGTTTTGCGACGGATCTGGAGGAGCGCGGGGCGGGGGCGGACCGGCGGGTGGTGGTTCCGGAGGCACCGGGCGGGTTGGTGTGGCGGGCGGTGGTGGATCGCGGGGACGAGCTATGGATGGGGCGGCGCACAATTTTCCAACGGTGGTCCGCGCCGGTGCGCTGGGTGGTTTATCCGCGCGGGGCGGGGGAGGATGCGGAGCACGCCGGCGAGCGTGAGGTGCGGCGGGTGCGTGAGGCCAGCGACGGATACTGGATCGCGCGGGCGCACAACCGGGGGTTGTGGATGGCGGACCTGCGACAAGGTGAGATGCGCGAGACGGGCAACCGCGATGCGATGGAGGATCTCCGCATGGCGGTGGCCTGGGACTTCGAGGCGGGCGCGCCCCGGGACCGCCTGATCCGCGCGGGGGAGGGGCGGCCCGGGTTTGCGGCGGCAACTCGCGAGGTGGCGCTGCGGATCACGGGGCGCGAGGATGATGAGAAGCTGACGCCACGGCTGGCTGGCGTTCCCGGGCAGTTTCCGGAGATTCTCAGGGTGGTGGAATGAAGGAATGATTTTTTGTCTTGCGAGGCGCGGGTTTTTCCTTTTCTCTCTGTTCCAGAGAACACTGTTCATAAAACGATGACCGCATTAACCGAACGCCAACAGGAAATCCTCGACTATCTGCACATGGCCCAGCGCAAGACCGGGGTGATGCCCTCGACCCGTGAGATCCAGCACTATTTCGGATTCGCCAGCCAGACGGCGGCGATGAGCCACCTGCGCGCGCTGGAGCGCAAGGGGGCGATCCAGCGCCTTCCGGGCAAGGCCCGCGCGGTGGTGTTTCCCGAGTTGTTGGACCGCGCGGAGATCGTGGACATTCCGGTTTACGGGAACATCGCGGCGGGCATGGCGCAGGACGTGGAGCCGGAGCGAGAGGGCTGCGTGTCGATCGATATCACAAGCCTCGGCCTGGCACGGCGTTCGGAAACTTTCGCGCTGAAGGTTCGGGGCGATTCGATGATCGACGCCCACATCTGCGACGGCGACACGGTGATTCTGGAGCACCGCGAGCCGCGCAAGAACGACATTGTGGCGGCGTTGATCGATGGCGAGACGACGCTGAAACGCTACGTGGTCGAGCGCGGCAAGCCCTATCTCCATGCGGAGAACGCGAATTATCCCGACCTGATTCCCGCCCGCGAACTGGTGATCCAGGGCGTGATGGTGGCGCTGTTGCGGAAATCGGCGTGAGAGCCGGAAGCCTGGAGCTTGGAGACGCGATCGGGTGGCAGGGAGGCTCGGTTTCAGTTGCGGTGTGTGTTCCCGCGCCGCCTGGAGAAACGGGCCGGGCTGTTGTGGGTGTCTGGGGGAGGCTGGCATGGAGCAGGGAGGGGAGGATGGAGTTGTGGGCGCGTGGTTACGATCCGTCTTGTGGATCGGCTCGGAGTGGGGGCGAGAGGCGCTACTTGACCAGGTGGGGGTGGGTTGCAAGTATGCGTGATGCGCAGTATCTTCATCACGGGTGGTAACGGCGGGCTGGGTGTCGCGATGGCGAGGCGGTTTTTGGAGAGTCATCCCGACGACCGGGTTTGGCTGGGTGTGCGAACCAACCGATCTGAAGCGGAATCGGTGGCGGTGGATCATGTCGGGCGTTGCGGTTTGCTGGAACTCGATGTGACGCGTGGCTCCGATTGGCAGGCGGCGGCGCGGACCATTCTGGATGACTGCGGCAGGATCGATGTGCTGGTGAACAACGCCGGCGCCCATGAAGATCACTTGCTGGCGACGATGCCTGAAGAAGTCTGGCACGAGGTGATCAAGACGAATCTGGACTCGGTCTTTTACGGCTGCAGGACGGTGGTTTCGCAGATGACGCGGCAGGGCCACGGGCGGATCATCAACATCGCGTCGATGAGCGCGTTGCAGCCGGCGGTCGGCCAGTCGAATTATGCGGCGGCAAAGGCCGGGGTGGTGATGCTGACTCGTTCGCTGGCCAAGGAGACCGCGCAGGCCGGGATAACGGTGAATGTGGTGCTGCCGGGTTACATCGAGACCGGGATGCTTGCGGCGATGGACGGGGAGGCAAGGAGCGCGGCGCTGGAGCGCGTGCCGATGCGTCGGTTCGGTCGCCCGGAAGAGGTCGCCGCGGCAGTGGTTTTTCTGGCAAGCGGGGAGGCGGCATACATTACGGGTGCATCGTTGAAAATTGACGGCGGCGTGTATTGAATCAGGGCGGGGAAACACATTGCGGCTTCGTTCGGATGCGCCTTGGTTTCCCGGGTTTGCATCGGTTGTGGGGGTGTGCATGATCGTGGCATGGAAGCGATTGTGAATCTCGAACGGCTGCAAGGTCATCTGCGCGAGCTCTCGGCGATCGGACGTGATGAGTCGGACGGCGGACTCTACCGGATGGCGTTCACGGAGGCGGAAATGGAGGGTAAAAGGTGGTTGCTGGAGCGGATGAGGGAGGCGGGGCTGGAAGCCCGGCTGGACGGGGCGGGGAATGTGATCGGACGCTGGCAGGGGGCGGATCCGACGCTGCCGGTGGTGCTGGTGGGGTCCCACATCGATACGGTACCCTGCGCGGGAACGCTTGACGGGGCATTGGGTGTTTTGTCCGGGCTGGAGGCAATGCGGGCCCTGCGTGACGAGGGTTTCATCCCGGAGCGGGGCATCGAGTTGATTGCTTTTTCCGACGAAGAGGGGCGGTTTGGCGGGTTGTTCGGCTCGCAGGCGTTCGCCGGGATGGTGACACCGGAGACGCTGGATACGGCGGCGGACCTCGACGGGGTGAAATTGGCGGACGCGATGAAGGCTTGCGGGATGGACCCGTGGGAGGCACTGGAGGCACGGCGGGATCCGGCGACGGTGGCGGCGTATCTGGAGCTGCATATCGAGCAGGGGCCGGTGTTGGACGCGGCAGGCGAGTCGCTGGGCGTGGTGGACGCGATCACCGGCCTGTTCAAGTGGGCGGTGACGATGAAAGGGGAGGCGAACCACGCTGGAACGACGCCGATGCAGATGCGGCGCGACGCCTTCATGGGGGTGGCGGATTTCGCGCACGAGGTGCCGAGGATCATTGACGAGGTGGGTGGGGAGCACTCGCGGGCGACAGTGGGGAAAATCGGGCTGTATCCCGGTTCGCCGAATACCGTTCCGGGCGCGGCGATTTTCTCACTGGACGTGCGGGACACGGACGAGGCGGTGATGGACGAGCTGGCGCTGGCTTTCCGCAGGGCGCTTTCGGCCATCGCGCGGCGGCGCGGGTTGATGTTCGAGTTCCAGGAGGAGAGCCGGGTGGCTCCGGTTCGCTGCGACGACCGGTTGACGCGGCTGCTGGCGGAGGGTGCGGAATCGCTGGGATTCGCGCACCGGCGGATGCCCTCGGGTGCGGCGCACGACGCGCAGATCGTGGCGTCGGTGGCCCCGGTGGCGATGGTGTTCGTGGCGTCGCGGTCGGGGCGCTCGCATTCCCCGGCGGAATGGAGTTCGTGGGACGACATCCACGCTGGAGCCAGATTGCTCCGGCACGCATTGGAGAAACTTTGTGGCGGTGGAACGCGCCGCGTGCTTTGATTCGTGCCACACTGATATCCATGAAAGAGACCCCACAAGTCATCGACCCGTTGCTGAACGACTATCGCAAGGCGTTCGTCACGAATCCTCGCCGCCAGTTTCATCTGGAGCACCATAATGCGGCGCTGTTGTGCATCGACGTCCAGTATCTTGATGCGGCGCGGGGATTCGGGGTGTTCGCGGCGGAAAACAAGCAGCGGCCGCGGAAATCGGAGCGGGATTATTATTTCGACCGCCTGAAAAAGCAGGTGCTGCCGAACATGCGGGCATTGCAGGAGTGCTTCCGGGAGAATGATCTGGAGGTGATCCACTGCCGGATCTGCGCGCTGACGCAGGACGGGCGCGACCGCTCGCCGGGGCATCGGCGGCTGAATCTGCTGGCTCCTCCGGGCTCGAAAGAGGCGGAGTTCCTTCCGGAGGTCGCGCCCCAAGGCGACGAGATTGTGATCGACAAAACGGCGAGCGGGGTGTTCTCGAGCACGAACCTTCATTACGTGCTCAACAACATGGGCATCCGCTCGCTCTATCTTGTGGGGGTGTACACGAATGAGTGCGTCGAGACGACGGCGAGAAATGCCTGCGATCTGGGATACTTCGTAACCGTGGTGGACGACGCATGCGCCACGGTCACGCCGGAGCTGCACCAAGCCTCGCTGGATACGATGCGGAACCGCTACGCGAGGATCCTCACGAGCGCTGAGGCGATTACGGAGATTGAGAGGACGGTGCTGGTGGAGGAACCTGCGTGATGCGGCGGCCCGCAGGAGACCGGGCCGTGCGGCGGTTCCCGCTCAGACGGCGGGTAGTTCGTATCCTTCGCGGCGATCCCGGGTTTGCATGGCGCGGGCCTCCTCATCGTTTGTGATCTGTTCGGCAACCGGATCCCACAGCAACGGGCGTTCGAGGCGCTGGGCGATGGCGGAGACGTGGCAGATTGTGGCGGTGCGGTGGCCGACGGATGCCGGACAGATGGAGGGCTCGCGGGATTTGACCGCCTCGATGAAGTCCCTGCGATGGTTGTTGGACACACGCAATTGGATGTCGTCGTCGGTGAACTGGTGGCGGACGAGGTTCTCGGGCAGACTGGCGACACGGCCGCGGCTGACGTGGACTTCTCCCTCGCTGCCAATGAAACGGATCATGTGGTCGTGATCGGGCTTGCGGTCGCGCCAGACGGTGATGCCGTCGGCATAGCGGTGGTGATGATAATCATATCCGTCGTGGCCGGCGGGGATGAATTCGACCGGGCCGGTGTCGTCGCGGCCGAGCGCCCACTGGACGATATCGAAGTGGTGTGCGCCCCAGTCGCCGAATTTTCGGCCTCCATAGTCCCAATAGCAGCGCCATCCGCCGGAGTATTGTCCGAGAACGCGGTGGTCGGAGTATTCCTCGAATGGTGCGGGGCCGAGCCAGCGGTCGTAGTCGAGCCCCTCGGGAACGGGGACGGTTTCCTCGGGATCGGGCGGCCACGGGAAGTGGCCGAGCCGGCAGTAGATGTCCTTCACCTCGCCGATGAGGCCGTTGCGGACGAGGTTGGCGGCGATGCGGAAGTGTTGTTGCGAGCGTTGCTGCGAGCCGACCTGGACGATGCGCCCGTATTTTTGTTCGGCCTCGATGATGGCCTTGCCCTCCTCGATGGTAAGGGTCATGGGCTTTTCGATGTAAACATCCTTGCCCGCCTTCATGGCGGCGATGGCCATTGCGGCGTGCCAGTGGTCGGGCGTGGTGATGCAGATGACGTCAATGTCGGGGCGTTCGAGGATTTCCTCGAAGCGCGGAGTGGTCAGAATGTTTTCATGGCCGATTTCGGCGAGCGTTTCGAGAGATTTTTCGAGCGCCCAATCCTTGACGTCACAGATGGCGATCGGCTGGATGTCGCCCATGTTGGAGAACGATCTGAGGTGGTTGTTCGAGATGAGCCCCATGCCAATGAAGCCCATGCCAATGCGCGAATTGGCCGCGGCCCTGGCACCGTTGCCCAGGGTCTCCGAGCGGACGATTTGCGGGGCGGCGATGAGGCCGCCGGCCGCTGCGAGGGAAGAGGTGAGGAAACGGCGGCGGGTAAACCGGGTTTTGTTTTTCATTACCTTGATGTTGACGATCAGGCGGTGGCGGACAAGCGGATAATGTGTAGCCGGATAAATGCCCGGCATCGGAGATTTGTTGGCGGGGCGGGGGATCAGACGCCTTCCTTTTCGTAGCCGGGCACCTGTTCGCCTGCGCGGGGGTGGGGCGGCCGGGTGAATTTGAGGATGCCGACAACGACAAGCACGAGTCCGGCGATGCCGATTGGGAACGCGATGCCGAAGGCGAGCAGCGAGCGACGCATGGTTTCGGCGAGGCGGGCGCGTGAGAAGGAGAGGACGCGTTCAGGCGCATCACCAGTCACGGTGATTTGAACCGTTTTCGGAGTTTCGATCTCGACGCTGCCGATGCCGCGTCTCGACGTGTTGCCAATGGTCACGGTGGTGGCGGCACCGCTGGTCCAAAAGTCGAGTTCGCGGCCGTCTCCGTCGGTGATCGTGATCTCGAATCCGTCGGGTATCGCTGGATCGTGGTTGTGTGACCTTCCTTCGTGGATGCCGATGAAATCGTGCCAGAGGATGTGCCGCCCGGGTTCTTCGACTTCGACGACGAGTTCGCCGGGGGCGAGGAAGCGTTCGCTGAGCGAGTCCTCTCGCACAGTCGGGAGGACCACGGCGAGCGGGGCCAGCAGCGCGGCGAGGAAGATGGCGGTACCGATGACGACCAGGCGGACGCCTGTTTTACCGGACGGATGGAGGCGCGGGTGATGATAGCGCATGGCGTCACCAGTGAAGTCCGGAAACGGCGCGGTGGGAAGGGAATTCGCCGCGGGGCGGGGCTTCGTTGCCGTTTCACAGATTCCTGCCCCGAGGGTATCCCGAGGGCGGTGGGGGTTTCGAAGAGGCGGGCACCGGAGGGATGATTGTAAACACCCACTCCTGAAGAGTTTGAAATCATGGGCTGCGGACGGAATGCCAGCGCAATGTGGCCCGGCATTCTGTCGCAGCGTTTCAAGCCCGATTTCCCAGATTGCAACGCCGCGTATGGCATGGGTTTTCCGGGGTCAGAAACTGTCGGCGATGCGAGAGACGAGCGAGTCGGCGGCGTTTTCGAGGGCCTCGTTCAGCGCGTTGTTGCGGGCGGTCTGGAGGTTTGAGTCGCGGAATAACTGGCTGGCTCCATTGGCGGAACCGCGGGCGAGTATGCGAGTGGGGTCGGCGGCGTCGCGCAGCTGCCAGTCGATCGTGACGGTGTTGCGGAACTCCTCGGCCAGCAGTGTGTCGAACCGGGAACCGCGGACGACATCGTAATCGATTCTCTCGAGGGTGGCCTCAAGCACGGCATCGGCACGGTCGATGGCGGCCACGCGGTAAGTCCCGTCTCGCACGAGCGCCTGGGTCACGGCGGAAGTGGCGAGGGCTTCGGCGCGTGGGTGCTGGGTGTCGTTGACCATCATCGGCACGGCGAGGTGGTCCACCCCGGCGAGCGAGGCGGGCTTGCGCCCGCCCATTTCGTATCCCGCGCATGAGGCGAGAGAGGCCGCGGCGACGGCAGCCGAAAACGGGCGGAAGATCGGGCGCGCGGTCATTGGATCCGGAGCTGGGTCATGGCGCGGGGTCACTCACCGAGTTCGCGCAGGCGCTCGCGCGCTGCATCGCGGAGGGGACCCTCGGGAGCTTCTTCGGCGACGTCGCGGAAATAGATTTTCGCGGCCTCCGTGCGTCCGGTTCGCTGGTAGAAGCTGGCGGTGTCGAACGTGCGCTGGAGGTTGCGTGTCTGGATTTCCGCGAGTCGTTCGCGGGCCTCGCGGTTTTTGCCGTGGCGCGGGTATTGGAGCAGGTAGTCGTTGAATGCCTCGCGGGCAAGGTCGAGTGTGGCCTGGTTGCGATTGCCACTGTCGGCCTGGGCGAGGAGGATTTCACCGACCTGGAACAGGGCGTCGGGTGCCTCTGGTGCATCCGGCTGGTCGCGCACAAGCCTGCGGTATGCATCGACCGAATCGTCCGGGCGGTTCCGGCTTTCGTAGAGCTGGCCGATGTTGAACTTGGCTTTGGCGGCAGTGCGGGATTGAGGCGCGTTTTCCGCGACTTGTGTGAGCATTTCGACGGTGCGGTCGAGCGACAGGCGGGTGCGGAGGCCGAGGAACCCGGAGCGCACCTCGCCATCGGCGGCGGCCTGTGCCATTTCCGCCTGGCGGGCGAGCACCGTCTCGTAAAGCCCGTCGCCCCGGTAGCGGTCGATGAATTGCTGGTATGCCTCGAACGACTTGACGATGTCGCCATTCTCCTGAAGCAGCTCGGCCTGGCGGAATCGCGCCTGCCCGGCGGACGGTGCGAATGGATGGCGGGTGGCGACGCGGTCGTAGGTGCGGATGGCACGCGAGGTGCGGCCCGCCTCCTCCAGATCCCGTGCCTGTCGGAAAAGTGCCTCACCCTTTTCGTTCATTTCCGGGGTGTTCTCGCCCATCAGCGGCATGGCGTCCCTTGAAGTGCCGCAGGACATGAGTAAAAATGCCGCCACGGCAAGCGCGGCGGTGGTGACGATTTTGAATCGCATGGGTCCATGATAAACGCGCCCACGCCGCCGCAAAGTAAAAACACCGGACCTCTTGACGTCATGAATACGCCTTGCGCAGGTGCGAGGGCAGGATGTGGAGCTGCTCGCGGTATTTCGCCACGGTGCGGCGGGCGACCTTGATGCCTTGGCTGGCGAGGGCCTTGGTGATGGCTTCGTCGGAAAGCGGCTTGGCCGGGTTTTCCTTTGCGACGAGTTGCTGAATCGCCTCGCGGACGCCGGCGTTCGAAACCTGGTCGCCGGTTTCGGTGTGGTAACCGGTGGCGAAAAACGCGCGCATTTCCATGAGTCCCCGCGGAGTGAGGACATATTTGCCGGCGACGGCGCGCGAGACGGTGGTGGGATGCAGGTCGAGTTCCGCGGCGATCTCGTGCATCGTCATCGGCCGAAGATGCCGCCGCCCCTTCCGGAAAAAGCCCTCCTGATGTTCGATGATCTTGTGCGCGATGGCGAGGATTGTCTCCTGGCGCAGGGCGAGCGCCCGCATCAGCCCGCGGCCCTCGCGGATCTGCTCGCGCAAGAACTGCCGGGCCTTGGGGTCGATGCCACGCGCGCCCGTCATGTCCTTGTAGAAATCATTGATGCGCAGCTGTGGCAGATGCTCGCCCGTGAGGGTGGCGGCAAGGCGGCCGTCTTCTCCACGCTCGATGACCACGTCGGGAACGACGTGCGGGTTGCCTGTGGCGTCGAAGTCGCTGCCGGGGTTCGGATTGAGTCGGCCGATGTGCTCGGCGGCGCGTGCCACACGGTCCACACTCACGCCCATGGCGCGGGCGATCTGCGGGTGGCGCTTGCGTGCGAGTTCCTCAAGGTGGTCGCGCACAATGCGGTATTCGACGCTGCCCGCGCCCCCGGGCTCGCGCTCCAACTGAAGCAACAAGCAGTCGGAGAGATCCGCGGCACCCACACCGGGTGGGTCGAACGAGCGCACCAGCGCGAGGGCGCGCTCGATCGCGCCAAGTTCAAGACCGCTCTGGCCGGCCAGGGATTCGGGTTTCTGTTCGAGGAAGCCGCGCGAATCGAGGTTCCCCAGGATCAACCCGGCGGCTTCGCGCACATCGGGCGGCACCAGCGCCTCATCGATCTGCCTCTGCAAGTGGGATTGCAATGTCACCGGTGCCACGAGGCATTCGAACATACGCTGGCGACGCTCCTCGTCGTTTTGCGTCCACATGTTGTTGCGGTTTTCCAGGATCGACTGCTCACGCCAATCATCGTCGGTCTCGTTGAGCGCGTCCAGCGGGTCGTCGGGCGAATCGGCGTCCAGCGATTCGAAATCCGTCACATCCTCCAGCACCGGATTGGTTTCGAGGGATTGACTGATCAACTGCGACAGTTCCTGCGTGCCAGCTTGCAGTATCTCCAGGCTCTTGCGCATGTGCGGCGCGAGAGTCTGCTGCTGGGAGATCGACTGTGTGAGATACGCGTCTGACATGCCTGTGGGGCGTTACAACCACACAGTGGACGCGTATTGTGGAAAGTGAAGCAATATTTGTGCCAAATGCAAGGGCTTTCACGCCACTTGCATCCACCCCCTGAAGAATCGCGGCCGCAAGGCTGCCTTCAAACGGTCGGGTTGTCGGGCGACTCACAGGACATAAGGCTCGCGCATCGGTATGGTGAGGCGGGCGTGTGCTTCATCGTCGTTGGTGATGGTTTCCTTGGCGCTGTCCCACTTGAGCTTGCGACCATCGAGTCTCATCGATAAGTGGTGGAGCACACAGATGGCGTTCGAGCGGTGACCGATTTCGACCGGGCAGATCGGATCGCTGCCGTCGCGGACGGAACCCAGGAAGTCCTCCATATGGTTGGTGCTGGTGTAGAGCTTGATCTCGCCGTCGCCGGGCTGGCGGCGGAGCAGCTCGGGGTCGCTGCATTCCATGCGGCCGCGGGCGCAATATGCCCAGCCGTCCTCGGTGATGAAGCGTACGCCGGGGTTGCCGTTTTTCGAGGTCATGACCACGCCGTTGTCATACAGGGCCTCGCCCTCGTACCCGACGTGGACGTCGAACAGCCCACGGTCCGGGAATTCGCCGGTGGCTTGGAACTCGACGGGGAAATGGTCGTCACCGATGCCCCATTGGGCGATGTCGTACATGTGGGATCCCCAGCCGGTGATCATGCCGAGGCAGTATTGCTCGACCTGCAGCCAGCCGGGGCGGCCGAATCCGCTCTCTGGATGGACTCGCGCTTCGATATAAGGGACTTCCGGGCACGGGCCGAGCCACATGTCGAAATCGAGATGTTCGGGAGGCGATCCCGGCTCGCCATCGGCCCGGCCACGGTCGGTGGGCACCTCGACCTCGATTTTCCTCAGTTTGCCCAGCCATTCGTTGCGGATGATCGTGCAGACTTGGCGGAAACGGATGCTGGAGCGCTGCTGCGAGCCGGTCTGCAGCACGACGTTGTTGTCACGCACCGCCTTGACCAAGGCGCGGCCCTCGGGGATCGAGTAGGTGATCGGCTTCTGCACGTACATGTGCTTGCCGGCATTGGCGGCTGCCACGCCCATGATGCCGTGCCAGTTCTCCGGGGTGGAGATGAGGATGCCGTCGATGTCGTCGCGTTCGAGGATCTCGCGGTAGTCGCCGTGCGTGGAGATTTCGACGTTGTCCTCGCCTCGCTCGTTGTAGAAACCGCGCGCCATTTCGACGGCGGACGCGGCGCGGTTCGCATCGACGTCGCAGCAGGCGACGATGCGGGCGTTGAACTCATTCTTCCAGCCGCCGGCCATCACGTTGCCCATGTCGCCCCGACCCATGCGGCCGCAACCGATCTGGGCGAGCCGGAGGGTGGAGTTGGCCGACGTGCCGGCCCGGGCACGGGATGGCAGGATGGACAGCGAAGCTCCGGCGGCGAGGCTTCCGGTGAGAAATTGGCGGCGGTTCATGGCGGGTGTTCAGGTTGGGATTTCAAGCGGGCGCTCAGTCGCGGATGCTCTTGAGGTATTTTACACTACGTTCGGCCTGTTCAAGTGTTTCACATTCGACGCTGAATACGATGTCCTGGGGCAAATCGCGGCAGAGTTCGAAAATAGCGGGGTAGTCCACCACCCCGTCGCCGCAGGCACAGCCGACGGCCGTGCCCATCACCTTGCCGCGCTCCGCGTCGGACTGCTCGATCGAAATGTCCTTGGCGTGGACGTGGATTACCTTGTGCTTCACCCGGTCGAACCACTCGACGGCATCCTGACCGCCGAGGTGGGCGTTGCCGGTGTCGTAATTGGCTCCGAGGTTCGGTGAATCGACGAGGTTGAGGCATTTGTCGTAGAGTTCGGGCTTGAGCGAATACGTCTGGTGCATCTCGAAGCCGATCTTGATGCCGCGGCGTTCAGCGACCTTGAGCGCCTCGGTGAGTGAATATTTGATCAGCACGAAGTCCTCCTCCATCGTCGTCCATGGCTGCTTGTGTCCCTCGTGGGTGATGATGACCGGCGAGCCGGCCTCCTTCGCGAA
The DNA here is from genome assembly GCA_007126655.1 of Haloferula sp. Lineage (GTDB taxonomy): Bacteria > Verrucomicrobiota > Verrucomicrobiia > Verrucomicrobiales > Akkermansiaceae > Luteolibacter. The sequence goes on along the minus strand of SLAV01000309.1, from coordinate 10,126 downwards.
GCGCGCGGCCTGCTTGAGGTATTCGACACAGATCTCGGGCTTCGACGCCTGGCTGTGCGATGAGAAGGCGGAAAGTTTGAGACCGTGTTTCTCGACGCAGTCGCGGATGCGGTAGGGATCGTCGAGCATCGAGACGCTGTGGAAATAACGCGCCTCGCTGAGCAGCTCGCGGCCCCAGTGCACCATCGGCTCGATGTATTCGTAGCCAAGGTCGGCCGCGAATTCGACGCCCCATTCAAAGTTCTTGTGCGACGTGCGCACGGCTTCCAGATTCAGTCCGATTCCAATTTTTCCCATGGTGTGTTCAAGATGTTGACGTAGCGAGTATGCCACAGACCGGCCTTTCCGGCAACCTCACACAATGCATAAAAATCCTCATTGCGTGCAGGTTCGACGATGAGCCTCCCAAGTCCTGAGCCATAATCCGGCAGCATCCCGTTTTACCAAACAAACGCACCAAATCACAATACCGGGGGCGGGTGCATGGATAATCTATGTTCCGACATGAGCGATACCCATCCATTGAGCCAGGCCATCATTGCCGGGAAACGCAAGGAGATTCCCGCGCTCGTACAGGAATGCCTCGACGCGGGGGAGAGCGCGCAATTCATCGTTGAATCCCGATTGGTCTCGGCGATGGCGGTGGTTGGCGAGAAATTCAAGAACAACGAGATTTTCGTGCCGGAAATGCTGATCGCCGCACGCGCGATGAAGGAGGCGCTCAAGTTGCTTGAACCGATGCTGGTCGAGGCCGGCGTGAAGCCCGAATTCAACGCGGTGATCGGCACCGTCGAGGGCGACCTCCACGACATCGGGAAAAACCTCGTCGCGATGATGTGGAAGGGCGCGAACATCGACGTGATCGACCTTGGAGTGAACGTGCCGCCTGCGAAATTCGTCGAGGCAATCCGCGAGAACAACGCGAAACTCGTCGGTCTCTCCGCCCTGCTCACCACCACCATGCCGGCGATGCGCGAAACCGTGAAGGCGATCCGCGAGGCCGGACTGGCGGCGAAAATCATGATCGGCGGCGCCCCCATCACCACGGAATACGCGAATGAAATCGGTGCCGACGGCTATGCCGCGGATGCGGGAAGCGCGGTGGATGCGGCGATGTCCCTGCTCAGGTCGTGACCCATACATCAGGATGAATCGCCAATACTACCTGGATCTCGCCGCATCCGGATTGAGAATGCCCATTGGCACGCATTTGGTTCTGCACGAACACGCCGACCACAAGACGATTCCAAACGACGGGCGCAGACTCGGATCGGTGGTCGCCGAGGCGGCTCGCCGCTTCCGCTGTCCGATGGCGATTCCGCTGATGGACTTGAAGCTGGAGAAGGAGGCCATGTTGTCCGCCCGCGGCATTGCCCCTGAGGATATTGATGCGTTTCACTTCGACGAAATCCCGGCCGACTCTGGCGAGGTGCGGCTTACCCGCCGCATGAATGCCGTGTGTGAGGCCATCCGGCATGTATCCGAGGAGACCGACCTTTTGCCGGTGGGCATGGGCATCGGGCCGTTTTCGTTGATGACCAAGCTGATCAGCGATCCCATTACGCCGGTGTTTTTGGCCGGTTCCGGAGCCACCGCGGAGGACGACGACGAGGTGGCCCTGCTGGAAACACTGCTGGAGATGGCCGCCGCAACTGTCGGCTGCTATCTCGATGCGCAAATCCAGGCCGGTGCCAGGGCGATCATCGTGTGCGAACCGGCGGCCAACCAAGTGTATTTCTCTCCGAACCAGCTGAAGGAAAGCCACGAGGTTTTCGACCGCTTCGTGATCGACCTGAACCGCGCGATTCGCAACCAATTGGCGACCTCCGATGCCGATTTGATTTTTCACGATTGCGGCGAACTCACCGAAGGCATGGTCCAACGTTTCGCGAGTCTGGACCCGGCGGTGCTCAGCCTGGGCAGTTCGCGCCGCTTGTGGGAGGATGCGGCCCTGGTTTCCAAATCCACCGTGCTCTACGGCAACCTGCCGACGAAACAATTTTATTCCGACGAGCTGGTTCCACCCGGCCGTGTGAGAAAGCTTTCCGAGGAATTGCAGAAGCGCATGCGTGAAGCCGGTCACCCGTTCATTCTCGGCAGCGAATGCGATGTGCTGAGCGTCCCCGGCAGGGAACAATCGATCATGGCCAAGGTGGAGGAGTTTCTCGCGGTTTGAGTGCCGTCACCAACCTGTATTCCGGATCATCCGCGGGCAATCCCCGGTGGTTTCTCATCGTGCATGGCCCGTCATTGGCGGAAATCGCGGGCCGGTCGGGACACGCGGCGACGTCGTCGTTGGCGTCCGCCGCGTTTTTGCTTGGGTGAGGCTGGGGAATGAATCTGAATGAAGCGGTCCCGATGACACCTCCGAGAATCATCCTGCTTGCCTGTTCCGTCTTCGAACGCGAAATCGCGATGCTGGCCGAGGGTGCCGGGCACATCGTGGAGACGCGGTGGTATGAAATCGCCCTGCACGACCGCCCCGACGAGCTGCGGGCGAAGCTCCAGGGCGAGCTGGATTCGCTCGATGGCCGCGACGACATCGACGCGGTGGCGCTGGCCTATGGCCTATGCGGGCTGGGCACAGCGGGGCTGCGGGCGGGCCGGCATCCCTACGTGCTGCCGCGCGCACACGATTGCATCACCTTGTTCATGGGCGGCAAGGAGCGCTATGCGGAGCATCAGCGCGCCTGTCCGGGGTGCATGTATTACACACCCGGCTGGAACCGCGCTCGGCGGGTGCCGGGTCCGGACCGGCTGGCCCACATCCGCGAGGAGTATGCGAAACAATTCGACGCGGAAGACGTCGAGTTTCTCATCGAGTGTGAAAACCAGACCTGGGCGATGCACGACACCGCGACCTACATCGACATCGGCACGCCCGATGGCGAAAAGGAGGCCGCCTACGCGGAACGCTGCGCCAAGTCCCTCGGCTGGAAATTCGAGCGCATCCACGGCGACCCCGCCTTGCTGCGGGACCTGTTGTGGGGAAACTGGGACCCGACGCGTTTCCTGGTCGTGGAGCCCGGATCGGCATCCGCGCACTCACCCGACGAATCCATCCTCCGCCAGACCCAGCCGTGAGCCGCGACCGCATCATCCGGATCGAATCGGAAGCGGGCGGGCTGCTGGAAATCCGCCCTCAGGCTGATGCGGACACCGCATTGTCGAAAATCCTCGCCGCCCACGGATCCCCGCTCAACACCCGCTGCGGCGAACGCGGGCTTTGCCGGGGATGCGAGGTTCGGCTCGGCGAAGGCGAGTTGACGGTGGACAACCGGACGGTCCGCGCGCCCGCCACCGTGCGCGCCTGCCGCGCGCGGCCCGGCGGGCCGGTCACGATTTCGATCCCCACCCGTTCGCGCATCGAGCACCGGCCACAGATCGGCGAGACCTTTGAAATCGCGGTGCCCTGCGCGCACGATCCGTTGTTTTCTCCGGATGGCACCCGCGACACCGGCTTCGCGGTGGACATCGGCACCACCACGGTGGTGGTCATGCTGGTTGATCTCGCCAGCGGCGAGATCCTTTCCCGCGCCGGCGGGTTCAACGCGCAGATCCGCTTCGGCGACAACGTGCTCACCCGCATCGACGCCGCGCGCAACCCGGAAGCCGTCGCCGCGATGCAAACCGCCGTGGTGGTGGAAACCCTGGCACCCCTGCTTGCGCAGGCCTGCGAGCGGGCCGGGCGCGGGCCGAACCGCATCGCCGGAGGCACCGTCGCCGGCAACACCACCATGCTGCACCTGCTCGCGGGTGTGGACCCGGCGCCGCTCGGCGTCGCGCCATTCACCGCGCCCTTTCTCGCAGGACGCTCCCTCGCGGCGGCGGACCTCGGGTTCGCGCTGGACGGGCTGCCCGCGGAAACGCCGGTGCGGCTCCTGCCATCGATCGCCGCATACATCGGCGCGGACCTCACCGCCGGGGCAATGGCCACCGGCATGATCTATGATGACGCGCCGAGCCTGCTGGTGGACATCGGCACCAACGGCGAGATCATCCTCCAGCGCGGCGGCGAATTCACCGCCTGCGCCACGGCGGCCGGCCCGGCCTTCGAAGGAGCCGGGCTGGCTTGTGGCACCCGCGCGCGGGAGGGTGCGGTGAGCGGGATTTCCCTGTCCTCCGGTTCCCTTGAAACGCGTGTGACGACCATCGGGGAGGTTCCCGTGCCACGCGCATCGGGCATTTGCGGCTCGGCCTACATCGACTTTCTCGCCACCGCGCGGGCGGTGGGTCTGTTAGGCCACGCCGGGCGGTTCGAGGCGGACGCCTGGTCGCGGGTTCCGGAAAGCCGCCGGCTCGTCGATGAGGACGGGGCGCGGGCGCTGCGCCTCGGAAAAAACCACCCATTGTTCATCAGCGAGGTGGACGTGGCACTGCTGCTCCAGGCCAAGGCCGCCATCGGCGCGGGAATCGAGACGCTGCTCGAAATCGCCGGCATCCGGGCCGGGGAAATCTCCCGAGTGTATCTGGCCGGCGGATTCGGCATGCATCTGAATGTGCCGCACGCCATCGCCTGCGGTCTTCTGCCCGGCTTCCAACCACGACAAATCCGCGTCGTCGGCAACACCTCGCTCGCCGGGGCGCTGCTCGCACTGCTCGACCAGGGCACGCTCGGCGAAATGGAATCCCTGCGGGAGCGCACCGATGTGGTGGAACTGAACCTGATCGCGGATTTCGAAGATCACTATGTCGAACACCTGATGCTGCCATGAACGATTTCCCCGCCGTGCATCTGCTGGACCACCGGCCCTACGACCGGATCCGCGAGTTTTATCTCTATCAGGAACCCATGCTCCTGGCCGCCATGCGGCGGGGCGATCGCGGCGAGGCGGTGCGCATCATCAATCACGTGCTCGTCCACATCTACAGCTCGGGCGAGGACCGCGGCGACCTGCTCAAGGGGTTGTTGCTGGAGCTGGTGGTCATGCTTTCCCGGGCGGCGATCGAAGCCGGGGCGATGCAAAGCGATGTGCTCGGCACGAATTACAGGATCCTCACCGAACTCGCCGCAATCGAAGATGACGAGCAACTCGCCGGATGGCTGCGCAATGCGTTCGAGCACTTGTTTTCCATGATCGAGCGGCAGGAAAACTTCACGCCTCCGCTCCTGATCGGCAAGGCGCTGGATTTCATGCGGGACAACCTGCACCGCGAGATCACGCGGGACGAAACCGCGCGGCACGCCGGGATTTCCCCCGGCCATTTCTCCCATGTGCTCAAGCAGCGCACCGGGCGCTCGTTCACCGAACTGCTGCGCCAGTGCCGCGTGAACCTCGCCTGCGACCTGCTGCTGCAAAGCGACGACACGCTCGCCTCCATTGCCGACCGCTGCGGCTTCTGCGACCAAAGCTACTTCACCCGCGTATTCCGCGATGTGAAGGGAGTCACGCCCGGGCAGTTCCGCGAGCGCGCGGGCTCCTGAGGCCTCAGGCCCGGCCCGCCACCCGGTTCGCGATGGCGGCCATGTGCTCCGGAGTGGTCCCGCAGCATCCGCCGATGATGTGCGCGCCCGCGTCCATCAGACGCCCGGCGGTGCCCGCCATCTGATCGGGAGTCGCGGGATGAACGGTCCGGCCGTCGATCTGCTCGGGTGCTCCGGCGTTCGGCTGGATAATGACTTTCGCGGAACCGGCGACCGCCGCGATTTCCCCGCACAAGGCGACGTAGTCGTCCAGGTCGAGGGCGCTGCCGCAATTGGCTCCGACGATTTTCGCGCCCGCGTCCAAGGCCCGGCGGATGGCCTCTTCCACGCTGGTGCCCATCATGGTTCGGAAACCGCCCGGAGTCTTCTGGAAAGCGTATGTGGCGATGATCGGGATGTCCGGGTCGCAGGAATGCGCGGCTTCAATCCCGCAGGCCATTTCCCCGGGATCGCTCATGGTTTCCACAAGCACGGCGTCCGCCCCGCCTTCGATCAACGCTCCGATCTGATCGCGGAATGCATCCCGAAGCTCGTCCTCGGTCAGTTCGCCGACCGGTTCGAGAAAATCCCCGCATGGACCGACATCACCGAGAACCCAGGCGTCGTCGCCCGCCACCGCCCGGGCCACCCGTGCGGCGGCCATGTTGAGATCCCGCACATCGTCGCCGCGCCCGTGGCCATCGAGCATGAAGCGCGATCCGCCGAACGAATTGGTGGTGATGAGCCGCGATCCTGCCGTGTGGTAAGCCTTGTGAATTGCCATCAGATCGTCCGGGCGCTCCGTGTTCCAGGCCATCCCGCAGGAGCCCCCTTTCATTCCCCGCTCCATCAGCAGGGTGCCCATTGCGCCGTCACCACAAAGCGGCCGCGATTCCAGTTCATCCATCAGATTCTTCGAGTTCATCGCGCCACTTCAAACGCGCCGGCCAAGCCGGCACAAGACATAAGGCCCCGGATCGCACGAAATCACCAAACAATCACACCGCAGCACAAGAACCCGCGGCAACCGCGGGATAGCATTCCAATGGATGCCGGAACGGCCATCCCGCCACAACCCTGACGACCCATGGACCCCATGACATCCCGCGCGCGCGTCCGCGCCGCAATCCGCCACCAGCAGCCCGACCGCGTGCCGGTCGATTTCGGCAGCTCCTTCATCACCGGCATCCACTGCAGCGTGGTCGCCGGCCTGAGGAATCACTACGGTCTCGAAAAGCGCCCGGTGAAAGTCTGTGAGCCCTACCAGATGTTGGGGCTGGTCGAGGACGATCTGCTGGATGCCATGGGTGCCGACGTGGTGAGCATTTTCCCGCGCTACACGATCTTCGGCTTTCCCAACGAGAACTGGAAAATGTGGCGCGCCCCATGGGGCCAGGAACTATTGGTCTCCGAACACTTCCGGACCTACGAGAATGATCAAGGCACATTCATTCATCCCAAGGGGGACACCTCCGCGCCAGCCAGCGGACACATGCCGAAATCGGGCTATTTCTTCGATGCCATCATCCGCCAGGAACCCATCGACGAGGACAACCTGAATCCGGACGACAACCTCGAGGAGTTCTCAGTCATGAGCGAGGAAGACCTCGCCTACTGGAAGGCGGAGGCCGACCGGCTGCGCGGCAGCGAGCGTGCGGTGATCACCCACCTCAATGGAACCTGCCTCGGTGACATTGCGCTGGTCCCGGCGCCGTTTCTCACCCATCCCAAGGGCATCCGCGACATTGCCGAATGGTACATGGCCACGGCCGTGAACCAGGAATACGTCGATGAGGTGTTCCGGCGCCAGAGTGACATCGCGCTGCAAAATCTCGCCCTGCTCAAGGACGCCGTGGGCGACGTGCTCGATGTGGTGGTCGTCTGCGGAACCGACTTCGGCACCCAGGAATCGAGCTTCTGCTCGACCGACACCTTCGACCACCTGTGGCTCCCGCATTACAAGAAGATGAACGACTGGATCCACGAGCATACCGACTGGAAAACCTTCAAGCACTCGTGCGGCGCGGTGGAGGAATTCATCCCGCATTTTGTCGAGGCCGGCTTCGACATCCTGAACCCCGTCCAGTGTTCCGCGCGCGGCATGTCGGAGGAAATCCTCAAGGAACGCCACGGCGAAAAAATCACCTTCTGGGGCGGCGGGGTCAACACGCAGAAAACCCTGCCATTCGGGACAGCGGCGGAAGTGCGCGCGGAAGTGCGGCGGCGCTGCGAGGTGTTCTCACCCGGCGGCGGCTTCGTGTTCAACACCATCCACAACATCCAGGCGCTCACGCCGGTGGAAAACGTCGTCGCCATGGTGGACGCGATCCGTGAATTCAACTCAGAGGAAACAAACCGATGAATCCGAAGGCGGGAGCGGGGAAATCCTATCTGGTGCTCGCATGCGGCGTCGCCACGCTCGGCGGGCTGCTTTTCGGCTACGACACGGCCGTGATCAGCGGTGCCATCGAACCCTTGCGCGAGTGGTTCGATCTTGATGCCACGATGAAGGGGTGGGCGGCGGGCTGCGCCCTGGTCGGATGTGTGGCGGGCGTGATCCTGGCGGGGCCGATGAACGACCGCCTGGGCCGCAGAACCACGCTGCTGCTCGCCGCCGCGCTCTTCCTGGTCTCCGCCCTTGGCACGGCACTGCCGCGGACCTTCACGGAGTTTGTCATTTTCCGGATTCTCGGCGGCCTGGGCGTCGGCATCGCCTCGATGACCAGCCCGATGTACATCGCGGAAATCTCGCCCGCCCGGCTTCGCGGACGCATGGTCTCGCTCAATCAGTTCGCCATCGTCTTCGGCATGCTCGTGGTCTATTTCGTCAATTACCACATCGCCGGGCTCGGTGACGACTCATGGATGCGGACGACCGGTTGGCGCTGGATGTTCGGTTCGGAAGCGGTGCCGGCCCTGATCCTGCTGGCGGCCTTGTTTTTCGTGCCGGAAAGCCCGCGATTCCTCTGCCGGAAAGGACGCACGAAGCAGGCCCGGATGATCCTCGCCAGGATCGACGGTGCGGTTCACGCCGACCGCGAGATTGCCGAAATCGAGGCCACCCTGCGCCAGGAAAGCGGGAATTTCCGGGAACTGCTGCGCCCCGGCCTGCGTGGCGTGCTGATCCTTGGAATCGCGCTGGCCGTGCTGCAGCAGGTCACCGGCATCAACGTCTTCCTGTATTACGCGCCGGACATCTTCCGCTCGATCGCCGGCGCGGGCACCGACATCGCCCTGCTGCAGACCGTCGTGGTCGGGGCGGTGAACCTGGTCTTCACCGTCATCGCCATCGTCACCGTGGACCGGATCGGTCGGCGGCCATTGATGATCGCCGGAGCCGCAGGCATGGGCATTTCACTGGTCGCGATCGGCGCCGCCTCGTCGGCGCAGGCGATCGGCGGTTGGCTGTTGCTCTTTGTGCTGGGCTACATCGCCAGCTTCGCGCTGTCCGTCGGCCCGGTCACTTGGGTGATCCTGTCCGAAATCTTCCCCACCAAACTGCGTGGCCGCGCGCTTGCGATCGCCACGTTCTTCCTCTGGAGCGCGAACTTCGTGGTTTCCCAGACGTTCCCGATGATGGATGAGAACCCCTGGTTGCTCGAACGGTTCCATCACGGCTTTCCATTCTTCATCTATGCCGCGTTCTGCGTGGTGCTCGTCTGGGTGGTGATGCGATTCGTGCCGGAAACCAAGGGGCGCTCGCTTGAGGAAATCGAACGTGACTGGCAGATCAAGAATCCGGGCCGGGCCACAACCGGAGCCGAATGAATGCGGACGACCGCATCAAAAGACACTCAACCACATCGCCCGCATGGTGCCAAGTCAAAGATGAATTGGAAAGCAGTGGAGAGGACATCGGGTCATCAATTGCCTGCGGGTGGCTGCCTGCGTTGGCCCGCAGCACCTTGCTCCCGCCGGTCGCGGGCGCGTTCCACGGCGGCACCCTCCTTGCGCGTGCCCCGGTCGGCCTGGCCGCCCGACCCGCCTCCCGCCTCGCTGCCGGCTCTTCGTCCCGCCGCGCGGCGGCCACCGGATCGCTGCGGGCAGCTCCAGTGGTCGTCGGATGACGTGCCGAACAATCCATCGAAGAGCAAGTTCACCATTCCCGCGAAAAAACCGCCGAGAATCCCGCTGGCGCGACCGCTTTCTTCCTGGTGGATCGCATCGAGCGGGATGATGCGGAGGGTTTCTTCCTCATCCGTTTCAGTGCCGTCCGGCGCGGTGCTGGCGGCGATTTGCTCGCAGTCTTCGCAATTTCCACAGCTTGTTTGGCAGGCCAATTTGTCCGGGGAGTCATGTGCCGCGCAGCCGACGATCCAGGCGGCCAGCGTGATGGTGGCGGCGGTTTGCATCGCACGGGCGAGGGGGGTGGTTTTTTGGGTCATCGGGGTTTCGGGGGCTATGGATACGGTATGGTGTGGGGACAGGATGTCCCCACGACGGACCGGGACTGCAAGTCCCGGCTACGGATTGCGGAAATGAGAATTCAGGGCGGGTTTCTGCCCTTTCAATTTGTCGAGCAGGCCATTTGCGAGGATGAGGGTCGGGATTCCGAGAATGACGAGAGTGATGTAGAGGGAGGGGAGGTGGCGGACCTGGAAGTTCATCATCATGGCGGTTGACATGCCTCTGCTGAAGTCGTCCATGGGGTCGGCGGATACCTCGGTCCGTGCGCCTTCGCCCATGGCTTTGCCGAGGCTGGTTTTTGCGGGGAAGCCGATG
>SLAV01000172.1 GCA_007126655.1 Haloferula sp. | reverse complement strand
GGTGGGGCAGAAGGGTGAAATCCTCGAACGCGTCCACCGCATGGAGTTTCGCAAGGTCCGCGGATGTGTCCTCCGTAAAATCCCTCCAACCCAACGACCATGGCACCTGCGTCTCCGCGAGTGCCTGGATGAGCGTGGGAATGCTGCCCGGCACCAACGACCCATCGGACACCGTGCCGAAGGTTCTGAGAAACGGATGACCATCCACTTCCATCGTGACGAGTTGGCTCCGCGGATTGTCCTGATCCTCCCCCGCCCCGGCGGCGACTTCAAGTTTCAACCGGTCGCCCGCTTGCATTTGGAATTGTCCGGCTTCCCTTGAACCGTAACCCATGCGTATCTCCGGCCAGTCTTGCCGGGAGACAATGATGGCGGCCACCCGGTTCGCCCGATGCAATTTCTGCCGCAGGTATTCGGCGATGTCGCGGGCTGATCCCAGCGGAACCTCATCCCTGGTGGGATCGAAAAACAAGCGGTCGCCCCGCACCAGGATCTCGCGGGATTCGCCGGCGGTTTCCACCGTGATGGGGAATGAAATCCGCCTGCGGAGGTGCCAGAGTTCCGCATCGGGCAGGCGGTATTGTGTTGTGACACGTCTCTGCGGACCGGAACGGGCGGGAGAGTCAGGCATGATCACCGAACACATCACGACATCCCCCCAACGCAATTCCGGCAGGGCAACGGAGGATTTGACATCAAATTCCCGTTTCGCCCACGTCCCTGTTTCGTCTTTGCGCCAGATGGTCCAGGCCAGCTCGACACCTTCCTCCAACGGGATGCTGCTGAATCTGGAGCGATTTTCGAGAATCCACGGCGCGAGATCGGGAATCACGGGATCATGGGCACGTGAGGCGATTGTGAGGGCATACTGGGGGTTGGTATTGTCGATCCACAAGGTGATTTCGGATTCATTTCCAAGCTTGGGGATGGCGAATGTTTCCAACAGAAGCTCCCGGATCTGGGCCGGGGCAGACCGGAAGCCGCGCCGTTTCCATTCTTCGTCCGGCTTGGCGCCGGCATCCAGCAGGAGCTTGACGGCTGGCAACGCGGCTTCCGCATCCCATCCTTCGGAAATGATTTGGAGCGCGTTTTTCCCGTCGATCACCTCGTTGACGTCTACCCCCGCTTCGAGCAGCAGGGCGATCCTGTCGGCGTTGCCGTCCGCGCAGGCTTGTGCCAGCAGACTGCCCTTCGGACCGAAATAATGCTCCGGGTTCGCGCCATGTTTGAGCAGGAGTTCGATCATGTTCCAGTCGTTCTTTCCGCCCGCAATCCGCAGGAGTTCGTGATCGGTCATGCGGAATCCGGCGTCCGCGAGGAGCTTCGCCACTTCCATGGCGCGTGCCATGTCGCGATTCATGGCACGAGCCAGGGCCTTGCTGATTTTCGATCCCTCGATATTGGGATTCGCTCCGTTTTTCAGGAGCAACTTGGTGAGTTCCACGTTCGCGTGCCGGGATGAAACGGCCATTTCCAGGGGCGTGGAATCCATCAGGTAGGCGCGCAGAGCCGAATCCCTCAGGCTCACATCCTTTGAGCGGCGGTTCGGATCCGCGCCGGCAAGAAGCAGGGCTTCCGCCATCTCGATGTACCCGGCGTATCCACTGCCAAGCGCATGATGCAGCGGAGAGAGGCCATAGGCGGGATCCGGCAAGTCGGGCTCCGCACCTTTCTCCAGCAGCCACTTTGCGGCGTCGAAATTGCCTTCCCGGATCGCGAGGTGAAGCGCGGTGCCGGATGGAAAGTAATCCGGTCCAAGTCTGGCTTCGACCATGACGTTGATATCCTCCCCATGCTCCAGAAGAACCTCCGCACCACGCAGCCTGCCACCCAATACAGCCTGGATGAAGGTGGGGAGTGTGCCGTGGGGGCCATCCACCACGCCGGGATTCAAGCCTTTCCCAAGCAGATATCCGAGAACCTTGATCCGGTCGGAATCGACGGCGGCCCAGATCGCCCCGGCAGCCACCGCGTCGGGGATATCGGCTTGTGCTTCGGTCAGCAGTTTGACGATTTCGAGATTCCCGTTGCCTGCGGCAACCCAAAGGGCATCCTCCGCACGGCCGCCCTTGGCCAGGAGGAATTCCACCACGCTTGCCCAGCCATGATGTGCCGCCTGATACAAGGTATCGGCATCCAGGAGCACATCGGGCGAGGTGTCCGACAGCGCCCGGAGCCTCGCCAGTTCGGCGGCCTCCGCGTCCGGCTCCGCTGTGGCGGCTTCCGGGATATTTCCACCGAGTGCCGCGAGGTTTTCGCGGGCGAGTCTGGTTTCGGTTTCCGCATCGGGAAATTCGGCGATCAGGCGTTGATAGAGCTGGATCGCGTCGTCCTTGCGGTCCTGTTTCCTGCGGACCTCGGCGAGGCGGAATAGCGCGGCGGCGGCGTAGGTTTTCTGCGCGTCATGGCGGGCGAGAAGCTCCTCATATTGTTCGGCGGCCTTTCCCGGATCGCGGGCGACTTCCTCGGTGTAGAGCGCGTCGCGGAGAAGCTCGCTGAGGCCGGGTTCGTCCGCGAGGAGGACGGACCACGGAAGCAGCACCGAAAGCCATGCGAACGCGGGGCCACAAACGGGGTTTCTTTTCATGGGAGGGACAATGGCGGTTTCCGATCTCCGGTGTGTCATGGAATGGTCATGAATGCAAGCTGCCTGGTGGCAGGGGTGGGGTGCGGGACAAAAAATCAAGGAGATCCTTCATCGCCCAAGAGGATGAGTATGCGAATGAAGTGGAGTGATGCGCTTGATCATTCTCTTTCCATCCGCATCGGCGAAGGAGGTTCGCCGCTCCTTGGGAGCCATCATCCTCATGACGATCTCTGGTCTGTCTTTTTTGTCCCGCACTCCAGGGGTGGCCGAATCACGGGCCGCGGATCTTTCAAACCTGCCCGGTGATTCGATGGCAGCGTCACCCCGGACGTGGGATGTGGATTGCTGGCGTTGGGGACCGCGTCACTTCCTCAATGAATCTGTCTCGCGAGCGTAGCGCTCCATGCCGCCTTGGAAAGTTTTTCGGCATCGGTTGCGTTTTCCCGCCGCTTCCAGCTTCAGCTTCCCGGGAACCCACACCACTTCGGGAAGGAGCCGGAGGCACCTTTTACGGGAGCACCGATCCACCGATGAGCCGCATTACCGCCGGGCTTGTTCGATTTTTCTGACGAGGTTGTCTTTGCCTCTGGATTCGGGCAGTTGGTCGAGATAGCCGGCGGCGCGGTCGGGATCGCGGTCGGCGATCATCGATGCGTATGAGAGCGTGGCCTCGTCGCGCAGTGGGCCGGGCGGGATTTTTTCCAGCCAGTTTGCGCGCGCATCAGTGTATTGAAACGCGCGGTTTTCAATCAGACTTAGGACAGGATGTTTGGCCCAGGTGTTCGATTCGGCCCACACTTCCGGATCGATCTTGAGGAACCAGTCCAGCCATTTTTCTGGATCTGTTAGGTCGCCGCGTTGTGCGAGTGTGCCGGCAAGTTCAAAGCGCTCAGTGGTGGTGAATTCCGACTCGATCAGGGTGATCGCCTCATCTGCGGGCCAGTTTGAAAAACGTTGGTTTAATTGACCAAGGTAATCCCGGCGGATCTGGTCGAGAACCTGAGAGGGATTGTTTTCCCGAGTCCTGCGAAGGGCGCCAAGAAAACGCTGGTGATCCGCGGGACTTTTCAATGCATTGACGGCGAAGCCACCCAGGCCGTAGAGCGCGTCGGGATCGGCGAGAAATTCCGGCGAAAGCGCATGGGCGAGCATTTTGTCGGGATCATGCGCGGCCAGTGCCATCAGCATGCCACTGCGAATGCGGGTGGTGGCGACCTCCGGATTTCCGCGGGCCGTTTCCCGCTCGATCAGCGCGAGGGTGCGCCGGGTGTCGGTGCTCAGGCACTGCCAGGTGGCGGCTTCGAAAAGACCCTGCCAATCCGGCAGATCGCGATTGGCAATGAGATATTCCCGCCAGGAAAATGGCGCGGCCTGGCCGATCAGTTCGTGGCCCATTCCAATGATATCTTCGCGCCCGAGTTCGGCGAGGCGGTCATCTTCGAACAGTGTGTGCATGACTTTTTCCACATCCCGCGCGGACAAATCCCGCGCGGCGAGCAGCAGGCGCTTGGTCTGTTCCATCACTTCCGCTTCGCGAATTCTGTCAGGGGTTTGCCATGCAATGAAAAGTTCCACCATCGTCTCGGACACGAGTTCCACCTGTGCGGCGGGTGCGTCCGGTTGTGCGATGTCCGTGTTACGTCTGGGGCGGGCGGATGTGGAGACAAGCGGTTGCTGTTCCACCTCCAGTATCCGGGTTTCTTCGTTCAACTCCGTGAGACGGTCTTGCCTGTGAATGGCGACCGCCACGACGGCGATGGATGTTAGAACGAGAATGATCGCGGTTTTCATCGGGCGGATGGTTGGAGTTCGTGGATGATTTCGGCGCGTTTTCCGGGGTCTTTGATTCGTTCCGCTTGTTCGAGTGCCTTGGGAACGAACTCGGGAAAATCGCTGAAATCAAAGCGCCCGAGAGTCTGGATCACGTCGATGTCGCGGAAGTCTTCGCGGTCGGTGCGGGCAGCGAGGTGCGTCAACGCAAGTTCGATCTGCCGCTCTTGTCGGGTTGTGGCGATGGAGAGGGATTGCCCGAAGATTTCCTCCGCGGCATCGGGGATATGAGTATGCAACCAATCGCGGACGGCGTTTTCCACTTTCGTCCGGTCCGGTTTGCTGCCGGTGTTGTAAAGCGCGTCGAGCATCCGCCCCGTATGGCCTTCGGCGATCATGCGGCGCTCGGCCGGGAGGAGTTCCACGGTTTCCATGATCCTGCCGGGGACCGGGTTGTCCAAGGCACTTCTTTCATAATGGAAGAAATAACCATGGATGACGTCGCGTTGTTCCAGCCCCATTCTGCTTTGTGAGCGTTCTTCGGGGATGAATTCGCGGATCCAAGGAAGGAATTTGGCAAACGCGTCCACTTTGGAATCGACGCTGGCTTCCCGTCCGAAAATTCGGGCACTCTGCGAGATTGCGGCGCGAATCACGTAACCGGGATAAGTGCTTTCCGCCCGCATGATGACATCGCGCGCAAGCGGCGATTCGGAGAGTATCAGCGGAGCCGCCACCGCCCCTTCGTAGTCCGTGAAGGCAGACGAGTTGCTTCCGGCAAGAGGATTCCGCCGCAATTCCTCCAGCCATGCGACGGCTTGTCCCGGCTCGGCGGTGGCCCAGCGGAAGATGGCGTCTTCGATTCCTCCCGCGTTCGAAATGACCGGCTGCCGGGGATCCGCCGAGCATGCGATGCGGACGGCGAGGCCGGGATCGGTCTCCGCCAGAGCGGTGACAAGGGCGCGGAGCAGTTCGTTTCTGCCGTCCCACGGGCCGGGCTGGGTGAAGACCCTCGGGATCAACCCTTCGAGTTCTTCGGGGGTGAGGCTGCCAACCATTTCCTGGAACTCGATTTCTTTCAGAATGGACCGGCCGGCCTCTTCCTGCGCGCGCCGGAGTATGTCGATGGTGATCCGCCTTTGTTGCGTGCCGACGTTGCGCTGGAGCCGCGCGGGGGTTGGGTTGTGGGCGGACGGGTCGCGTGTCGCGAGGGTTTCGCGGAGGCGGTCGTTGTGGGCGGAGGCGCGGGTGATGGCGAGCTGCTGCATGGCCAGCGGCGAGAGCAGAACCAGGATGGCGACGGGCAGGGTGGCTTTGGATTTCATGGCCATGAACAAGGTGAGGGAGGTGGTGGAGTGGGAGGCGGCACCCGAGAGGGCCTTGGCGGCGGCGGATTTAAGCAATGCGGGCGGGGCGGCCTTGGCGGTTTGGGTGGCGAGGCCGGATGCCAGGGCGGCGGCGGACAGCGCCACACCCTTGCCACGCAGGATGCGGGCGAGCTTGTCGAGGGCGCGGCGGCACTGCTTCTGCACGGTGGCCGCCGGGCGAGAAACCTCCGCACCGATCCGGGTGAAGGATTTCCCCTCGAGATAATGCCCAAGCACGACGCGGCGGTCGGCATCCGGCAGGCGGTCGAGCGCGAGATCGAGCAGGGGCAGGGCGTCGCTCCATGCGCCGGGACCGGGATCGGCGGTGGATGGGATCGCGTCGGGGTGGACGAGTTGTTTCCGGCGTTGGTGCGAGGCTTCGGAGCGCATGGCTTTGCTGGATTCGTAGAGCGTGGCGCGGTGGAGCCAGGCCGGCAGGCGGTCGGGATGCCGCGCCAGCGACGCGGCCTTGCGGGCGACCGCGCAGAGGACGTTCTGGCTGATTTCCCCGGCCATCTGCCGGTCGCCGGTGCGGCGCAGCGCGACGTGGTAGATGAGGCCGAGATAGCGCGCCGCCAGCTCGCCGAACGCGGCTTCATCGCGATGGCTGGCGAAGCGGGTGAGCAGGTTGGCGTCGGTTTCGTGCATGTCCTTCTACCTTATTACACCGCGCCAATCACGGGTGCGGACAATTTTTTACGCCTGCTTCAATGTAAGGTGCAATTCCAGCGGCACGTTTTTCAATGTGATCGTCGCTCCAGCCATGATTGCACCATAAAGTCCTCAAGGTCGGATGGGCTTTCGAGGCGGGCGCGAAGGCCGTTGCCCACCAGGTCTGCCAGTGGTTGGGATTCCTCCGGAAAACACTCTCTACATCGCAGCCGTCATTTTTTCTTACGGGCCATCAGGTCTTTGTTGCCGCGTTTGATCGAGCGACTTGCAAACAGGCCGCTCATGGTATCCGGCTTGATGGCGCGCATGGTGGCTTCATCCTCATCGGCAATGCCGCCGCCACCCCCGATTCCGCCACGGCACTCCCCGGCGGGCTCTGCCTCCCTGCCTTGCTCCGCCACCGACCAGGCGGCGCCTGACGAAACGAAACATAATTCAAAAAATGAAAAATTCGTATTGACGGAATCCACCAAACTGAAAAGCTAACGAAATTGATGTTTGTATTGTGTGTGGATTCGCTTCCATGTCGATCATGCATCCCTCCAAGCATTCCAACCATCCGAAACAACATCATGAGGCCGATTTTCACAGCCTCCCCCGCAGCCACCGCCCTAGCCAAGCCAGGGAAACTCCATGCGTCTCACACCGTGCTCCAACTTCGCCCGACGGTAAGTCATTTTACAATATGATCCCATGAAATCCATCGTTGATCAAAATCTTCCAGGCACGTCGGTTCGTGCCGCAGCAGCCCTCGGCTGGGTTTTGTCAGCCAGTGCATTGCTGTCTGCCCACGCATGGGGGCAATCCTCGATCCCCGTCGCCAACGCCGGCTTCGAGGAGCCCGACTTGCCAGGGGCCGGGCAATTCGAGTCCGAGGCGCCGGGTTGGTCGAACTTCGGCCCTGCCGACGAAATCGGCGTTCTCCACACTCAAGTCCCCGATGATTACGATGAACCGCCGCCGGATGGCAAGCAGGTGGGATATGTATTTGGTGACGTCCCCAACGCCGGCTTTTCCCAGGTATTGACTTCCTCGCTCTTCGCGGAGGGGAGCTACACCCTCACCGTCGAGGTCGGCAACTCGAAACAATTCGACTTCGCCGGCTACCGCGTGCAGTTGCTCGCCGGCGGCACCCTCCTCGGCCAGGTGGACAGCGCCGATGCCGGCGCACCCTTGCCGGACGAGGGCGAATTCGCCACCGTCACCATCCAATATGGATACGATTCCGACGAACACTCAGCCCTCATTGGCGAACCCCTGGAAATCCGCTTGCTTGGCAAAGGCGAGGGCGGGGGGTTCGGGGATACCCAGTTTGACGATGTCCGACTCACCATCAGCCTGCTCAATCCCACCGCCGATCCCGGCGGACCATACGCCATCCCGGCGACAGGCAGCCTCGCGCTCGATGGCTCCGCCTCCCTCCCTTCCGCCGGAGCGGCCATCACCCAGTGGGAGTGGGATCTCGCCAACGACGACAACTTCGACGTCACCGGCGAAACCCCCGCGGCCATCACCTACGCCGACCTGCAGGCCATCCACGGCATGAGCGTCGGCCCCAACACCATCCAACTCAGAGTCACCGACTCGGCTGCGAAAACCTCCACCGTCGAGGGCATCGTCACCCTCAACCCGCCCATCGCATGCCAGCTCGATGTGCTCGACCTCGCGGCCAACAGTGGCATCAACCCGGCAACCGACGAACCCTGGGCCGTCGGCGACACCTACCGGCTCGTCTTCGTCACCACCGAGACCACCCAGGCGACCTCCTCCGACATCGCCACCTACAATGCCTTCGTGCGGAGCGTCGCCGCTGCCAGCACCACATTCCCGAAACTCGGCAACGCGATCTGGAACGTCGTCGGCTCCACGGCCACGGTCGATGCCAGGGACAACACCGGCACCAACCCCGGCGCGGATGGGGCCGGCGTGCCGGTCTTCCTCATGGATGGAGCCACCACGATCGCCATCGACAATGCCGACCTGTGGGGCGGCATCAGCGACCCGGTCGGTTTCGACGAGAACAACGAAATTCTGGTGCGCGACCGGGTTTTCACCGGCACTCTCGGGAACGGGACCAGGGTCACCGGTACCGGCGACCAACCCCTGGGCAGCACCGCAGGCAACATCCGCACCGGCAGGTCCGACAGGGACGGCATAGGGTGGATGACGAATTTCAACAACCCCGCCACCAACTTTAATTCCGTTTTCGCCATGTCCGAAGTGCTCACCGTGGTGGACCAGAATGACACCACCGCTCCGCAGCTCGTCTCCATCGTCGATGATGTGGGCGGCGGCCCGGTCGAAGTGCCCGTCTCGATCAACTACACCGTCACCTTTGACAAGCCCATGAGCGCGGGATCGGTCAACGTCGCCGCCTTCGAGAACGCCTCCGCCACTCCCGTCACCATCCAATCCGTCACTCCCACGGCCGACCCGGCCGTCTATCAGGTCGCCGTCTCGGCCTTGCAGGTGGGCACACTCCGGCTCCAGATCAGACAAGACGCCGAAGTGGCCGATCTGCCCGGAAACCCGCTCGACACATCCTCCGCCCTGCCTGCGGAGGACATCATCACCCTGTCGGAGGATCTCACCGATCCCACGCTCGTCTCGATCAGTGACAATGTCGGAGGCGGTCCCGTTTTCGCGACCCAGAACATGACGCCGCGATACACCGTCACCTTCAGTGAGCCGATCGACACCTCCACCGTCAGCGCCGACGATTTTGAAAACGGCTCCACCGCGCCGATTGCGGACATCAGTGTGTCTGCCACTGGCAATCCCGCCGTCTTCGAGGTGTTCGTCACCACCTCCGGCCCCGGCGACCTGGTTCTCCAAATCAAGGCCGGCGCGGTCATCACCGACCTATCGGGCAACGCGCTCGATACCACCACGGCATTGCCGGACGACACCACGATCACGGTGCTTCCGGTGCCGGATCTGGCCGGAGAACTGGGCGTCATCGACATCGTGAATGCCAATGGCGGCATCAACCCGGCCACCGGCCTTCCCTGGGCGGATGGCGACACCTATCGCATCGCCTTCATCACCAGCCAGACGATCACCGGCGAATCCACCGACATCGAAACCTACAATACCTTTGTGCAAGGCGTCGCCAATGCGGCGGGTCTCGGCGGCGCGACATGGAAGGTCATCGGCTCGACCGCGGACGTTGCCGCCAGGGACAACACCTCCACCAATCCGCTCGAGGACGGGCAGGGTGAGCCGATCATCCTCATGGATGGCGTCACCATCCTTGCCAACGACTACGATGATCTATGGAACGGCATCAATATATTCCTCGATTTAGACGAAAATGCCGAGCCCCTTTTTGCGGAACGGGTGCTCACCGGCAGCAACGGGGACGGCACCCAAGCCTTCGACGGCCGCGTTCTCGGCGGATCGAGTGAAGATCCCCCAAGGGTCATGACTGGAAACAACACAAAAACAGGCGTTAGTTGGATGTTGGATTTCAGTGTCGAAACCACCTCGGCACAGCCCGTATTCGCACTGTCCGGGCCGCTGATGATCGGCCCGCCCCCGGAGGGTCTGTGGATCACCTCGTTCACTCTGGTCGGAGAAAATCTGTGGGAGCTTTCCCTGGTTGGCAGCCCGGAAACCAACTACGAGTTCCGCTCATCGACAGACCTGACATTCGACCCCGGCGAACCGGTCGAAACCCTCGTCGAAGCCGGTCCCGGCGTCGTCACCGACGGCTCATGGGTCACCACCGACGAGAACGGCGACGCCACGGTGCGGATGACGCTTTCCGGCCACCCCTCGGATTTCGTCCGTGCCCAATCGATCCCCGATCCTTGACTCCACGCCCGGTGGTGTGATTCTTTGCGATACCTAATTCAACATGCCTGACGACGCCGGATTCGAAATGCACCGTCGTCAGATTGCCCTTAACCAGGTCCATCGCACCGGTGAGCGGGACGGAGAGGCTTGGGATTTCCGCACGGGCATGACTTCGACGGCGCGCGGCTTGTCGTGCATGGCCTCGGATGAATCGAGGTAGGCGGCGATAACGCGCAGGCCTTCCCGGCGCGCTTTTTCGCGGGCGGCGTCGTCCTTGAGGCTGAACGGGACTTTCCGTGCCAGCGCTGTCCTGCGGCGCGACAGGCTTTCCCATGAGCAGGTCGCCTTCCTTGAAAGCAAACTCGATTTGCGCCGGATCTAGCTTTTCGGAACTCACACCGAAGATCCGCTTGCGGAAGCCCTCGACCATGTCCCGGAGGCGCTTGATTTCCGCGCGCATGAGTTCGCCCTCGGCCTCCAGAAGCCGGATTTTTTCGCGCAGCAATTCGTTCTCATTCCGAAGGGTTTGCACATGTCGCAGGGTTCGACGGCGAGGAAGACCCGCAGCGTGGCGGAGCCAAGGTTCATCATGGACGGCCTCCTTTCCGACGGGAAGCGCGCAGTCGTTCGATCAACCCGGCGGCCAGGGTGACATCATGCGGGCTTTCGGGAAGGATTCGGATTCCCCCGTCCAGTTCGACCACCGCCCTTGGCCTGGGTATGGCGGGAAATTCCAGTTCGATAAAACCCACGCCGAGAACCGCCGGATTTGGCGGGGTCGGCATCGATTTGTTGCAGGTGCGTTTTGACATCCGGCCAGGGTAGAAGACCGTCGCGTCACGAATCGTGGGGAAATTTTGCGGCGCTTACCTTTCATCGGCCACAAGCGTGGCATCACCGACGCCGATGAGGTCGCTGACATCCGCCGCGATTCGTTCGACCAACGATTCGTGGTCCCAAGCGAATCCGAGATGAACTGCTGCCGGGCCTGCCAGCCGCAGTCCCGAATATACTCCTCCATGTTCACTGTGGTGGTTTTCTTGAGGCGGATTCTTGTCTTTCATCGTTGAAATGGGCATTTTTTCAAAAAATAATCTTACCGATGCAGAAGCAACCTGTGGTTCAAAATAGCGTTTTCAAATAAGGCCCCAACTCGAATGTAGGCGCCCTGTCGGTTCGTCGCTTGCCGCTTGACCTTTTCGCCCTCCCGGCGCAATGCGTGGTTTGTCATGCAGCGCGAGGTTTTGAAATCGAAACTCCACAAGGCCGTCATCACCGGATCCGACGTGGATTACGAAGGCAGCATCGAAATTCCAACCGACCTGATGGAGGTTGTCGATCTCTGGCCGGGGGAGAAGGTGCTCGTCGCCTCGATCACCAGCGGCCAGCGTCTGGAGACCTACGTTCTCCCGGGCAAATCCGGCACCGGCGAAATCATGATCAACGGCGGCGCCGCCCACCTCATCAAGGCCGGCGAGGTTGTCGCCATCATGGCATTTGCCATCAGCGACAAACCGGTGGCCTCGAAAAACGTGCTCCTTGACGCGAAAAACCGCGTCGTCCGCGAGGCGAATTAGGCTCCAGCACTCCGCCGCCTCCCCGCCGTCATGTCGATTCTCGATTTATTCACCATCGGCATCGGCCCGTCGTCGTCGCACACCGTCGGCCCGATGCGGGCCGCCGCCAGGTTCGTCGCGGGGCTTCGCGAGTGCGACTCGGCGGATCGCGTCGCCCGCCTTTGTTGCAAGCTCTATGGCTCGCTGGCCGCCACCGGCAAGGGGCACGGCACCGACCGCGCGCTGATACTCGGGTTCATGGGTGACCAACCGGAAACCACCGATGCGGATACCATTCACGAACGCGTCGAAGCCATACGCGAATCCCGCCGCCTGCCCGTGCCGTGGGG
>SLAV01000341.1 GCA_007126655.1 Haloferula sp. | reverse complement strand
TGTCGGCGGCGGCATGCAAGACAAATCCCCGGCCCGGCGTGCATTGACATCGCGGGTGGTTCGCGGATGGTGGCGGCCCGCAACATGCTGATTCTCAACGAGGACACCCGCAAACCGCTGATTTCCCGCTACCGGCTGCGGAGCCGGGGATTTTTGAACGCGGCCTCGGCCCGGCGCGAGTTCGAGGGGGTGTTGATCAAGGTCGGCGAGGGATACGGCTGCATCCATCCGTGGCCCGAGCTGGGCGATCCGCCGCTGGAGAAATGCCTGCGCGACCTCCAGGGCGCGCGGCGCTGGCCGGTGGTGCGGCGCGCGCTGCGCTGCGCGGAATACGACGCCGCGGCGCGTTCGCGCGAGGAATCCCTGTTCGAGGAAATGGAGGTGCCGGAGAGCCATGCCACGCTCGCCTCAGCGGATGTGGAATCCGCGGAACTGGCCATCGGGGCGGGCTTCACCCGGCTGAAACTCAAATGCGGGCGCGACGCGGCGAAGGAGCGCGCGTGTCTGGAGGCGGTGGTTTCGGCGCATCCTGAAGCGCGCTGGAGGCTCGATTTCAACGAATCCCTCGATCCCGCCGAGGTGCGGGATTGGCTCGCCGGGCTCAGCGACGCGGCGCGGCGGTCGATTGACTTTCTCGAAGACCCGTGCCCGTTTTCCGAAACCGCGTGGGCCGCGCTGTTTCGCGAAACGCGGATTCCCCTGGCGATCGACCGCGAGGCCGCGCCGGCGCGCAAGTCGGCGCAGGTGTGCGTGATCAAGCCGGCGGTGGACGAACCCTGGCTGCTCGCGGAGGCGGCGCTGGGCCACGGCCAGCGGCTGGTGGTGACGAGCTACATGGACCACCCGCTCGGCCAGGCGTTCGCGGCCTGGGAGGCGGCGCGGCTCGGGCTGCAATTCCCCGGCCAGCCGGGCGTCTGCGGGCTGCGCACCGACGTGCTTTTCGAGCCGGACGACTTCACCGCGCTGATGGGCGGTTGGTCGCCGGTGTTTCATCCGCCGCCGGGCACCGGGCTGGGATTCGACGATCAGCTCGACGCGCTGCCCTGGACGCGGCTTTACTAGATGCGCGACGACCGTCGGTCGCTCAGACCGCCGAGCGCTTCAACACGCCGACGTAGGGCAGGTTGCGGTAGCGGCCCTGGTAGTCGAGTCCGTAGCCGACGACGAATTCGTCGCCGATCTCGAACCCGGTGTAGTCCGCCTCGACGTCGGCGGCGCGCGTTTTGTCCTTGGCGAGCAGCACGGCGGTGCGCACCGCATTGGCCCCCTCCTCGCGCAATCTTTCCGAAACGGCGGCGATGGTGCGGCCGGTGTCGAGGATGTCGTCGAGCAACAGGACGTCGCGGCCCTTCACCTCGGGGAAATGGCGGTCGAGGAAATCCACATTGCCGCTGCTTTCCATCCCGCCGTGATAGCTGGCGACGTTGAGGCATTCGATCTCGAGCTGGCGCGGCACCCGCCGCAGCAGGTCGGCGGCGAAAACCAGCGCGCCCTTCAGCAGGATGATCACCACCAGGGTGCCCGCCGGGAAATCCCGCTCGATTTCCTCCGCCATGTGATCGAGCCGGCGCTCGATGATTTCCTCGTCGATCAGGATCCGCTCGATGTCGTCGCGCATGAGGGACCGGATAAATCAGCGCGGGCCGGATTCCAAGCGGGATTGGCGTGGAAAAAACCCGCGGGCGCGGCGGATTACGCTGTTTCCGGGGCGGTCCGCGGCTAGTCTGGCGGCGGCATGGCAGCACGTGTGATGTATGTGGTGGCGGGCGAGTTGAGCGGCGACGCGCACGGCGCGGGGTTGCTGCGCGACTTGCGCGGGCGGATCGACGGGCTGGAAATCCACGGCGCCGGCGGGCCGGCAATGGCGGAGGTCGCGGGCGATGGCCTCGAGGACTGGGTGGCGGATGCCGCGGTGATGGGCGCCTGGGAGGTGGTCAAGCGCTACGGCTGGTTTCGCAAAAGGTTTTACCGGATGCTGGCGGACGTCGAACGCCTGCGGCCGGAGGTGCTCGTGTTGATCGACTATCCCGGCTTCAACCTGCGGTTCGCCGCCAGGGTGCGGGAGCGGCTGCCGGACACGCGGATCATCTATTACATCAGCCCGCAGGTGTGGGCCTGGAACAAGGGGCGGTTGCCGAAGATGGCGAGGTTGCTCGACGAAATGCTGTGCCTCTTCCCGTTCGAGCAACCGATATTCGAGGGGGCGGGGCTCAGGACGACCTGGGTCGGCCATCCGCTGGTGGACGAGCTGGAGGCCGCGCGCGTCCCCGGCGTCGAGCGCGACCCGGGTCTCGTCGGCCTGTTTCCCGGCAGCCGCGAGCGCGAGGTGTCGCGGCTTTTCCCCGCCATGGTGGAGGCGGCGGCCCGCCTGCGGGCCGGTCGTCCGCAGCTACGGTTCGCGGTGCCCGCCGCCTCGCCGGAACTCGGCGTGCTGATCCGCAGGATGGCGGGCGGGGCGGACTGGATCGAGGTGGGCGACGGCGGCAGCCACGATCTGATGCAGCGCGCCGGCTGCGCGGTGGTGGCCAGCGGCACGGCCACGCTGGAGGCGGCGTATTACGAACTGCCGTATTGCCTGGTCTATGCGGTGGCCTGGCCGACCTACGTGCTGGCGCGCATGCTCGTGAAGATCGAGCACATCGGGCTGGTGAACATCCTCGCCGGGCGCGAGGTGGTGCGCGAGTTCATCCAGGCCGACGCCGAACCGGTCGCGCTCTCTCGCGAGCTGGCCCGCCTGATGGACGACGAGACGGCCCGCGCCCGCCTGATCGAAGACCTCCGCGAGACCACCGCGAAACTCGGCGGCAGCGGCGCGCACGAACGCGCCGCCGCGCGGGTGGCCGCGTGGTTCGCGGAAAATCCGCGCCGGGCGGTCGCCGCTTCGCCGCGACGGCCCGTCGATCCCGGATGAGGAGAATGGTTTGGATTGTCATGCAGGGGCGGCCCGGCCATGCTCCCGGCATGTCCCAGGGTTCCGCCGGAAACGTGATCTCCGCAATCTGCTCGCTGGTGATTCCCGGGCTCGGGCAGTTGGTGCAGGGCCGCGTGCTCAAGGCCGTATTGCATCTCGTGATCTGGGTCGCGCTGTGGGTGATCGGGTTTTTCGGCACCATTCCGATTTTTATCATCATGCACATCTGGTCGTGCGTCGAGGCGGCGCGCTGGAGCCGCTGAGGCGCGCGGGCAAGGGGGCGTGCCACTTGGATTTCAGGGGATAGGTGAAAAATTCCGGGTATTTGCCTAAATCCGCTTGACGCCCCTCACTCAGAAT
>SLAV01000003.1 GCA_007126655.1 Haloferula sp. | reverse complement strand
GGAAACACGAAGTCGATTCAATTCGAACCGAGCCTCTGTAGCACCCTATTTGCCGCTACCGCATGATTTGAAAACAACCAAACTCCAGACTGGGACTGCAAGTCCCAGCCACGATCGTGCGTTTTTCAACGGCTCATTCCATGTTTTGCCGCATGGGAAACCGCGGCGGGAGGGACAGTCACGGGGTGTGAGGTGTCGCCGGAGCTGCTAAGCGGGGAAGCGCCAGCCGTCGCGTTCGGCGGGGGCGAGGTGGGGGGTGAGTTCGGGGCGGTTGGTGATTTCCATGGTGCGGGCATCGTATTCAATGCGGCCGCCGAAGCGCTGGGCGAGGACGCCGAGGAGGGCCATTTCGGTGAGTCCGGCGGCGTAGTCGAAGCTGGATCCGGGTGCGGGTCCGCCGTTTCGGATGGCGTCGGCCCATTCGCGGAAGTGACCGCCGCGGACGCGCGGGATGATGCGTTCCGGGAGATTGCGGCGGAAGTCCTGCCAGAGTTCGCCGGGTAGGAGGCGCGGGTTGTTCGGGCGGCCGCCGGTCATGAGGCTTGCCTCGGTCCCGGTGATGATCATGCCCTCGGAGTCGAGTTTTTCGAGTCCCCATTCGGGGCGGATGGCGGGGCCGGAGCCGCCTTCGTGGACATCCATGACGACGGGCGGCCTGCCGTTGCGGGCGGGGAACTCGAAGCGGGTGACGGCGCTGGCGGGCGCGAAGGTGGTGGAGCCGCCTTCCTTGTGGACGGCCTCGACGGCGGCGGGCGGGCCGAGATCGAGCGCCCAATACGGTGCGTCGAGCGTGTGGCACGACCAGTCGCCAAGGAGTCCGCCGCCGAATTCGTAGAACCCGCGCCAGGTGCGCGGGTGGTAGATCGGGTTGTATGGGGTGTTGGTTTCGACGGGACCGAGCCAAAGATCCCAATCGAAATGGCCGGGAACGGGCTTTGCGGGCGGGGGGAACGATGCGGGTTTGCTGAAGAAACGGCTGTCGAAGTTGATGGCGTTGAACCAGGCGGTGATGGCGACGACCTCGCCGAGTACGCCGGCTTTCACCCATTCCCTGACGAAGCGGATGCCCTCGGTGGCGCGGCCCTGGTTTCCCATTTGGGTGATCACGCCGTGGCGGGCGGCGGCGGCCTTCATGTTGCGGGTCTCGCCGACGGTGTGGGCGAGGGGTTTTTCGCAGAAGACGTGCTCGCCGAGGGCCATGGCGGCCATGGCGGCGGCGTGGTGGGTGTGATCCGGCGTGCTGATGACGACGGCGTCGATTCCGTCGCCGGCCTTGTCGAGCATTTCCCGGAAGTCGCGGAAGCGGCGCGCCCGCGGGTGGGCGTCATATGCGGGCGCGGCGAGGCGGTCGTCCACGTCGCAGAGTGCGACGACGTTGTCGTCGGGGAAGCCGGCGAGGCTGATCGCGCCGCGGTGGGCAACGCCGATGAAGGCGAGGTTGATGCGGCTGTTGGCGGGCGGCCCGGGGCGCGCGATGGAGACGCGAGGGGCGATCCAGGCGCCGGCGGTGGCCGCGGCGGCGGATTGGAGGAAGCGGCGGCGTGTGGGAGAGGTCACGATTGGCGGGTTGAGGCGGGGGTTCGCATCCTTGCCAGCTCGCGGGCGACGAGGATCAGGGTCTCGCGAATGCCGGGTGCGAAGCCGTTTTCGGTGCGCACGGCGAGGGCGACGCCGCCCTCGCGGATGAACTCGACGGGGACCGAACCAGCGAAAATCCTGACCGGTTCGTCGCCGAAGCCGATGCGGCCGATCATCGACTTGAGGGCGTCGATGGTTCCGGCGTCGCCCTCGGCGAGGCGCGAGACGCCTCGGATGCCCTTGAGGTTGTTGCAGCGTTCGAGGATCTCGCGCTCGTCCATCTCGTGATCGACGCCGAAGATGGCGCGCAGTTCGAGCTGGCGGATGAGTTCGGAACCCGTGTCTTGGCCCGATGGGGGAGGAGCGGGGGCGGGCTGGCTCATTTGTTTTTCCTCAGGCATGGCGAATGTGGGGTCGGCGGAAGGTTTTGTGGTAGTTTCGGGTGGTGCGGGAGGATTCGCGGCGGACTCGGGTTGTAGTGAGGATGGCGCGGGGGTGGCTTCGGCGGAGGAATCGCCGCTGTGTCCCGCAGTAAAGCCGAAATCGGTGTCCTCCTCGAACGGATCATGCGATTTGGAGCGCAACTTGAGCGTGCGTGGCGGTGGGATTCCGGGTTTTCGCGCCGTAGTGCTAGTAGGTTCGTCCTCGGGCTTTTCCGCCGCGCTGTTCTCAGCGAAGCCGTTTTCAGGCGTGAGGATTTTCTTAAACAGTGTGGGTTTCTTCATCATGGCCCATGAATGAGTATGGGTTGAAACAAATCACGGATCGCGGGGGCTGTCGAGATTTCCCGCAAATTGAACGGACAAGCTCAGCGGTATCCGTTTTCCGCCAGGAGGCGCTTGAGGCGGTTTTTCACCGAGACCTTTGATGCGGCGCTGAGGCGGTCGGTGAAGAGGATGCCGTTGAGATGATCGATTTCGTGCTGGAGCGCGCGGGCGAGTAATCCGTCGGTTTCGATGACAAGTGTGGAACCGTCGAGCTGGGGCAGGATGGCGCGGACCTCGGCGGGACGGCGCACCTCGGCGCGGATATCGTCGATGCTGAGGCAGCCCTCAAGCTGGTATTCCCGTTCTTTGCCCAGTTCGAGTTCGGGGTTGATGAAGACAAGCGGCATGATGGAGGCGAGATCGGTGTCGCGGCCGCCTACCCGGAGGTATGAGACGCATTCGGGATCGTGGGAAACGTCGATCACCGCGAGGCGGATGTCGCGCGCGACCTGGGGCGCGGCGAGCCCGACGCCGTTGGCATTGGCCATGGTGTCAAGCATGTCGTCGGCGAGCTGGCGGATTTCCGGGGTCACCTCATCGACCGGTTGGCATTTTTGACGCAGCACGGGGTGGCCGTATTGGACGATTTCGAGGGTCATGGTGCGGGGCGAGCTAGCCTGATGGCGGGGCTGGCGTCAATCACGCGCATGAAATGCGGAGCGAATCGGGGTGCGGAGCATGACCGCCACGTCTGCCACTGAAATTTTATGATCAAAATATCCGTCATGCGCGTATTACTAAAGGTATGGAAGAGTATAATACCACTCATTCGGCCTCGTCGCGCCGATCATTTTTCAAGAAAAGCGGCCTTGCCGCGTTCGGCCTTGCGGCTGGAGGAGGGCTTGCGAAGGCGGGCGAAGCGGCGGTGGCCCGCGCTCCGCGCTCGGGCAAGGCGAAGAACGTCATTTTCATGGTCAGTGACGGCATGAGTTCGGGCACGCTGACGATGGCGGATCAATTCATTCAATTGCGCGACGGGCGGAAGTCCCATTGGATGCAGATGTATCTGGATCATCCGGTGACACGGGGCATGATGGACATGTCCTCGGCGAACTCGCTGGTGACGGATTCCGCGGCGGCTTCCTCCTCATGGGGATGCGGCAAGCGTGTGCGGAATGGCCGGATCAACGTCGGAGGTGATGGCGAGGAGCATGAGCCGATCGGGATGGTTGCGAAGCGCAATGGTTTGCGCTCCGGGCTGGTGACGACCGCGACGGTGACGCATGCGACACCGGCCGGGTTTGTCGCGAACGGGCCAAGGCGCAATGATGAGCCTGGGTTTGCGAAGCAGTATCTTGAGCGCGAGGTGGATGTGATCCTGGGTGGCGGGATCAACTTTTTCTCGTCGGGAGGACGGCGGGATGACGTCGATTTGCTCGGGGAGTTTGCGAAAAAAGGTTACAAGGAGGTCCACGACCGCGATGCGCTGCTGGCTCTGCCGGATGGTGATCATCGATTGATCGGCCTCTATTCGCGCGGACACGTTCCTTACGAGATCGACCGGTTGAACAGCGGGGATTTGAGCAAATCGGTGCCAAGCCTTGCGGAAATGTCGATTGCCGCTCTGAAGGCGCTCTCTGCCGCGGACGAAGGATTCGTCCTGCAGATCGAGGGGGCGCGCGTGGACCATGCGGCCCATAGCAATGACATCAGCGGGTTGATCTATGACCAAATCGCCTTTGATGATGCGGTGCAGGCGGCTCTGCAATTTTGTGATCATCATCCAGACACCTTGTTGATCATCACGTCGGATCATGGCAATGCAAATCCGGGAATGAACTCCGGCGGCCGACTCGGACTCTTGCAGGACTTCAAGGGATCGTGCAGCCAGCTTGGAGGTTTGTTCGGTCGCAGGGCAAGACACAGCGTGGACGAAATCCGCGAGGCCATCGAGGAGGTGACGGGCATCGGGATTTCGCGGGATCATGCAAAACTGATCCAGGCGCGCCGCAGCGGTGAGTGGAGTGCCGCCTATTCGCAGATGGACACCCCGGGCGGCGTGCTCGGGCAGATTCTGGCGAACCATACGAACATCGGTTGGACCGGAAGAAGCCATACATCGGATTACATGGAATTGGCGGCTTTTGGTCCGGGCAGCGAGCTGGTCCCGCCGTTTCTCAAGAACACCCACATGTTTGACGTGATGTGCAAGGCGTTGGATCTGGAGGTTTGAAGGATCGGGTGGATGTGCTTTGTTCAGCGCGTCCATGACTGCATCCGAAGACGACCCGTTGTTCGCACCGCTCCAAGTGGGTGCGTTGAAATTGCCGAACCGCATTGTGATGGCACCGCTGACGCGGTGCCGGGCGTCGGTCGGTCGTGTGCCGAACGAGATGATGGCGGAATACTACGCGCAGCGGGCTGCGTTCGGGCTGATTTTATCCGAGGCGACTTCGGTCTGTCCGATGGGGGTGGGGTATCCCGACACTCCCGGAATTTGGTCGGACGAGCACGTCGTCGGCTGGCGGTTGGTGACGCAGGCGGTGCATCGTGCCGGTGGGCGGATTTTCGTGCAGTTGTGGCACGTCGGGCGGATTTCAGATCCTTCGTATCTGGATGGTGAGCTGCCGGTGTCGGCGAGCGCGGTGCGGCCGGACGGCCATGTGAGCCACATCCGCCCGAAAAAGAGGTATGTGAAACCCCGCGCGCTGGAAACCTCGGAGATCTCCGAAGTGGTCGAGGCATACCGCGTGGCGGCGGAACGCGCGAAGTCGGCGGATTTCGACGGCGTGGAAATCCACGCGGCCAACGGCTACCTGATCGATCAATTCCTGCACTATTCGACGAACCGCCGGAGCGACTCGTATGGCGGGTCGATCGAGAACCGCGCGCGATTCCTGCTGGAGGTGACGGACGCGGTGGCGTCCGTGTGGGGTGCGGATCGAACCGGGATACACCTCGCGCCGCGGTGCGACGCGCACGACATGGGGGACACCGATCCGGAATTGATGTTCCTGCATGTGGCCCGTGAGCTGGGTCGTCGCGAGGTTGCATTCATATGCGCGCGCGAGTCGCACGAACGCGAAGCGCTGGGGCCGAAGATGAAAAAGGTGTTCGGCGGTGTGTTCATGGCCAATGAAGGGTTTGACGCGGCGGGAGCGAGGCGGGCGATCCTCGCGGGCGACGCGGATGCGGTCGCGTTCGGCCGGGCGGCAATCGCGAACCCGGATCTGGTGCGGCGGTTCCGTGAGAACGCGCCGCTCAATAAACCGGACCCGGACACATTTTACGGCCCGGGGGAGGAGGGGTATCTCGATTATCCGACGCTCGATGCGGCGGGTGTGTGATGCGGGGGAACATCGCGCCATTGACGAATGAATACGTCCGTTTGACTGGCGGGGCGTGACGTTGGCTCGGACGTGATGCGGAGTGACTGGCCTACCCTCGCGCGAGGGGGAC
Source organism: Haloferula sp. (assembly GCA_007126655.1). Classification (GTDB taxonomy): domain Bacteria; phylum Verrucomicrobiota; class Verrucomicrobiia; order Verrucomicrobiales; family Akkermansiaceae; genus Luteolibacter. Next base: position 6,390 of record SLAV01000003.1, on the reverse strand, counting down.
ACGCGGGGGCGCGCGCGTGTACTCTCCTTGGATGTGGTCCGCGTGTTTGCTCGTCCGGGTCAGGAGCCGGCGTTCCACCAGGCGGGTTCGTTGCCTTCCTTCCACTTGATGTTACAGCCGCTGCTCGGATAAGGGCGCTCCAGCGGGGCCTCGCCTTCTGTAAGACGTCGCACGGCTTCGCGGAGGTCGCCTCCGTGGGCCTTGATGCCGGATTTCGGCCGGGTGTCATCGAATTGGCCGGCGTAGAAAAGTTTTCCGTCGCCGTCGGCGAGGAAGAAATCCGGCGTGCATGCCGCACCGAATGCACGAGCCACTTCCTGCGATTCGTCAATGAGGTATGGGAATTCCCATCCGTGCTCGGCCGCGAAGGTGGTCATGAGTTCGGGGCAGTCCTGAGGGTATTTCTCGATGTCGTTCGAGTTGATGGCCACGGTGCCGACGCCCGCGAGGGTGAAATCGCGTGCTGCCTGGCCAAGGGGGTCGGCGAGATGGACGACATACGGGCAATGATTGCACGCGAAGACGATGAGCAGAGCTTTCGGGCCGGCGGCCTCGTCGCGGGTGAATATCTTGCCTTTGTGATCCGGCAGTTTGAAATCCGGCACCGGGTCGCCGACTTGGATTCTGAATGTGGATAGTACTTCCGCCATGGCTTCTAAGATATCACAGGACGTGCGAGTGCAAACCCCGAATTGCTGAGGCATGAGTGGCGGAGGCGCATCGCAAGGGCCACGGCTCCTGGCACAGTGCTCAGGCGCGGCCGAGGTAGCTGCCATCCTCGGTGTTTACGTTGATCTTTTCGCCGGTGCTGATGAAGAGGGGGACCTGCACGGTGAGTCCGGTCTCCATGACGGCGGGTTTGTAAACGTTGTTCGCGGAGTCGCCTTTGACGCCCTCTGAGGATTCCGCCACGGTCATGGTCATGGATTTTGGCAGCTCAATGGCGACGACCACGCCGTCGGCAATCAACAAATTGTAAAGCTGGCCCTCGATGAGGTAATCTTTCACATCCGCGATGAGCTCCTCGTAAATGACAGCGTCCTCGAAGGTGTTGGGTTCGAGGAAATGGTATCCCTCGCTGTCCTTGTAGGAATATTCGTGCGGGTTTTTCTCAAGGACCACACTCTCCATCGAATCATTCGAGGTCAGCCGGAGATTGGAGACTTTTTTCGTGGCCACGCTGCGGATCGACATCTGGACGTAGGATGCCATGCGCGGGGGGGTTTTGAGCTCGTGATCGATGACGAGGCATACCTCGTTGTTGTGGCGGACGGCGTGTCCCTTGCGGAGATTGATGACGGGTGTGCTGGCCATGGTGATGTTGCGGGCGAAGGAATAAGGCGGGCGAGGGTCGGCATGCAAGCATCGAGTCTTCGTGGAGCTGCCGGGCGGGATTCGGATTGTGCCGGGGCGTCAGCGCGGGCATGAAGCCCGCATGCATTCAGCGCGCGGAGGGGTATTGGCGGCGGTGGCGGCCTTCGGGCTATGGGGGATTCTGCCCTTGTTCTGGAAGGCGCTCGATTTCCTGCCGCCGCTGGTGATCGTGGCTCAGCGCACGCTGTGGGCACTGGTTCTTCTCTGGCTCGTGATCCTGTGGCGGCGGCAGGGGAGGCAGGTGCTGGCGGGGCTTGCGAACCGGCGCGACGCGCTCTGGAGCGCGGTGGCGGCGCTCTTGCTTGGCACGAACTGGCTGCTCTACGTGTGGGCGACGCTCAACGACCGCATCATCGAGGGGGCGCTGGGGTATTATCTGAATCCGTTTTTCAACATCCTCTTCGGCATGTTGTGGTTCGGCGATCGCCACAACCGCGCGCAGCGCGTGGCGATCGCGCTGGCGCTGTGCGGGGTGGCCCTGCAGGTGCCGGCGGTCGGGGGCGTGCCATGGGTGGCCCTGGTGCTTGCGCTGACGTTCTCGCTCTACGGCGTTGTGCGGAAACGCGCCGCAGCCGGAGCGCTTGCCGGATTGACGATGGAGACCACCTTGCTCGCCCCGCTGGCGTTGGGGATGCTGTTCCTGCTTGCATCCACCCCGGCGGAGGCCTTTGGCGGCGCGGGCAGCGTGTGGCTGGTCGCGGCGGCCGGAGCGGCCACGGTGGCTCCATTGTGGTGCTTCGGCCATGCGGCGCGGACGATCCGGCTCACGACGCTGGGCATTCTCCAGTTCATCGGGCCGACGCTGCAATTCCTGATCGGCTGGAAACTCTACGGTGAGCCGATGAGCGGGCTGCGGCTGGCCTCGTTCGGGTTGATCTGGGGTGCGGTGGCGATTTACGCGGCCGATGCGTGGCACGCGGGCCGGGCAGGCCGCGCCATGTTGAGCAGCACGCGAACATGAACAGTTCTCCGGTTGGTGCCGGATCACTGCGGAATACTAAAAATCAGGTAGTTCACCCAAGGCATCCATCCGCATTTCGGGGTGGGTGTGGAATCGGGCTGGATCTGGAATCAGGACGACAACCAAGTGTGGTGGCGCCGTATCGTCTGAAAACGCAAAGTTACCCACGTGCGAAAATCCGCCATGATCCACCGGGCAGTGTGGGCGATCCAGCTTGACCTCCAAAGTCCGGACTATCGCGGGCGTTTCATGTATTGTTCGCGCCGCCTGACGCGGTTTTATCAGGATGAGGCGCGGGCCTTGGCGTCGGCTTCGAGGCGGGTCCAGAGGGATTCGAGGGACTGGCGGACGCGGGATTTGTCGGCCTCGAGGTCGGGGGGTCCGGGTTCGGCGCGGGCGAAGAGGTAGAATTTGATTTTCGGCTCGGTGCCGGACGGGCGGACGGCGAAGGAACGGCCGTCCTCAAGGTCGATGAAGATCATTTTCTCCTTGGGCAGGAGGTCGCCCTCCTGGTCGTGGATGTCCTGCCTGGCGAAGTCGCGGATGCGGACGACGGGGGAGCCATCGACTTCGGCGGGCGGATTGTCGGCGAAGGAGGTGGCGATGGCCTGGATTTTTTCGGCTCCGTCGGCGCCTTCCATGACGAGGGATTTGCCGATTTCGAGGTGGTAGCCAAATTCGCGGTAGAGGTCGTCGAGCAGGTCGGGAAGGGTGGTGCCGGTGGATTTGGCGTAGGCGGCGACTTCGGCGAGGATGAGGGTGGCTCCGTTGGCGTCCTTGTCGCGGACGGCGTCGGAGCCGAGGTAGCCGTAGCTTTCCTCGCCGCCGAAGACGAAGAAGCGGGAGAATTCGAGGCGGAGGCGGCGGGAGGTTTCCTCGTCGAGCGAGCGGTAGTCGCCCTTTTTGTCGGCTGGGATGGCGGTTTCGTATTTGCGGAGTTTTCCGGCGATGTATTTGAAGCCGGTGAGGGTATCGACGACGGAGACGCCGAACGAGTCGGCGATGGCGCGCTGGAGTTCGGTGGTGACGAAGGTCTTGATGAGGACGGCGCGGCTGCGGTTGGCGTGGGTGATCCAGCCGAGGTCGAAGCAGGTTTTGAGGCGGTACCACGCCATGAGCGAGCCGATCTGGTTGCCGGTGAGGAGCGTCATGCCGCCGGTGCGGTCGCGGGCGGCGATGCCGAGGCGGTCGGCATCGGGGTCGGTGCCGATGGCGATCTCGGCGTCGCATTGGTTGGCGAGATCGACGGCGGCCTGGAGGGCGGGGGCGTTTTCGGGGTTGGGGGAATCGACGGTGGGGAAGCGGCCGTCCTGGACGTCCTGGGTGGGTACGGTGTGGACGTCGAAGCCGAGGTCGCGGAGCATCGGGACGATGATGTGGCCGCCGGTGCCGTGGAGGTTGGTGAAGATGACGCGGGTGCCGCTTTGTGCTAACAGGTCAGGTTTGAGGACGAGGGTTTTGAGGCGTTCGGTGTAGGCGGCGTCGATGTCATTGCCGAGCATTGTGACGGTGCCGCGCTCGGTTTCGGGGACGGGGGTGAGGTCGCCCTGGATGGCGTTGACTTCGCGGATGATGGCGCTGGCGTGGGGTTCGACGATTTGCGCGCCGTCGTTGAAGTAGGCTTTGAATCCGTTGTCGTGGCTCGGGTTGTGGCTGGCGGTGATGACGGCTCCGGCGTCGGCGCGGAGTTCGCGCACGGCGAAGGAGAGCTGCGGGGTGCTCCGCGGGCCGTCGAAGAGGAAGGCGTCGCAGCCGAGGGCGGCGGTGGTTTCGGCGCAGAATCTGGCGAAGTCGGCGGAGAAGTGGCGGGTGTCGTGGGCGAAGACGAGTTTCGGTTTGCCGGCATCGGGCGGGAGCTGGCTTTTGAGGTAGGCGACGAGGCCGCGGATGGCGCGGCCGACGTTGTGGAAGTTCATGCAGGCGGTGCCGATGCAGGGGTGCTCGGGGCGGTCGTCGGGGCCGCCGTTTCCCTGCTCGGCGGTGGTGACGATGCGGCCGATGGTGCGACCGCGCAGGCCGCCGGTGCCGAAGGCGAGGGTTTTGAAGAAGCGGTCGTTGAGTTCCTGCCACTGGCCCTGGTCGGCGAGCTCGCCGATGACGGTGCCTGCGAGCGGGTCGGAGGTGTTGGCGAGGAGGGCGTCGATGTTGGCTTTCGAGGCCGGGAGGAGGCGGCCGTCCGTGACGGCCCGGTCGAGGGTTTCGGTCAGGTTGCTCATTTGCGGAGGATGTTCACGGGTTTCCCCCGGCGAGGCAATTCCGGAGATTGACCCCGGCCCGCGCCGTGGCATGATCCACGCGTGTCCGGAGAAACGGTCACGACAAACGCGGGCGTGGTTTAGTGGTAAAATGCGAGCTTCCCAAGCTTGAGTCGAGGGTTCGATTCCCTCCGCCCGTATTCCCGGCGGCGCTCATTGCGATTTTGCGATTCCGTTCCGCCTTGCGCGCTTGCCACGGCTCCGGGAAGCGGCTAGTTTCACCACATCATGCCGACGCTTGTTTCCGAATCGAAAACCATCCGCCGCCATTTGTGGACGGCGGAGGATTTTCTGGACTGGCTCGAACCCGGGGTCCACGCGGACCTCATCGATGGGGAAAAATCCATGCACTCGCCCGTAAGCCTCCGCCACGCCGACCTGACGAATTTCCTGGATTTCCTGCTGCGCTCCCACATCGAGCGCCACCGTCTCGGGCGGCTGTATCGCGAGGTGGTGGCGGTGAAGCTGGGTTCGCGCAATGTGTTTCTGCCGGACCTCGCGTTCATTCCCGCCGACCGGGTCGCGGAGCTGCCGGGCACGCACATTCCGTTCGCGCCGGCGCTCGTCGTCGAGGTGCTCAGCCCGCGCACGGCAGAGCGCGACGTGGGGCCGAAGTTCGCCGCCTACGAGGAGCACGGGGTGATGGAATACTGGGTGCTCGACCCCGAGACGCTCGACCACCGGTTCTACCGCCGCGAGGGCGAGCTGCTGACCGCCTTCGCCGAGGAGGAGGAGACGGTCCACGCCGCCCGGGTGCCGGGTTTTTTCCTGCGCCGCGCCTGGCTGGATCCGGCAAACCTGCCGGAGGTGGCGGATTGCCTGAAGGAGATCGACGCGGCGGGGTGAGCCGGCGTTTTCCTCCGCCCCGTCATTCGCCGCCAACCTCGCGGGAGCGGATGATTTTGCGGTAGCTGGCGGCGTCCGGCGTCGGGTGGCGCGTCAGGGACGGGTCGTTGTCGAGATCGACGAAGTGGAGACCGAAGTCGGTGTTGGGATCGAACGGGTGGCCCCACTCGCGGTTCGAGGTGACCGACCAGCAGTTGTATCCCTTGACCGGCACCCCGGCCTCAAGCGCGCGGAGCACCTGGCGGAGATGTTGTTTCAGATAGTCCGCGCGGCGGATGCCGGAGGCCTCGGCGACGCTGCCGTTCTCGACGACCAGGATGTCGGTGCCGGGAAACCAGCGGTGCATCCGGCGCAGCGCCTGATAGAGGCCCTCCGGCCACACCGGCGCCTGGAGGAAGCGCCCGTGGGCGGCGTCCTCGAGCATGCGGAACCGGTGCAGCCGCCGCGTCGGCAGGCCCCAGTAGTAATCCAGCCCCACGAAATCCTGCGCGCCGACCGCCTCGGGCGGGCAGAGTTCGCGCGGCAGCCTGCCGGCCATGCCGAGATACCACCAGTTGGCGTTGGCGATCAGCGAGGTGGTGCCCCAGAACCGCCAGGCCCAGTTGAGCCAGCCCGACTTCGAGCGCAGCACGCGGAACCGCCGGTCCGGCCGCACGCGGACGATCGCGAGGCGGTTTTCATCGCCGAGAATGTCCGCCGCGATGCGGCGTGCGAGGCGGGTTTCGACGCCGTCCTCCGGCGTGTCGGCGCGCAGGCCGACGCGCAGCACGCCGCGTTTGCGGAGCCGCCGCAGGTCGCGTCCCTCGCCGAGTCCGTGCGGCAGCGTTCGGGGTTCCTCCCAGAGTTCGTGGAGCGAGACCGGGCGCGGGGGTTCCGCGTGGTCCCCACCGGATTCCTCATTGCGCATGGCGGCGACCACTTCGTTGACTCGTGCGAGCAGGCGGCCGTGGCCGG
>SLAV01000317.1 GCA_007126655.1 Haloferula sp. | reverse complement strand
TGCATCTTTTCAACACCTAACCGCTCTTTAACCCATGCTGTGGCTAGACCTGTGACTGCTAAAACAGCCGCTAAAATTAGAACTTGTAATAGTTCTGTTAAAGCTGGTAAAATAAGTTCCATGCTACATCCTCCTTTGTATATTAGAATCTTGGACTAATACGTCCAATTAAACTCTCGAATAAACCTCCAAGTTTATTCCAAGCTCCATGAGCTCCATTGCTACCTCGACCTACCAATACTGCTGTAGTCGCCGTACCAATCAATTCATTCTGAGGCCCAAAAGGTAAGAATGTAAATAGAGTGTATGGATAGAATAGCACTACAACACTAACTCCTATAATAATAGGAAATACAATATTGAACCATTTTATACCTCTTCTAGTGCTAACATCCATCTTTTTCTCCCATTCAGCTCTAATTTCCTTTAAGGTATCATCAGCTAATTCATTATAAAATGACTTTAGCCCTTCATCTTGTAATATCCTATCTGATCGTTGTAAATGTCGTGTTCTCTCTATCTCTAATTTCTCAATTCTTTTCTCTGGAGTGCCTTTCATTACATGTTTTAATGGAGTCTTAAATAATTCTACTGTTCCTTCAACAAAAGCTGATAATACACCAATATATATAACTAACAGCAATAAATTAACGTTAATATTTTCTGCAATAGAAGTGTAATCTATAGGCATGATATCACTCCTTCTTATCGCAAGCCGCCCAATATTGACAGTGCTGTTCATCACAAGTAATTAACTCTTTCCAGCTTCTTTGTTTTAATGTCAGTGTTATTGTGCGAGGATGTGGATACTCATGATGTCTGTCAGTCCTGCTTAGTAGTGCACTCATTGCGGCCGCCTTGTATTCGGGACATATCATTATTCCACACTCCTTAGATAGACCGACTTAGTTGCATCATCCCAATAGTTTGGTCTAGCTAATTCGTATTTGATACCTTCTAACTCTCTAATATAAAACATAGATCTATCTTCGAAGATAAATCCTTCTCCCAAAAGTCTTCCATCTAAATAAACCTTACATTTAGGCAATGGCATCTTTTTATCCTCCTTTGGTTTAGGTACATGACTTCCACGATCTGGTAGCTTTTGCCTTGGTGAGGGTCTAAAGTATTCATCTAAATACTTTACAGGGTCGACATGTGTACCCCACCCACTACTACGCACTTCATAGTGTAAGTGTGAACCTGTAACTTCTCCTGTCGCTCCTTGTTTACCAATAACATCTCCTTGTCTAACATCCTGTCCCTCTCTCACACCTATACTATCCAAGTGAGCATACATGTGAGTGTAACCATTAGAATCACAAACAGCAACCACGTTCCCAAAGCCGCCATATCCTGTTCCTCTTGCTCCCCATTTAGCCCATATAACTTTACCTGATACAAAAGCATGGATTGGAGCCTGATGGCTTTTAGCCATGTCTATACCAGTATGAAAGTGTGAGCCACCCCTAATAGGGTGAGTTCTTTGGCCGTAGGGAGAAGTGATTCTGTAACCTTCAAAATGACTCATTATTACGCCTCCTTTTGACCTTCCTTTTTTGTAATAATAACTTTCCGCTCTTCATGTATCCATTGTACATCTGCTCCAAATTGTTCAGCAATAAATCTCACTGGCACAAATGTTCGTTCATTGTGTAACATTGGAGCTACATCTAAAGTTACCTTTGTACCATCAACCAATATATCAGTACTACCAATCCACATTTCAATGACAGTTTTTAAAGCAGCTGGTAAATTTACTCCCATTTCTACAGCCCAAGCTTCCCTTAGAGCTGGAAAGTTTGGTAAGTCTGAACTTTCCCATTGTGCATAATCATAACCCATTCTAAATCTACCATTCATGCCCCATCCAGTTCCCCAAGAGTTCACTCCAAACAGGAATCCCCTATGCCCATCATATGTTAAATTATCATCATACCCATCTAAGTAGGTCATATGTTGTCCCATTAATCTTCCTCTTGGTTGTGTCAACCACCCATCCTGTTCCAACCAATTTTCTGATGTGACAATAGTTCCAATAGCAACTAAGTGTCCAGCTGCTAAGGCCGCCTTAATTTGATGCAATCCATATAATCTCATATAGGATTTAATTTTATATTGTGCGGCATTCTCTCGCATTTCTTGTGTTAAATCAGGTAGTGGCATACAATCACCATATGGTAATAAACGTTCTTCGCACACTCCTTCGTTTTGAGCTATTTTCAGTGCTACTCTTGGGAAGGTTCCCTGTGTGTTAGGTAAACTATCTTCTTGTTTACATCGTGTGTATAGGTATAAAGTGCTTAAACCATTTTCTGGCAATCTTTCTTTAAAATTTAAATTAGCGTTCATAATACCAGTCGTACCCTTTGCAACACAAGTTCCGCATTTCAACTGATCTTTAATAAATGGTGTGTAAGTGGTTAAATTCACTTTTGAGGGTAGGTCTCTTGCCACCGCTGTTAATACATGATCTCGTTCATCAGGTGGTGAGGGATACATACCTATAGAGAATCCCTGTTCTTTCTCCGCCTCAAGCGTAGCATTCATTTGTCTAATCCATTCAATATAAGTAATTGGATACATTTACATACCTCCTTTTTTCTTTACCAAAGCCAAAACATATCATAGTAACTAATCCAAAAGTAGATCATAATAAAAACCATAGCAATAGGTAGTAGTATATATAATGGTCTGTGAGCTTTAATTCCGGTCGTTAATACAACTCCTAAAAACAACCCTATTAACAGTATTAAAATAGGATTAATCAGAAAGTAATACATCTATATCACTCACCACCTTATAGAAAATAAGCGAGGATGGTAGCTATCAAGGCACCTATAGCAATACCTGTACCCACCATCCACATAATTAATTTGACAATTCTGTTTTCTACATCTCTATCTTGTGTTACTACTTCTTCTCTAATTTCCTTACACCCTGCATCAATTTTATCATTAATTTTACTCAAAGCATCTAACATACCATCGGAAAATTTCACAAACCCTTCTCTGTTCATATATTCTTGTGCCAACATAATCTTAATATCATGCACTTCTCCGCGAAAATCATCTCTGGCGGTTTTAAGCTCACTAATAAACGCTGTCATTGCTGTTCTAAGCTCTTGTATTTTTTCTTCAGCAACTTCTTGTTTCATATCATCTGTAAGTTGCCATTTTTTTAATTTCTCAAGATCTTCAGATAGTTTAGCTAATGATTTTTTTATTTCTAATAAATTTTTATTTTGTTGGGAATCTTCAGGAAATGGTGTATT
>SLAV01000383.1 GCA_007126655.1 Haloferula sp. | reverse complement strand
GTGGACGAGTGGCACGAGCTGATGGGCAGCAAGCGCAGCGTGCAGACGGAGCTTTGCCTGGCGCGGCTGCGGGCGTGGCTGCCGGATCTGCGAACGTGGGGACTCTCGGCAACGCTGGGAAACCCGGAGGAGGCGCGCCGCGCCCTGTTGGGATCGGCTTTCGCCGGATCGGTGGAAATCGCGGCGGAGGAATGCCGCGCGCCGGAAATCGAGACGCTGGTGCCGGGCGAGGTGGACCGCTTCCCGTGGGCCGGCCACATCGGCACACGGCTCGCGGCGCGGGTGGCGCGCGAGATCGAAAAGGCGGGCACCACCCTGCTTTTCACCAACACGCGGTCGCAGACCGAAATCTGGTATCAGGAGCTGCTGGCCCTGCGGCCGGAGTGGAGGGACCGCATCGCGATGCACCACGGGTCACTCGACCGAGCGGAGCGCGAGGCTGCGGAAGCCGGGCTGCGCGACGGGTCGCTGGCCTGCGTGGTCGCGACCTCGTCGCTGGACCTGGGGGTGGATTTTTCCCCGGTGGAGCAGGTGATCCAGGTGGGTTCTCCGAAGGGCGTGGCGCGGTTGCTGCAGCGCGCGGGGCGTTCGGGCCACCGGCCCGGCGCGGCGTCGCGGATCATCTGCGTGCCGGCGCACGCGTTCGAACTGGTCGAGTTCGCGGCGGCGCGGGATTCGGTGCGGGCCGGGCGCATCGAGTCGCGGGTGCCGCCGCGCAGGCCGCTCGACGTGCTGGTGCAGCATCTGGTCACGTGCGCGATTGGCGAGCCGTTCGAGCCGGAGGCGATGCGGCGCGAAATCGAATCCGCGCGCGCCTATTCCGGCCTGACGGATGCCGAATGGGAATGGGCGCTCGGATTCATCAGCGACGGCGGACGCGCCCTCGCGGCCTATCCGCACTACCGCAAGGCGCGGCTGGCGGACGGCCGCGTGGTGGTGGACGACAAACGGATGATCACCCGGCACCGGTTCGGCATCGGCACGATCTCCGCGGATCCGGCGATCCAGGTACGCTTCGCGAACGGCAAATCGCTGGGGACGGTGGAGGAGTTGTTCGTCACCCGCTTGCGCCCGGGGGCGAAATGGGTGTTCGCCGGGCGCAGGCTGCAACTGGTGCGCCTGCGCGACGGGGTGGCCACGGTGAAGCCGGCCGCCGGGCGGGGCGCGGGGCAGGTGGCCATCTGGGGCGGGGGGAAAATGCCGCTTTCCACCGAGTTGTCGCGCGCGGTGATGGCCTGCCTGCGCGGCGAGGCCGGCGCGGGCGCGGCGGAACTCGCCGCCGTGGCCCCGATCCTGGAAATCCAGCGGGCGTGGTCGCGCGTGCCCGACGGCGACTCGCTTCTGGTCGAGTTCACCTCGACGCGGGAAGGCGGGCATTTGTTCGTGTTTCCGTTCGCCGGGCGGCTGGTCCACGAGGGGCTTGCGGCGCTCGCGGCGCACCGGCTGGCGGACGAGGTGGGCGAGTCGATCGTGACGACGCAGAATGACTACGGGTTCTCGCTTTCCGCGCGGCGCGGCCTGTCGCCCGACGAGGCATTGCTGCGGCGAGCACTGGCCGTCGATGGACTGCTGGAGGATCTGCTGGAATGCCTGAATGCCGCCGGACTGGCCCGCCGCCAGTTCCGCGAAATCGCGAGGGTGTCGGGGCTGGTGCAGCCGCAGCCGGGCGGGCGTGCGGCGAAGGTCCGGCGCGAAATGCGATCTAGCGCGGGCCTGCTCTACGAAGTGCTCGAGCGCTACGACCCCGGCAACCTGCTGGTCGAGCAATCCCGCCGCGAGATCCTTGAAAAACAATTGGAACTCACCCGCCTGCGCCATGTGCTCGGCGAATTGGAGGCCCGCCCGTTCCAACTCGTCGAAACCCGGCGTCTCACGCCGATGGCATTCCCCCTGTGGGCCGAGCGGCTCAGCGTGACGCTGCCGGCGGGCGACGCGGCGGCGCGCCTCGAGTCGATGCTGGCCGAGCTGAACGCCACCGCCGAGGAGCCGGCGGCCTCACCGGTCGCTCCATGAGGCGTGCGCCTCGTCCAATGAGGCGAAGACGCGGTCGGCGCGTGAGAAGTCGAGTCCGCGCGTGACGTCGTTGGGCACGATCCACGTCGTCATTCCCGCGCGGGTGGCGGCGAGCAGGCCGTTCGCGGAATCCTCGACGACGAGGCACTCCGCGGGCGCGACGCCGAGCTGGCGGGCGGCTTCGAGGAAGAGATCGGGCGCGGGCTTGATGCGTGGGGCGTCGCCCCGGCAGATGGTGAGCGGCAGGTGCGCGGCGAGTCCGGTTTTTTCCAACCACCCGTCCACCCACGAGTGCGCCGAACTGGATACCACGGCGCGTTTCACCCCGTCGCGCGCGAGCGATGCGAGCCATGCCTCCGCGCCGGGCATCGCGCCGTATCCTTCGAGCGCGCGGCGGATTTCGACCTGCCGCTCGGCGTCGAGCTGGTGCCAGTCGAACCCGAGTCCGGTCAGTTCCTCCAGGTGGGTCTTGGGCGACCAGGTGTCGAAATCCGAGCCGATGCAGCGGGTGTAGATTTCCAGTGGCAGCTCGTGCCCGTGTGCGAGGAACGTGCGCCGCCATGCCTGATAGATGGCCATCTCGGTGTCCACGAGCACTCCATCGAAATCAAACAACACGGCCGCGAAATCCATGCGCGGGAGGATGCGCGGAATCCGGGCGGTGGCAAACGTTTCCTGACCGGCGGCCACCCAATGGAGGCACGGCACTCCCCATCGCCTGTAAATGCAATGGCTCTCCGTGAAAAAACCGCCAAACGCGGCGGTCAATCCCCGCCCTGCGGTCCGTCCCAGCCTTCGAGATCGGCTTCCGTGAGGATGGGGACGCCGAGTGCCCCGGCCTTGTCGCGCTTCGATCCGCCGCCCTCGCCGCACAGCAGGAAGCTGGTTTTGGCGGAAACGGAGCCGGAGACCCTGGCGCCGCGGGATTCGAGCCATGCTTTCATTTCATCGCGCCCGACGCTGAGCGTCCCGGTGATGACGACGGTCTTGTCCGCGTAGGGCATCTCATTCCCATCGGCCTCGGCCGGGACGGGGAGGAAATTGTCGGACTGCGGATCGATGCCCAGCGACTCCATGCGGGCGAGCACGTCGCGGCCGGCGTCGGATGAAAAGAAGTCGAGGATTTCCCCGGAGACGGCCGGGCCGACATCGCCGGTGATCTCAAGGGGCGCGAGTTTTTCGTTTTTCTTTTTCGCGGTGGCGCGGGTGTCGGCGACGAGTTCGGCGAGGATCGGGGACTGCGCGATTTCCCGCAGCGTGCGGTGCAGGCGCGAAAGCTCCTTGGCGGCGGATTCGCCGACGTGCCGGATGCCCATGGCGAACAACCAGCGATTCAACGGTTTGGCGCGGGCCGCCTCGAGGGCTTTGAGAACCTTGGCGGCGTTCTTTTCGCCGAACCGCCGGGGGGCGTCTTCGGTGCCGAGGTTGAGATTGGCCAGCGTCGTCCCGTCGAGCGCGAAGAGGTCGAGCGGGGTGGCGCAGATGCCGCGCCGGACCAGCGCCTCGGCGACCGTCGAACCGAGGCCGTCGATATCGAGCGCCTTGCGCGACGCGAAGTGGCTGATCCGCGTGACCGCCTGCGCCGGGCATTGGAAATTCACGCACCGCCAGGCGACGAATCCATCCTCCTGGCTCACCGGGCCACCGCACGACGGACAGACACCCCCCACCGCGTCGAAGATCGAGTAGGTTTGCGCGCCGGGTGCCGGGCGGACGACCCGGACCACGGCGGGAATGATTTCCCCGGCCTTCTCGACCAGCACGCGCGCGCCGATGTGGACGCCCTTGCGGTCGATCTCGTCCTGATTGTGCAGGGTGGCGCGCGAAACGGTGGAGCCGGAGATGGAGACGGGGACCAGCTCGGCCACGGGCGTGAGCACACCGGTGCGTCCAACCTGGATGGTGACGTCCACGAGGTCGGTCTCCTGCTGCTCGGGGAGGAATTTGTATGCGGCGGCCCAGCGCGGCGCGCGCGACGTGGCACCGAGTTTCCCGCGCGTGGCGCGGTCGGCGATTTTGATGACGGCCCCGTCGGTGTTGTAATCGAACGCGTGGCGCTGGTCGTCGATCTCCGCCACGGCGGCCAGGATTTCTTCGAGGCCCGTGGCGTGGATGAGCGGCTGGTTGTGGGGGATGCCGAGCGATTCGAGGAGTTCGCGGAAATCGGACTCGGTGGCGAGCGGCGGACCTTCATACGCGCCGAGGCCGTGGGCGAGGAAGGAGAGCGGGCGTTTCGCCACGACCGCAGGGTCCAGTTGTTTCAAGGTCCCGGCGGTGGCGTTGCGCGGGTTGGCGAAGGCGGGAAGGCCGGCCTCGTCGCGAGCCTCGTTCATCGCCGCGAACGCACTGATGGGCATGAAGATTTCCCCCCGGATCTCCATCCGCGGCGGGACCGCCGCCCGATCGGAGGCGAGGGCGAGCGGAACCGACCGGATGGTGCGGATGTTGTGGGTGATGTCGTCGCCGGTGGTTCCGTCGCCCCGGGTGGCCGCGTATCTGAGTTTCCCGTCCTCATACAGCAGAGAAACGGCGACGCCGTCGATCTTCGGCTCCACGGTCACCGCAACGTCCTCCCGCCCCAGCGACTTCGCGAGGCGCTTGTGGAACGCGATGAGTTCGGCGGCGGGTTCGGGCGCGTCCTTGAGCTGGAAAACGTCGTCGATGCTGAGCATCGGCTCGAGGTGGGTCACCTGGGTGAAGCCCTCGATCGGCGCGCCGCCGACGCGCCGGGTCGGCGAATCGGGATCCTGATGCTCGGGGTGTTTTTTCTCCAGAGTCTCGAGTTCCCGGAAAAGCACGTCGTATTCGGCGTCCGTGATCTCCGGCGCGGCCTGCTGATAGTAGAGCCGGTCGTGCCGTTCGACTTCGCGGCGCAGCCCGAGGATCCGCTCTAGTGGATCGTCCGCAGCGGCGGTGGATGCAAACAAGTCGTCTTCGGCCATGGGGACGGTGGGATGATGCGAATCGCCGGCGGTCGCTCCGACACACGGATTTGCGACGCACCCGGATTCCGGTGCGGCACAATATGGCGCGCTCGTCCGCCCCCCTGCCAAGCCGAATCCAAGAAGAATTCCGCCAATCATCACATCAATCATGATTTTCATGGTGATTTTCATGGCAACATGTGTCACGTTGCTCCATTCGGTGGGACAAATAATGTCGCGATCGCGACATTATTTGTCCTAACAGAAGGTGAAAGGATAATCGTTGCCGGATCGTTTGCCCCAGCTGGCAGACGAGCCGCTGGGTTTATCGCGTTGGAATCCAGTATCGAGGCGCAACGCGCTTTTGGTGATCATTCCGTGCGAAGAAGATGAGAAGAAGAACCGGCCGCCGCAGGTCGGGACTGATCGTGGTTGCAAGCGCTATGCCGTCCTGGAAGATATTTACCGAGCCGTAGGAAATTTCGATTTCATCGGTGGGTGGCGGCGTCTGGGTCGGGCATGTCGGTAAATATTAAATTTCCTGGAAGATACCCGCATGCGGGATATTGATGCTCCGGGGCGCGGGATATTTCGATTCCATCCGGGGGGGATCGGCGTCAGGGTCGGGGCATGTCGCAGCGCACCGGGATCCTGCTTGTGGTTTCCGGCCCCTCGGGGTCGGGGAAGACGACGCTTTGCCGGCGGCTCGCCGATCTCGGCGAGGCCCATTATTCGATTTCCTGCACCACCCGCGAACCGCGCCCCGGCGAGGTGGATGGCAGGGACTACCACTTTCTGACACGCGGGACGTTTGAGAGCCGCCTCGCCGCCGGGGATTTCCTGGAGCATGCCGAGGTCCACGGCAATTTCTACGGCACGCTCACATCCGAGGCCACCGGCCCGCTCGCCGAAGGCCGGGACGTGGTGATGGACATCGACGTGCAGGGAGCCGCCCAGGTCCGCGGGTGCGGGGATCCGGTGATCCAGCGCGCGCTGGTCGATCTGTTCGTCATGCCGGCCGACGAGGAGGAACTCTGGTCCCGCCTTTCCGGGCGCGCCACCGACAGCGAGGAAACGATCCAACTGCGGATGCGCAACGCGCTGGCGGAAACCGAACATTGGCCGGAATATCAATACCGCATGCTCTCATCGACCCGCGAGGAGGACTTCGCCCGCTTCCAGGCGCTCGTGACCGCGGAGCGGATGCGCGCGTCGCGCTGCGTTTCCCGAGCAAACCGTCCGTGATGAAGCTGATCTTCCGTGTTGCCTACCACACTGTCCCCGGCGAGTCGTTGTGGCTGGTATTGGCCGTGCGTGATCCGGAATCCGGCCTCGTGCTCCGCGAAACCAAGGCAATGGAATGGCGCGGCCCCGAACATTGGGAAACTTCGTTCGATGTCCGCTCCCCCCACCCGGTCGAACTGGAATACCACTACCAGCTCCGCCGCGAGCACAACCAGGCCCGGCTCGACGAATGGAACGCGCCGCGCAAGGTCGCCATCGACCCGGAGAGTCACGACGCCCACGTCCGCCTGGACGACTGGCGCTCCGCGGGCACCGACGACCACCTTTACGAGACCCAGGCATACGCATCCGGCTCCGCACCCCGCGCCGCGCCTGCGGACACGCCCGCGCCGTCGGAAGACGCCACCCACCACATCACCCTGCACATGGCCGCGGTTCCCGCCGGGCGGGTGCCCTGTTTGCTCGGCGGCTGCGACGCGCTCGGCGAATGGGATTGGAAACGCGCGGAGCCGCTCCGCCCGGCATCCGCCCCGAACCTCTGGGAAACCCGCCTCACCCTGCCCGCCGACACCCGCGTCGAATTCAAATTCGGCCTCTACGATCCCGGGGAAAAATCCGCGACCACGCTCGAATGCGGGGAAAACCGCGCGTTCGCCCCGCACCGCCACGCCGCCCGCCAGCTCACCACCGTTTCCTGCGAGCGCTACCACCGCACACCCTCCCAGCAAATCCGCGCCGCCGGCGTCGCGGTGCCGGTTTTCTCGCTGCGCTCCGGCGGCTCCCTCGGCATCGGCGAATTCGCCGACCTCGTCCCGCTCGCCGACTGGGCGGCCGACACCGGCCTCAAGCTCATCCAGATCCTCCCGATCAACGACACCACCTCCGCCGGGGACTGGACCGACTCCTACCCCTACTCCGCCATCAGCGTCTTCGCACTGCACCCGGTTTACCTGCGCGTCACCGACCTGCGGCTCGCCGCGATCCCGGAGCGGGAGGCCGCACGGATCCCGGAGCTGCGCGAAAAACTCAACGCGCCGGCTGAAATCGACCACGAGGCGGTGGTGGCCGCGAAATCCCGCCTCACCCGGGCCGCCTTCGAGGCGGATTTCGAGCGCATCACCAGTGCCGAAGGGTTCCGGTCGTTCCTCGCCGCGAACCGCGACTGGCTGGTTCCCTACGCCGCCTTTTGCGTCCTGCGCGGCGAATTCAAGACCGCCGACTTCCGCAAGTGGCGTCAACACGCCACCTACCGCGCGGAAGACATCGAAGCGTGGACCGCCGGCGATCACCCGCGCTGGCCCGCCATGGCCTATCACATCTGGCTCCAATGCGAACTCGACCTCCAGTTCGCCGACGCCGTGGCGCACCTCCACCGCCGCGGCATCGCGCTCAAGGGCGACCTGCCGATCGGCATCGACCGCCTGTCCGTGGACGCCTGGACCGCCCCGCACCTCTTCGACCTCGACGCGCAGACCGGCGCGCCGCCCGACCCCTTCGCCGCGAAAGGCCAGAACTGGGGGTTCCCGACCTACAACTGGGACGCCATGCGCCGCGACGATTTCGCATGGTGGCGCGCCCGCTTCGCGAAACTCAGCCGCTACTTCGACGCATACCGGATCGACCACATCCTCGGCTTCTTCCGCATCTGGCGCATTCCGGTGGAGCACACGCAGGGCGTCATGGGATGCTTCGACCCCGCCCGCCCCGTCCACATCGATGAAATCCGCGCCCGCGGCATCGGGTTCGATTTCCTCAGGTATTGCCGGCCCTACATCCGCGACGCCCACCTCGAAGAGCGCTTCGGCCCGGAGGCCGGCGTGGCCCGCGAGTATTTCCTCGAACCCTGCGGCAGCGGATATTGGAAGCCGCGCGACCACGTCGCCACCCAGCGGCTCATCGAGGACCACTTCGCCGGCCACTCCCACGCCGACCCGGCCGGCCGCGCCCGCGCCGACAAACTGCGCCTGGGCCTGCTCGATTGCGCCGCCGAAGTGCTTTTCCACGAGCACCCCGGCTCCGGAGGCACCCTGTTCCACCCGCGCTGCGCGATGTGGGACACTTTTTCTTTCCGAGACCTTCCCGCCGACCAGCGGGAAAAACTCACCGATCTCTCCAACGACTACTTCCACCACCGCCAGGAAGGATTGTGGGAGGCCCATGCCCTGGAACTCCTCCCCGTGATGCGCGCCGCCAGCCCGATGCTGCTGTGCGGCGAGGATCTGGGCATGGTCCCCGCATGCCTGCCCGGCGTGCTGCGCGAACTCGGCATCCTCACGCTCGAAATCCAGCGCATGCCCAAGACATCCGCCACCGAGTTCCTCGACCTCGCGGAGGTCGGCCACGCCGCCGTCGTCTCGCCGTCCACCCACGACATGCCGACGCTCCGCATGTGGTGGCGTCATGATCCGCACGCGGCCGCCCGCTTCTTTTGGCGCTTCTTCGGCAAATCCTTCCCCGCACCGGAACTGGACGGCGAAACCGCCGCCGCCATCATCTCCATGCATCTCGAATCCCCCGCCATGTGGGCGGTTTTCCCAATCCAGGATCTGCTCGCCATGGACGAATCGCTGCGCCGCGAAAACCCGGACGACGAACGCGTCAACGTCCCGTCCATCATGCCCTACCACTGGCGCTACCGCCTCCATCTCGACACCGGCGCGCTCGCCGCCGCCACCGGATTCAACGACCGCCTGCGCGAAATGATCCGCCTGGCCGGACGTACGGGTTGCGGGTTGTGAAAATCCCGGCCTTTTTTTGACAGGCTGCGGTTCCTATCGAAAGGTTATCAGGTCATGAAGAAACAAACCACATGCCATCGTCCGCTTCTAATGAAATTGGCCGCTTCCGCCGTAAGCGTCGCGTGTTTCTCGCTTGCTCCGGTCCATGCCGATGAAATCCACACCGAAGGTCCCGTCGCCGGTGGTGGCGCACAAGGCATCTACGTGCCCGTGGCTCCCGAACAGCGCGCGGGCATGAAGGCCCTGATCGTCACCGGGTTCGGCTTCAACGACATGGAAACCTTCTACCCCTTCTACCGCTTCACCGAGGAGGGCTTCGACGTGACCGTCGCCTCGCCCGAAGGCGGCGACATTCAGGGATACGGCGGCCACATCATGCTCGATACCAAGCGCTTGTCGGAGGTGGACGTCACCGACTATCACATCCTCTACCTCCCGGGCGGCAGAGCTCCTGGCACGCTCCGCGAAAATGACGACGTCATCAGCGCGGTGAAGGCCTTCGCGGAAACCGGTCGCCCGATCGCCGCGGTCTGCCACGGTCCGCAGATTCTCGTCACGGCGGGGCTAGTCAAAGGCGTGGACATCGCCTGTTTCAGTGGCGTCGGCACCGAGGTCGAGGAGGCCGGCGGCACTTACAAGGACCAGCCCGTGGCGGTCCACGGCCAATTCATCACCTCGCGCCTGCCCAAAGACCTGCCGCTCCAGATGCGCGCCATCTTCGAAGCGCTCGACACCGATTCCTGATTCCGGAACAAAGCCCACGCCTGGTGGATCGGAAAAGCGCTTCCGCCCACATTCATTTACGCTCCCCACGCACCGGACGCATCGGAGGATGCGTCCCTGCCTTTCGGGGCAAAACGGCACGGACCGATCCTCCGGGCGGTCCGCGTCCGCGCGGGGTGAATGAAACAGCGCCTCCGCTCTCATCCATTCGGCACCGGCCTCACGTCGTCCGCCTGCAGGATTTCCAGCACGCGTTCGCCATGGCGCACCCGCAGTTCCCCCGCCGGGCCGATGCCGTCACATTGGCCGCGCAGCAGTTCGCCGGTCTGCGTCCGCAGGACCACCGCGCCGCCCGCCAGCACACACCGCTGGCGCGCTGCCGCGACGATCTCATCAAAGCCGCGGCCGATGCGCCCGGCATGGTTGGAAAAACGCTCCAGCACGCTCGCCAGTACCGCCGCGCGCTCCGGCTGGAAACCAGCCTCACACGCGAGCGAGGTCGCCTGCGTTGCGATCCCGTCGGGAAACCGATGCGTGTTCACATTGATGCCGACGCCCGCCACCACGAAATCCTCCCCCGCCTCCACCAGGATGCCCGCCACCTTGCGCCCGCGGATCCACACATCGTTCGGCCACTTGAGGCCGGTGATCGGGACGAACCGTTCGCACGCATTTGCCACCGCCAGCCCCATGGCCAGCGCCAGCCTGGGCCACAGCGGTTTCGGCTCATCGGGCCGCCACAGGATCGAGAACATGAGCGACTCGCCCGGCGCGCCGAACCAGGCCGCGCCGCGGCGTCCGCGCCCGGCCGTCTGCACGTCGGCCACCACCACCGCGCCGGTAGCCGCGCCGGATTCCCCGAGCGCGCGGGCCTCGTCGTTGGTCGAGGCGCACGATCCCCGCAGCCACAGCCGGAAGGGTTCGGGCAGCCCGGCCGCCGTGTCCGCGAA
Source organism: Haloferula sp. (assembly GCA_007126655.1). Lineage (GTDB taxonomy): Bacteria > Verrucomicrobiota > Verrucomicrobiia > Verrucomicrobiales > Akkermansiaceae > Luteolibacter. The sequence goes on along the minus strand of SLAV01000383.1, from coordinate 1,587 downwards.
TTCCTCCCGCATCGTGGTGGATGGCGCGTCTTGCATGGTCCGAACGTTTCGCCCGCAGGCACCGATTCCGGTCAGACGGGGTGGAAATCCAGCCCGATGTCCAGCGCCGGGGCCGAGTGGGTGAGCGCGCCAACGGAAATGAAATCCACCCCGGTGGCCGCGATTTCCGCCACGCGGTCGAGCGTGACGCCGCCGCTGGCCTCCAGCATCGGCTTGCGCGCGGAGCCGCGGATTTCGACGCACTCGCGCAGCCCGGCGGGCGTCATGTTGTCCAGCAGCAGGTGGTCCACGCCGTCGAGCGTGAGGAATTCGCGGACCTGCGCCGGGGAATCCGCCTCCAGCTCCACCTCCACGCCGGGATGGTCGTGCTTGAGGTGGCGGATCGCCTCCCGCAGCGCGTCGAGCCCGCCTTCGGCGACGAGGTGGTTGTCCTTCACCATCGCGCGGTCGTAAAGGCCCATGCGGTGGTTCGCCCCGCCGCCGTGCGCCACCGCGCGTTTCGCAAGATGGCGGTATCCCGGCAGGGTCTTCCGCGTGTCGAGAATGCGGCAGCCGGTACCGCGCGTTTCCTCGACGTATCTCGCCGTCAGCGTGGCGATGCCGCTCAGGTTCTGGAGGAAATTGAGGGCCGTGCGCTCCGCCGTGAGCAGAGGACGCGCCGGACCCTCCACTTTCAAGACCATCGCGCCGCCGGCCACCCGGCTGCCGTCCTCCACCATCACCTCGATCTGGAGCGAGCGGTCCACGGTGGCGAAAACCCGCGCCGCGACTTCCACACCGGAAAGCACGCCGGGAGTCCGCACCGTCACGAAAGCCCGCGCCGTCCGGTCCCCGGGGATGAAATATCGCGACGTCACGTCGCCCGTGCCGATGTCCTCCGCGAGCGCGAGGTCGATGAGTGTCTTTTCCGATTCAGACATGCTTTTAGCCGGACGTGAGCATGCCGCGCGACCGCGCCCCTGCAAAGAGCAATGTTTTCCACCGACCAATGACCCCGGATTGCCTCTCCGAGCTGCGGGGCGCTTCGCTCTTCCCGCTCAAGACTGGTGACGAAGTAGCGCGTCTGGGTTTTGAGTTCGCCGCTGCCTCTCTCCCAGATGGCCTTGACGTCCTGGGCGCCGCAGAGCAGGCCATAGACGAGCAGGCTGAGCATGGCGCTGAAGGGATGGCGGCGGGATTTCGGGCTGCGGGTGTCGGTCAGCCCGGCGAGGGCTTGGCGCAGGGTGCGCAATTCGGCGCATTTGAGGGCGCAGCGCGCGCCCGCGGTGTCGCCGTCGGCGATGGCGGCCTGGTGGGCGGGAGGCAGGATTCCGGGGCGGGCAAGCAGGGCGAGGGCGTCTTTTTTCAACGGCCGAACCCAGAGGTGCTTGGGTTTGCCGGTGTCCTGATAGAAGTCGCGGCGGTGCCTTTTGTGGCCTTTGGTGAAGCCGAGTGGCTGCCAGTTGGTGGCCTTGTAGAGGGTGCCGGTGTGTTCTTCTGGAGCCAGAGCACGTGCCCGGCAGGGCGTCCGGCTTTCAGATAATGCCCTTGGTTGAGGGCCTGGCGGATGTGGTCGATCTCGGCTTGCCCGGTGGCGGTGCGCAGGAT
>SLAV01000235.1 GCA_007126655.1 Haloferula sp. | reverse complement strand
CGGTGCCGCCATTGACCGTGATGTTCTGGCTGTCGGCGTCCTGCTGCACGAATGCGTTGTAGTCGGCGATGTCGGTTGATTCGGCGTTGGTCTCATCGCTTGTGACGTAAACCAGGTGATATCTGTCGGCGACTTTCCAGGGTTCGCCGGTGCCGGGATTCAGTCCACCGTCGGCTTCGAGGTCCAGGATGCCGAGCTGGGACGCAAGATTCCCCGTGGTGAACGTCCAATCCGTGCCAGAGGTTCCCTCGATCTCCACATCACTGTTGTTCAAGGCGATGCCGGATGGAATCTGCACGGCGTATTCCGTGGAAGCGGCCAACGTGGTCCCGGGGGTGATGGCCAGGACGCTGCCTTCGATCAGAACCTGCTCTTCATCGGTTACCGGAATGACCTGGGTCGTCGAACCGTCGGTCAAGTCCTGGATCGTGATATCGCCGGTGCCGGGCACCAGCAACTGATCGAAGGTCGCCACGATGGACACACCGGGGGACACACCAGCCGCCTGATGCTCCGGTGATTGACCGGTAATCACGGGCGGGTTCAGGTTTTCCATGAATTCCACGGTCAGTTGAACGTCATCGAAATTGACCTCGCCAATGGCCTCCGCCTTGCTCAGCAACCGGATTTCGAGCGGTTCGCCGAGGAGCGACCCGTGCTCGTCCGGATCGTAAGTGTAGTTTACCGTGGAGGTCTCGAAGGTGCCGTTCGCCGGACTCAGCGTGTTGTCATCCTCTTCGAGCACGACCCCGCCGGCGAGCAGTTGCACGCGGTAGCCCTCGAAATCGAGCTCACCGGAGTTTCCCACCTCGACGGTGAGGGTGTATTCGGCGTCTGGGTTGAGCACCCCGGCGGCTCCGGAAAGCACCTGTGAGATGCCGTCGCCGTCGTCCTGCCCGCCGACGAACGCGACGTTGTCACCCTCCGGCGCGCCGGCACTGAATTCCTGAACCGACGGATGCAGCACACCGATGGACGCCGGGTTGCCAACTTCCGTCCAACCAGGGGGAGTCGCCGGGAGGAAGTCTCCAGCATCGAGCACGGGCGTCTCGAATCCGGCGTTTTCAATTGGAACAGGCGTCTGCGCCCATCCTGTGAGGCTGATTCCGAGTGCAAGGAGCACGGTGGAACCTATTGTGGGTTTGCTTGCTGTTTTCATGGGTTTGTGGGGTTCTTGTGAATTGAAGGCGATTCGTTTTCCATTCGCTGAATCACCAAATCATGGGCTTGATGTGAATGAGTACGATTTACCTACATTCCCCCGGGTGGCGTCAATAAAATATCATGTCATCTCTCGATGCAGGGTGCATAAAAAAGGGGCAACCAGCGACAAATCCACTGCGACCGACGGATGATTGGTCAGTGGAACAACGGCAAACGAATCTTTATCGGCTTTGCATGCTGATGGGTCGGTCCCGCAAGGCGGGATCCGCCAATGTAAAAACAGGCGTTGCACAGGCCCGGCGGCTCTTCCGCGCTGCCGCGAACGCACGACGGACTCATCCGCAGGCGAATCAGAGATCCTTGTCGGTCACCGCGCCTTCGCTGGCGGTGGCGACGAGTTTGGCGTATTTGGCGAGCACGCCGTGGGTGTAGCGCGGGGCGGGGCGCTGCCAGGCGGCCCTGCGGGCTTCGAGTTCGGCGTCGTCGAGGTTCACGTCGATGCGGTTTTTCCCGGCATCGATGGTGATGGTGTCGCCGTCCCGGAGCAGGCCGAGTGTGCCGCCGGAGAACGCCTCGGGGGTGATGTGGCCGACGACGAAGCCGTGGCTGCCGCCGGAGAAGCGCCCGTCGGTGATGAGGGCGACGTCCTTGCCGAGGCCGAGGCCCATGATGGCGCTGGTGGGGCCGAGCATTTCGCGCATGCCGGGGCCGCCTTTCGGGCCTTCATAGCGGATGACGATGACGTCGCCCTTGACGATCTCGCGGGCGAGGATGGATTTCATCGCGGCGTCCTCGGAATCGAACACGCGGGCTTTGCCGGTGAACTCCTGGCCCTCCTTGCCGGTGATCTTGGCGACGGCGCCCTCGGGAGCGAGGTTGCCGCGGAGGATCCGCAGGTGGCTGTCCTTCTTGATCGGGTTGTCGAGCGGCATGATGATCGTCTGCCCCTCGGGGTAGGGTTTGGCGAGTTTCTCGATGTTTTCGCGGAGCGTGCAGCCGGTCACGGTCATGCAGTCGCCGTGGAGCAGACCGGCATCGAGCAGCATCTTCATGAGCGGCAGGGTGCCGCCGATGCGGACGAGGTCGGCCATGGCGTGCTTGCCGGAGGGCTTGAGGTCGGCGAGGACCGGCACGCGTTCGCCGATGCGGGCGAAGTCGTCGATGGTGATGTCCACCCCGGCGGCGTGGGCCATGGCGGGGAGGTGGAGACAGGCGTTGGTGGAGCCGCCGAGGGCGATGAGCACGGTGATGGCGTTCTCGAAGGCTTCCTTCGTCATGATGTCGCGGGGTTTGATGCCGAGGTTGATCATGTTGATCACGGCGGCTCCGGCATCGAAGCAATCGCTCATCTTGTCATCGGATATGGCGGCCTGGGCGGAGCTGTTGGGCAGCGACATGCCGAGCGCTTCGATGGCGGAGGCCATGGTGTTGGCGGTGTACATGCCGCCGCAGGATCCGGGGCCGGGGATGGCGCAGGACTCGACGGTTTCGAGTTCCGCGTCGTCGAACTCGCCGTTGGCGTGTTTGCCGACTGCCTCGAAAACGGAGACGATGTCGAGATCCTTCTCCTCGCCCTTGATGCTGGCGCAGCCGGGCAGGATGGTGCCGCCATAGACGAAGACCGACGGGCGGTTCATGCGCGCCATGGCCATCACGCAGGCGGGCATGTTCTTGTCGCAGCCGCCGATGGCGACGAAGCCGTCCATGCCCTCGCAGCCGACGACCGTCTCGATCGAGTCGGCGATCACCTCGCGGGAAACGAGCGAGTATTTCATCCCCTCGGTGCCCATGGAGATGCCGTCGGAGATGGTGATGGTGTTGAAGATGGCAGCCTTGCCGCCGGCGGCATCGACGCCTTTTTTCGATTCTTCGGCGAGCTTGTCGATGTGGACGTTGCACGGGGTGACCTCGCTCCAGGTGGAGGCGACGCCGATGTGGGGTTTGGAGAAATCCTCTTTCTTGAATCCGACGGCGTAGAGCATCGCGCGGCTGGGCGCGCGGTCGGGGCCATCAAGCATCGGGCTGGAAAACGGGCGGGTATTCATCGTTGATCGTTAGCGCGCGGGGGATGTGCGCCCGCGCGCCCCACACCCTGCACCAGCCGACGCCGCAAGGTCAAGGCAGGGCGCATGACCGGCCG
>SLAV01000176.1 GCA_007126655.1 Haloferula sp. | reverse complement strand
GATTTTTTTCCCGCCGCGGTTTTCCCAGATCGTTTCCTCGTTGATGAGGATTCGTTCCTCCGGGAAGCCGCCCCACGGCATGGCCCCGAGGCGGCCGTTGCCGACGGGATGGGCGACGTCCCAGCTTTCGGCCGGTTTGTCGTCGCGGATGATGTGGGTTTGGCCGGCGGTGGCGGGAACGACCGCCGCCATCGCGGCGAGCAGGACGGATGCTTTGAGCGCGTTCATGTCTGAAACACGATACGCGCCGTCGCCCGGCCAACTATCCGGAACCGGTGGTCCGGCGGCCCATTCTCACTCCTCCGCGGGCACGTGCTCGTCGAAGAGGTCGATCAGGTAGGACGGACGCAGGATTTCCGGCGTGATGACGGGTTCCTCGCCGGGGACGTGGAGCACGTTCACCGGGATGGCGGTGCGGCCGAGTTCCTCGAGGCGGGCGTCGATGACCGGGTTGGGCCGGGTTTTGTCGGCCACCAGGGCGACGATGCCGCGGTCGTTCATGATGGAGACGACCTCCCCGGTGTAGGCGATGCGCTTGTTGACCTGGCAGGTGGCGCACCAGGCGGCGGTGAAGTCGATGAACACCGGGCGGCCTTCGTCGTGAAGGGCCTCCACGGTTTCGGGCGACCATTCCTGCCAGACGAGTTCGGATTCCTGCGGCGGCTTGAGCATCAGGATGCCGGCGGCGGCCGTCAGCACGGTGAAGGCGAGGCCGGTTCTGCGGGTGCCGGATTTCCGGTGCGGCGGGCACCAGCGCCCGTAGATCCAGCCGGCGATGGCCACCGAGCTGAGTCCGAAGATCGGCGTGAGCAGGTTTTCCAGGCCGATCAGCAGCGCATACACCCACAGCAGGTAGCCCGCGGTGGCGAAGAGCAGGAAGGACATCGCCTGCTTGAAGCTCTCCATCCACGCCCCGGGCCGCGGCAGCATGTCCACGAGCCGCGGGAAGATCGAGAGCACGAGATAGGGCGTGGCCAGACCAAGGGCCATCGCGGTGAATGCGGCGAAAAACTGGAACGCCGGCAGCCCCACGGCCACCCCGATGGCGGCCCCGAGGAACGGACCGGAACACGGCGTGGCGACGACGGTGGCGAGCACGCCGGAGAAGAAGGAACCGCCCATCCCCTGCTTCGTCTGAAGCGATCCGCCGACGGAGGTGGCCGAGGTGCCGATCTCGAAGACGCCGAACAGGTTCATCGCCAGCAGGAACATCAGCAGCATCAGCGAAAGCACGACCCAGGGTTGCTGGAGCTGGTATCCCCAGCCGACCGCCTCGCCGCCGACCGCCTGGCGCACCATGAAAAGGAGTCCCGCCACGACAAAGAACGACGCGAGCACCCCGACGGTGAAGACGAGTCCGTGGAGGATGATTTTCTTCCGGTCCTCGCCGGCCTGCTGGACGAATCCCATGATCTTGATGCCGATCACCGGAAACACGCACGGCATCAGGTTGAGGATCAGCCCGCCGAGGAACATGCCGCCGAGCACGGACAGCAGCCTGCCGAAGTCGAGCGATTCCAACGGCGCGGCCTCGACCCCGATCGCCGTCTCCGGCACCGCGATGCCTCGGCCCTCGCCGTCGATCAGGACGCCCGAGAACGCGTCGCCCTGCGGGATTTCCTCATCCATGAAATCCCGGGTCCTGCGCGGAATCTCAAGCACCCAGGCGGTGCCGTCGCGCGTGATCGAGCCGCCGTCGCCGGCGGAGGTGAGGAACTGCACATCGGGCACGAAGTCCGCGGCCTCGAAGCCTTCCGGCGCGTCATCCCCGGGGTCGATGCGCAGCGTGACGTCCGCGCCGTCGGAATGCGCGGTGATTTCCCAACCGTCGCCCGGCTGGACCGGCTGCTCGTCGCGGGCGCGGGCGAAGAGGGATTCGGCATCCGGATCCGGCCGGGTTTGCCCGGCGGAGACGAGGGTGAGGGTGAGTTCCGCGTTTTCGTCGATGCAGGTTTCCTTGCAGATCTGCCAGGCGGCGGCGGCGGTGATGGTGAATTCCTCCCCGGTCTCCAGGCCGCCGGGCGTGCCGATGTCGATCACGAACACCGGTTCGCCCTCGTAGATGAAGCTTTTGCCCAGGAATCCCTCCTTCACCTGCGGCACGGGCCACTGGATGTCGCCCGCGGTGAAGCCCTCCGGCAGCATCCACTCCACCGAAAGTGGCAGCTCGATGCCCCCGGAGTTCTTGTAATAGCTGTGCCACTCGTCGGGATGCTTCAGGGCGATCGCCACGCTGATGGTGTCCCCTGGGGCGAAGGTCTCGACCTCGGAGACGATGCGCGGGGTGGACTTGTCGCCTTCGCCGCCGAAGGGCAGGCCGACCTGCGCGGCGGCCGGGACGGCGGATGCGAGGAAGAGAAAAAGCGCGGAAAGGAAGCGGAAAGTCATGATGGAGTGCGTGTTTTGGGTGGGTGTCACATTCAATAGAGACGCCGCGGGGCGGAAATCATCCCGAAATCCACTCAGGCGTGTCTAATCGCGTCTTCCCGTATTGCCATGCCCGCCGGAAAAATGCTAGTGTAACCGAGTTACTGCCGAACCAGCCCGTTTTCCGATTCCATGAATGCTTCCACCGAGTGCCCGACATCCGGCCGCCCGCGCAGGTCGGCGTGGCAGCGCCATGCCTGGCGGATCTCGCTGATCTACGCCGGCTTCGCATCGCTGTGGATCTTCGCCAGCGACCGCACGGTGTTTCATTTCCTTGAGGACTACCAGAACATCGTGTGGGTGAACGTCGGCAAGGGGCTGTTCTTCGTTTTCACCACGTCGCTCCTGCTCTGGTCGCTGATGAAGCGCATGCTCACCGGGCTGGAGCGCTCGCAGTCCGAACTCGCGGAACGCGAGGACCAGATCCGGACGATCTACAACGCGGTCGGCGACGGCATCATCATCACCGACCCGGAAACGCGGGAAATCCTCAGCGCGAACTGGACGGCGGGGACGCTCTTCGGCCGCAAGCCGGAAGCCTTGGTTGGGCTCCGCCTGCCGGATCTCGCCGCGGACGGCCGCGACTGGTGTGAGGCTCCGGCCACCGGAGAGTCGCTGGCTGCGGCCCCCGAATCCGGTCACCCGCCGAATGAAAAACAGTGCCTGAGGAGCGATGGCGCCACATTCTGGGCCGAAGTGGTGTGCCTGGAAACGACCATCGGCGGGCGGCCCCGCCTGCTTGTGACGATCCGCGACATCACGAGGCGCCGCGAGGTGGAACAGGAGATTCTCGAATCGCGGGCGCGCCTGCGCGCGCTGCTCAACCACATCGAGGAGGCGCGCGAGGAGGAACGGGCCAGGATTTCCCGTGAGGTGCACGACGTGCTCGGCCAGTTGCTCACCGGGATGAAAATGAACCTCAGATGGATCGGGCAAAGGCTGCGCGGCGAGAACGGGAGCCACACGGATAATGGCGTCTTACGGGAAAAACTCGATGAGACCGACTCGTTTGCGAACTCCATTCTCGCATCGATTCAGGAGATCGCCCACGACCTGCGCCCGGACATCCTCGACCGCCTCGGGCTTGTGCCCGCGCTGCGCTTCGAGGCCGGGCGTTTCACCAAGCGGTTCGGCATCGAGTGCCAATTCAACACGCTGCTCGAAAGCATCCGGCTGCCGCCCGAAAAGCAGACCCACGTGTTCCGGATCGTCCAGGAGCTGCTTACCAACGTGGCGCGCCACTCCGGCGCGGACATGGTCACGATCAATCTGATGCGCCGGGATTCGGGCTGTGCCATCACCGTCAGCGACAACGGCGCGGGCATCACGGAGCAAACCATGCGCGACGCGGCTTCGCTCGGTATCCTCGGAATGATGGAGCGCGCCGCCCTGCTGGGTGGAACCCTCGAGATCAGGCCCGCACCCAAAAAAGGTACCAACGCCACCCTGACTTTTCAGGAATCCCGCTCATGAAATCCAGCAAACCCCCACGCTTCCTCATCACCGACGATCATCAGATCGTCCGGAACGGCCTGCGACAGTTGCTGGAGGACGGCTACTCCGGATGCGAATGCGGCGAGGCCGTCAACGGCGCGCAGGCGCTGGAGGCCGTTTACCGCCAGGAATGGGATCTTGTGGTGCTCGATCTGAACATGCCGGGCCGCTGCGGCATCGAGACACTCACCGAGATCAAGAAAATCAAGCCGACGCTGCCCGTGCTGGTTCTCAGCATGTATTCCGAATGCGAATACGCGCTGCGCGCTTTCAAGGCGGGCGCGAGCGGCTACATCCACAAAAGCGCGGTCACCGAGGAACTGCTCGACGCGGTCGCCAGGGCACTGGCCGGCGGCCGCCACATCACCCCCAGCCAGGCCGAGCTGCTCGCCGCCGGTCTCAGCCGCCGCGGTGACGCCCCACCCCACGAATCGCTCTCCGCGCGGGAGTTCGAGGTCATGAGGCTCATCGCCTTAGGCCTGAGCGTGAAGGAAATCTCCGCCCGCCTCTCGTTGAGTGCGAAAACCGTATTCACATACCGCAGCCGGATGCTTGACAAGCTCTCGCTGGACTCCGACGTGGAAGTCGCACGCTACGCGATCAAGCACAATCTGGTCGAATGACAAGCATCTACCGGCATTTGTCGGAATAATTCCGACAGACAATCGGGAATCCGTCTCATGGATCCGGTCGGCAATCCGGCTATGGTTCAGTAGAGCGCCGAGGGAATCCCTACTGGCGTTCGCCGCCAGGCTGCTGCGAGCACGCTGGTTTCCGGGGGGAAAACCAGAAGCCGCATCGCCTGGCGGTTTTTTTGCGAGGGGGCCAGCCGAGGTCGTAGTCTAGAATGGAGTTGTGCAAGAGACACGACCAAGTCAGATGCGCTAAACCCTCATGTCCGGCGGCCTGGAAGGCTGAAGGGGTGTCAATCCCTTTGGGCTTATTCGGTCATGTCCGTTTCTTTTTTGCCTCTTGCCTCACTCTCCTGTCCGTTCAGCACCTCGCGGCACCAGGTGAGGGCCATGAGGGCGTAGCCGGTGCCGTAGGGTTTGTGGTATGCATAGAGCGGGTAATCCCACCAGGATCCGTCGCTTTCCTGGCGCTCGAGAAGGATGGAGGCGAGGGCGCTGGCGTAGGGTGGCTGTTGGTCGGCGGGGAGCAGCGAGACGGATTCGGCGAAGTAGTGGATGCCGTAGTAGTAGAAGTAGCCGGAGATCTGGAAGTGGATGTCGTGCGGGCGGGGACGCTTGCGGGCGATGCTGAGCCAGCCCTCGCGCGCGAGGAAGCGGTCGGCCCAGGTGGTGATGACCTCGTCGGTGATGGCGTCGCAGCCGAAGACGCGCAGCGCGGCGTTGCAGACCTGGGAGCGGGCGAGGGAGCCGGCGGGGCGGTTGATGTCGCCGCGGGGCCGCCAGCGATGGGGAAATGAGTAGGTGTATGAGAAGTCTGGCGTCTGCTGGAGCCGGATGGATCGCTTGGCGCGGTTGATGACGGCGGGATCGGGATCGATGCCGAAGGCCTCTCCGGCCTCGGCCATGGCGAGCATGACGGTGGCGGTGGTGAACGAGGTGGGCATGCCGGACGGGCGCTGGGTCTTGAGGTCGCTGAAGTCGTAATACCCCCAGCCGCCGTGGACTTCGGCGAAGCGGTGGATGTAATCGAATTGCTGTTCGGCGAGTTTTTTCCAGGTGTCGTGGCGCCCGGGGTCGTGGCGGTTGAGGCGGGTGATGGCGCGGAGGCCGTATGCGTGGCCCCAGTTGTTGTAGAGGACGCCGGTTTCGGAGCGGCGGAGTCTCGGAAGTTCGCGAATGACCCATTCGGCGGCGCGGTTGATGGCGGCCTCGGTTTCGGGCCGGGTGTCGGCGGCGTCGATCATGCCGGAGAGGGCGAGCCCGGTGGCTCCGGCGCGGAAGGCGTGGTGGGAGCCGGGTGCGGGGGCGTAGATATTGAGGCCTTTCGTTTGGGTGGGGCCGCCCCAGGATCCGTTGGCATTCTGGTCCTCAATGAGGAACGAAACGCCATCGCGAATGGCGGCGTCGATGCGTTCCGGGGTGGCCTCCGGGAACTGGCTGCCGGATGGAGGCGGGACGAGGGTGGACCGCTGGTGGCCGGATTCTCCGCCGCGCGTGGGTGCGGCCGTGAGCATCGACGCACATGAAAAAATTCCGACAAGGATGGTGAACGTGATTTTGATCATGGCATGACGATGACTTGACCCGCTTCGAGACCATCGAGGATTTCGATCCGGTCGTTGTGGGAGCGGCCGCGGGTAACATTTCGCATTTCGGTTTTGCCGTCGGCGAGTTTGATTTCGATTTCCCAGCCGTCGGGTCCGAATTCGAGGGCGTCGGCGGGGACGAGAATCGCATCTTCGCGCGAGTATGTGATGAGATGGACCTCTGCGCTGGCACCGGGCGCGATGCGGGGCCCTTGCGGCCACTCGGCGGTGAGGACGGCATGGTGGCGGCCCGCTGGAGTCGGGACGGGCGAGACGCCGGAGACGGTGACGGGGATGGAGATGTCGCCGCGGCCCGTCAGGGTTGCAAGGCCGGAGGGTTTCTCCGTTCCGATGGAGCGGGCGACAGCCTCTTCAAGATGGGCGTGGAATTCGATGGAGGCACCCTCGGGAATGAAGGTGGCGATCTGGCGTTGGACGGGCGGGCGGCCGCCGATGACGAGCTGCCGGAGCAGTTCGCCGGTGGTCCACTCGCCGTTTTCAATGGCCCCGTGGTAGAACGTGCCATCCGCCGGGGCGGTGATTTCGAGGAATTCGCGGTCTGTCTTGAGTTTGGCGAGGGTGTCGGTCTCGCGCGCCTGGGTGGTCGTCATTTCCTCGACGGCTGCTTGCTTGAGGGTGACTGCCCTGGGAATTTCCTGTTTGGCGGTGGCGAGCGCGCGGGCGGTTTGTTTTTTGGTTTCGCGGAGCGATTCGATATGGCGCGGCAGGGTGGTTCCGACACGGCGCTCCTGCTGGAGTTTTTCCATGCGCAGTGCGAACTGGGCGGCTTCGACGGAATCGCGCTGGCGGGTGAGGATCATTTCCTCGGTTTCCTCGACGATGTCGTCCTCCTCATACATGCGCTTGAGCTGGACGAGTTCCTCGTTGGTGCTGAGGAGGCGTTGTTTCGCACGCTTGACGGATTGTTCGGAGGCTTCGACGTCGATGGGGTGGCGGGTTTCGACGTAATATTCGTAGTCGTTTGCGGCTTCTTCGGCGGCGCGGCGCGCGGCGTCGAGCCGTTCGTCGGCGGTTTCGCGGAGGTTTGCGAGTTCGAGGGTGGCGGTGGCGATTTCGTGTTCGCGGCGCGCGACAGCCTTTTCAAGGTCCTCGATGCGCTGGTGCAGTTCCCTGCCGTCGAAGGAGATCAGGACGTCACCCTCGGAGACGCTTGCCCCGTGGGGGGTGATGTCAGTGATCCTGAAGCCGCTCCATGATTCAGCGGCGATGGTCACGGGGATCGGATCGGACGGAAACGCGCGTGCGGTGAATGTCTCGCGGATGACGAAGGCTCCGGGTTCGATGGTGAGTTTGTCGCTGGCGTTTTCCGCCATCAGGGCGTTCGGGATAATGGTGGCGAGGATGACGAGCGCAGGGGCGAAAGTTGGTTTCATCTGGTATGGGGAATTGGCAAGGCGGAGGAATCAAGCACATGGCGGCCAGCGGATCAACCCCGGTATCGGCCCTTTCGCGCGAGGAGAATGGGGAGCATGCGGGGCTTCTTCGCAGCGAGGGATGACGGGACGAGGTGGTCGGCGACATCGAAGCCCTGGCGGCGGAGTTTACGGTAGAGGCCGGGAAGCGGACGGCTGCCGCCGATGGCAAGGAGGCCGCCGGTGACCAGTGCCTCATAGGCCGCGGCGAGCCAGCGTGGGTTTTCGGGGAGGCGGCGTCCGTCGTCCCCGTCGGGCGAGGCGTCGAGATGAACGATCACTGCGTGGAGCGAGGAGACGTGCTGGTGGAGCGCGCCGGTTCCGGCGTCGGTTTCGATGGCGAAGCGGGAGTCGGATTCGAGCGGGCTGTCGGAGAGGTGGTCTCGGTGCCATTGGAGGATGGCGGCAGCGGGTTCCGCGACGATGAAGCGGCCGCGCTTCTGGGTGAGTTCGGCGGCGACGGTTTTGGCGATGGCCCCGAGGCCGGCCCCGGCGATCCAGATTTTCGGCTGGCGGACGGGACGGAATGGGGCGCATGCGAGGCGCGCGAGTTCCTCCTCGCCGGTGCGGGTGGCCGGGCCGCAGATCTGGTGGCCGTCTGAAATGATTGCAATGCGTCCGTCATGGGACTGGAGGATGAGATTGCCGCCGCCGGGCAGTTCCGCCTCGGCGAGAGTGATTCTAGGTTTCATAAGAGATTGAGAGATTGAGGCTTGCGCCGGGGGGGGAGGAATTACTAGACAAGAATCATCATGTCCAACGAACCTGAACAAAAGCCGGAAGGCGAGACGCCTGAGACGCCCGAGAGCCCCCAGCCACCGCCGGCCGCCGGCCAGCCGCCCGCGCCGGAGCCGGAACCGGCACAAGCCGCACCCACGCCGGGCGGCCAGATTCCGGGTACCGAGAAGAAGCTTGTGTCGGGCATTCTGGGCATTCTGCTGGGAAGCCTTGGCGTGCATAAATTCTATCTCGGCTATACCGTTGAGGGAATCATCATGCTCGCGGTCTTCATCGTGGGCTGGTTCCTGTGCGGAATTCCCAGCATGGCGGTGGCCGCCGTTGTGTTGATCGAAGGAATCCTGTATCTGACGAAGACCGACGACGAATTTGTAAAAACCTACGTGAACGGGCGCAAGGGCTGGTTCTGAACAAAAAGGAGCCGGAGGCACCTTTTACGGGCCGTCGCGGGATTCGATTCTGCGGCGTATTGCGGCGAGCAGGCGCGTTGTGCCTGGCATTGGCGTGCTGATCGCGTTGGCGCGGCGGATGGGTTCGGCCCAGATGGCGTCGGTCTCGACCTCGCGGCCGTCAAGGTAGTCGATCATGCTCGACGGGCGGTATGGACCCATCGGGCGGGTGCGTTCGATGTTGCGCTCGACGAGGGTGTCATCGAGCGGATGGCCGAGGGCGCGGGCGGCGCGGACGACCTCGCGCATGATTTCGCGGATTCGGCCGCAGGTGCGCGGGTTGGCGAGGAGCGCGTCGGTGGTGACGCCGCCTTCGGCGATGGAGAGGCCGTTGAACGGAATGTTCCAGACGAGTTTTTCCCACTGGGCCTGTGCGAGGCACGGGGTGGCGGTGGCGCGGATGGCGGCGGATTTCCAGATTGCGGCGAGGTCGGCGGCGCATTGGCGCGCTTCGGGCCGCCACGCGCCGATGACGACGTTGCCGCCGGCGGTGTGGCTGACGCGGGCGGGTGCGATGCGGTTGAGGCAGACGAAACACAATCCGCCGAGGATGTGGCGCGGGTCGGAAACGCGGGCGAGCGCCTCGCAGTTGCCGAGACCGTTCTGGAGGGTGAGCACCCGCGTGTGCGGGTGCATGAGGGGAGGCAGGGTGTTGGCGAGGTGGAGGTTGGCGGTGGCTTTCCATGCGACGACGACGAGATCGACCGGGCCGATGGCTTCGGGCGATTCGGCACTGCGAACGGCGGGCAATTCGATGTCGCCGTGGACACTTCCGACGTGCAGGCCGCGGGTGCGGACGGCTTCGGCATCGGAGCGGACGAGGAAGCGGACGTCGTGGCCGGCGGCGGCGAGGCGCGCGCCGTAGTAGATGCCGATGGCTCCCGAGCCGACGATGGCGGTGGAGGCGGGATTCCAACTCATGACGGGCGGGTGGCGGACGGGCCGCTAGGCGTCATCCTTGTATGGCTCGGCGCGGCGCCCGTCGATGCAGCGGGTGAGCCAGGTGACAAGGGCGCGGGTTTCCGGGGATTCGGCGGCCATGGCGCTGAGCGAGTTCCAATCGACGTGGGGGCGGGAGGCGGGCGCGGCGATGCGGGTGACGTCGAGCTTCGCCATGATGGCCTCGGCCTCGCGCGGGTGGGCGTTGAGAATGTTGGCGGGCCGCGGCAGGTCGTCGAGCACGGCGGATGTGAGGCCGAACGAGGTGACGCCGATGCCGAATCCGAGGCAGAGGCGGCGCAGCGCCTCGGCGAGGGCCTCGTCCTCGACGGGCGCGGCGTAGAGGAGTTCGCCGCCCTGTGCCCAGAGCGAGACGGCGAGCGTCTGGAAGAAATCCTCGCGGTATGAGGCGAGGGAGGGCTGGACGCGGAGGCGTGCGGCGTGGAGGCGGAACGGGGCGAGGCCGAGTCGCTGTTTGAGGTCGAGCATGGTTTTGTCGAGCGACATTTCCTCGTCGGGCGAGCCGCCGGTTTCCCAATCGACGAGGACGAGTTCGGGGTATTTCCAGAGGTTGCTGATGGGGGCGTCCTTGGAGAATGCGTCGCGGAAGGCAAAGGGAAAGCGGCCGTTCGTTTCGAAGTAGCGGAGGGCGACGGCGCGGAACTTGCGGATGCGGAGCATGGCCTCGTCCACCGCCTCGGGATCGGTCTGGCCGAGGTCGTCAAGTCGGCCCTGGGTGAGTGAGATCAGCTCCCGGGCTCCGGAGAGGGCGGGAAGCTGCGCGCTGCGGCGGTAGTATCCCTGGCCCTTCTCGACCTTGGCGATCGGGGAGGCCGGATCACAGGAGAGGATGGAAAAGTGGTAGCGGAGGGATGCATCGGAGTAGTTTCCCTTGAGCTGGAGGCGGGTGAGCCGGATCAGTTCGGTGCCCTTGATCGCATCCGCGGGATTGCCTGGCAGTAGTGTGGGCAGGATCTCGGATAACTGCTTGCGGAGGCTCATGGGGAAATTCCGTGTAAATCACGGGCGTGGGAGTGATCCAATTCAGCGGGTCATGGATCATCAAGCTTCAAAAGGCGGTGTTTTTGAAATTCCCGACAGCACTTGTGGGATTGATGAAAATTCGGCATCCCGGATGTTGACAAGAAGCGCGGAGTAATGGCGAATGCGCGGCATGACGCGTGTGTTTTTGATTTCCCTGCTGTGTTCGGCGACTCCGCTTTTCGCGGCGGATTTGGTTGTGGCTCCGTTGTTCCGTGACGGGGCGGTGCTCCAGCGCGGTCGTGACGTGCCGGTGTGGGGCAAGGCCGGGGCGGATGCGGAGGTGGTTGTGTCATTTGGCGATCATCGTGCGGTGGCGACGGCGGATGGCGACGGACGTTGGGAGGCGGCGCTGCCGGCGATGGACGCGGAGGCGGAGCCGCGGGTGATGACGGTGACGAGCGGCGAGGACACGTTGGAGGTGGCGGATGTTTTGGTTGGCGAGGTGTGGCTGGCGAGCGGCCAATCGAACATGGGCTGGCAGATCCGTCAGTCGCGTGAGGAGGATCAGGAAATGGCGGCGGAAAGGCCGGTGCCGGGGTTGAGGGTTTTCACTGTGCCGCAGAGGTTGAATCATGAGCGGCAGTTCACGGTTGATGGGGAATGGACGCATGCGACGCCGGAGACGGCTCCGAGGCTCACGGCGGTGGGGTATTTCTTCGGGCGGAAATTGGTGGAGGAGCTGGGCGTGCCGGTGGGGATTGTGAACAGCTCGTGGGGTGGCTCGACAATCGCGCCGTGGATCGATGACGAGACGGGCTTCGACGGGGTCGGGGAGCTTGCGGAGGTGCGGGCGCACCGGCGTTTGCGCAGCCCGGGGATGCCGGAATTCCGCCGCTTGTTGCGCGCCTACGCGGTGGAGATGCAGGAGTGGAGCGAGAAAGCGGTGCGGATGCTGGATGCGGGCGGCGACCCGACCGGAATGCCGGAGGCGCCGGAGTTGTTGAGCCTGGGTCATCGGGCGGAGGCGGGGACATATCAGGCGATGATCCATCCGCTGGCGCCATATGCGCTGCGCGGGACGATCTGGTATCAGGGCGAGTCGAACCGCGGCGATGGGATGGAGTATTTCCACATGAAGCGGGCGTTGATCCAGGGTTGGCGTGACCGTTTCCGCACGCCGGAGATGCCGTTTTTGTTCGTTCAGATCGCGCCGTATCGCTATGGCAATGATCGCCCGGAAGAGCTGGCGGAGTTCTGGGCGGTGCAGCAGCGCACGCTGGAGATCCCACATACCGGAATGGTGGTGACGCTGGACATCGGCGACCTGGACGACATCCACCCGGGCAACAAGTCGGAGGTGGGGCGGAGGCTGGCGTTGTGGGCGCTGGCGGATTCGTACGGGCGCGACGGTCTGGTGAAGTCGGGGCCGTTGTTCCGTGGGTATCGGGTGGTGGATGGCGGGGTGGAGATCGAGTTCGACCATGTGGGCGGCGGGTTGGCGACGCGCGATGGCGAGCCGCCAAGCCACTTCGAGGTGGCCGGGGAGGATGGCGAATTC
>SLAV01000114.1 GCA_007126655.1 Haloferula sp. | reverse complement strand
TCAGCCGGCCCGAGAGCCATCTCTCGGCCAACCAGCTCGGCATCACACTCTCCTCGCTGGCGCTCGGATTTCTCGGCGCGCCTTTCGTCGGCGCGCTGCTCGCGCCGCTGCTGGCCGCCGCCGGCGTGCCGTCCGGCGCGGTCTATGTGCTCTCGCTGGGCATCGCCTTCGCCGGGTTCACCCTGCTGCACGTCATCCTCGGCGAGCTGGTTCCAAAAACGGTCGCCATCCGCCGGGCGATGCCGATTCTACTCGCGCTCGCATGGCCGATCGACGCCTTCCACTGGTGCGTCCAGTGGGTCGTTCGGGGCTGCAATAGCGCATCGGACTTCCTCGTCCGCCGCATCTTCCGGATCGACCCGCGTGGGAATGGCGAGGAATCCCACTCCGCCGAGGAACTCGCCATGCTCGTGACCCAGAGCGGAAACTCCAAGGAAGTCACCGAAACCGAGCGAGAAATCCTCATCAACGCCCTGGAACTCAACGACCTGTGGGTGCGCGACGTGATGACGCCCCGCAACAAGGTGATCGTGCTTGATGCCGACGCTCCGTTCGACAAAACCCTCGAACTTGCCATTGGAAGCAAGCACACGAGGTTCCCGCTCGTCAAAGGCCACCTCGACCAGGCCATCGGCCTCATTCACATCAAGGACATGCTGCGGCTCATGAACGATCCGGATCCGGATCTCATGCGGATCAAGCGCGATCTCAAGATCGTGCCCGACACGATGCCGCTCGACACGCTGCTCAAGTTCTTCCTCAAGGCGCACGCCCAGCTCGCGCTCGCGGTCGATGAATTCGGCACGCCCGTCGGCGTGGTGTTCCTCGACAACGTGATCGAGGAACTCGTCGGCGACATCCACGACGAGTTCGATAGCGAGCCGTCGCCGTTCACCCGCATCAATGGCGATGAATTTGTTGTCGAAGGTACGCTGAGCCTCAACGACCTGGCGGATTTCGTGCCCGAGCTGGTGCTCGACAGCGGCGAGGTGACGACCATCGGCGGCCACATCACCCAGCATCTCGGCCGCTTTCCTGAAGTCGGCGAAACCGTCGGCGTGCTCGGCTATGAAGCCCGCGTCACCAGCGCCGACGGGCGCCGCGTCGGCCAGATCCACTTCCGCAAACGGCCGGAGGAAACCGGCGGGGAGTCGGAAGCCGGCGAGGGAACAGACACCCGGTGAGGCACCCCGGCCAGGGCGGGCTGGCGTGCGGGAAATCCGGACGCCGTCTGCCCGGGAGGGCTGTTTATTGCCCCGGAATCTGGAAAGGCATCTGCTGCTGGGGCGGCGCGTCCTCGATGCCCACGAGTTCCAACTCGAAGATCAAGGTGCTGTTCGGGCCGATTTTCGGGCTTTGCCGGCGTTCCCCGTAGCCGAGATCGCTCGGGATGAACAATTTCCACTTCGCTCCCACGGGCATCGTCATGAGCGCCTCGCGGAAGCCGTCGATCACCTGCATCGTCATTCTCACCGGTTCGCCTTCCGGCGAGGCGTCGAACTGCTCGCCGTCGATGGTCGTGCCCTTGTAATGCACGAGGAATTGTTTTTGCGGGGCGTCCTCGCCCTCGGGGGCCTCGTAGGTCTCGTCCCCGCCTTCCTCCAGGATCTTGTATTGGAGACCGCTGTCTGTCGTGATCACGCCTTCGCGTTCGGCGTTTTCGGTGAGAAACTCCTGACCTTCGGCAAGGTTTTCCGCGGCGATCCCCTCCTCGCGCTCCTGCAGCATCTCCCCCAGGCCCTGCATCGCCGCCTGCATTTCCATCGGATCCGCATCGGGTTCCTCGGCGGCCATCGCCTTGAAAAACGCCTTCACGAACGTTTCCCTTTCCAGGTCTTCCGGAGTCAATCCGAACTGCGCGTATTGCTGCATGAATTCGGCACCCGCGCGATATCCGAGGGCATAGGTGGCGTTTTCACGAATGGCGTCCGCATCCATCGGAGTGGCGGCAATGGGAGGCGTGGTGACGGCGTTCTCCGCATGGAGGGTCAGTGCGAGTGAGGCGGCGATGGCGCCATGGGTCAGGTGTCGGATCATGGGATGTCGTGGGACGGTTGTTTTTCGGGTCCGATGGGAACTTAAGAGGCATCGTATGAGCTGTCGAGCGCGGGTTTTGTCCCGTTTTTGCGTCGATTTCGCATTTCACAGCACGCCGTTTTTCGACTACCATCAAGCCCACCGAAAAAAAACATGATCATCAACCTCACCCCCACCGCCCGCGACGAACTGGCCGCACTGCTCACCCGCAAGCAGGCCGCACCCGACGCCGGCTTGCGCCTTGCCGTACGGCGCGGCGGATGCGCCGGCTGGCAATATGAAATGCAGGTCGCCGCAGTGGAGGATGGCGACGTCGTTCACGAAGACGGCGGCGCGCGCGTCATCATCGCCGGGGACAGCATCGACCGCCTGCGCGGATGCGAGATCGATTACAGCAGCGACCTGACGGACGCGGGATTCAAAATCCAGAACCCTGGAGCTACCCGCTCCTGCGGCTGCGGAACCTCGTTCGAGGCGTCCGGCGAACCGCCGCCTGTCGCCCCCGCGGACGAGGCCAAGGCCTGCGGCAACGGCTGAGCACGAAATCCACCACTTACGGACGTGCCACGACCGCCCGACGAACCACCGCCCCGCCGCCCGCCGTATTTCTGGTGGTTGCTCGCGAACATCCTCGCATTGTCGTTTGCCGTCAGTTCCTGGGCGCTCTCCCTCCACGTCTTCGGCAATCCCGAGATTCCGCGCAACTTCCGGATTCTCGAGAAAATCAACCGCGCCCCGGAACTCACGCGCCACACTGTGCTCGACGCGCCCAACGTCGCCGCGCTCGACCCGCGCGAACTCTACCGCAGGTTTTTCGCGCTCGACGGCGAAGCCCGCGATCGCCTCAACACCCTGCTGATGCGGAACTACCTCACCAACTTCGAGCGTCGGCTGCTGCTGAATTACATCCAGGGCGACTACCGCGTCGAACGCACGCGCATACTTGGCGAAGGCGACGTGATCTCGCCGGGCTTCGCCGTCCGGGCGCGTGCCATGGTCCGCCCGGACGATTTCACCGAGGCCGCCCCCTATCCCGTCGTCATCGAATACCTTTTCCCCACCCCGCGCCTGGAAATGGCAGATGAATTCAACGAGGGCGACATGCTCGAAGTGCGCAAAAGCCCGAATTGCGCCGCCATCCTGCACATCGGGCGCACCATCGAGGACGACGAACCCGCGCTCCTGCTCACCGTCGTCCCCATCGCCTACGGCCCCTACCGGATCGACGAGGACATCGAATTCGACATCGAGGTCCCCGAGCGGCTTGATCCCGGGGCCACCCTGCCGGTCTTTCCGAAACCGGAGTGAGGGCATCAGACACCTTTTGCCTCGCATCCGGCATTGCATGGACGCCCGGGTCCGCTCATGCTTGGTGCCGTATGAAGAAACCCACCCCGCTCCGCCGGGCGCTCCTCGCCATTCCCGTCGCCCTCGCAGCCCTCGCCAATGCCGAACCCGAACCCGCGGAAGTGCGCGAGCGCACCCCGCTCGTCGAGATCGACGAACACCCCGAATCCCTGCGCCTCGCCCCTGACGGAGCCGTGATCATCGATTTCGGCAGGGCCGCGTTCGGATACCTCGAATTTCGGCCCGCCGACGGCCGCAGCCACGGCCCGCTCGACGCCTGGCTCGGCGAAAAGCCGAACGAAGACGGCACCGTGGACCGCGAACCCGGAGCCACCATCCGCGCCCAGCACATCGAAATTCCCGCCGGCGACGGCCCCGTCGCCACCTTCGAACCCACCTGGAGCCCGATGTATGTCAACTGGATCGAAAACCCGCCGGACATGCGCGAGATCATGCCCTTCCGCTACGCCGAAATCCGCGGCCTAGACCGCCTGCCCGACCCGAAGGAAATCGTCCGCGTCACCCGCCACACCGCCTTCGACGATGACGCATCGCGCTTCCAATGCGACAACACCGTGCTCAACGACGTGTGGGATCTCTGCAAATACAGCATCAAGGTGACCACCTTCGTCGGCCTCTACGTCGATGGCGACCGCGAGCGCAAACCCTACGAGGCCGATTCCTTCATCAACCAGCTGAGCCACTACGCCGTCGAGGACCATTACCTCACCGGCCGCCTCACCCACGAACATTTACTCGAATTCCCGACCTGGCCGATGGAATGGCGTCAGCACTCCGTGCTCATGGCCTGGGCCGACTACCTCTACAGCGGCTGCGACGAATCCATCCGCCGCCACTACGACACCCTGGTCGGCCGCCTGATGCTCGAGCGCCGGCGCGACGACGGGCTGTTCCTCGGCAGCAATGATCGCCCGATCCGCGACATCGTGGACTGGCCCGCCGGCGAGCGCGACGGATACGACATGCGCCCGCTCGTCAAAACCGTCACCTCCGCCTTCCACGCCCACAGCCTCGATCTCATGGCCCGCATCGCCGAAGTGCTCGACAAACCCGAAGATGCCGAGCGCTTCGCGGCGAAATACGCCGTGACCAAGGCCGCCATCCGCAAGGCTTTCCTCGACCCGGAACGCGGGATCTTCATCGACGGCATCGACCACGAGACCGGCGAGCGCAGCACCCACGCCTCCCTCCACGCCAACATGTTTCCCCTCGCCTTCGGCCTCGTCGACGACGACGACGTGCCCGCCGTCGTCGTCCACATCCGCAGCCGCGGCATGGCCTGCTCGGTTTACGGCGCGCAATACCTGCTCGACGGACTCTACGACGCCGGCGAGGAGGGATACGCCCTCGAACTCCTCACCGCCACCCACGACCGCGGCTGGGCGCACATGATCTACAACGTCGGCTCCACCATCACGCTCGAAGCCTGGGACGAGAAATACAAACCGAACCTCGATTGGAACCACGCCTGGGGAGCCGTGCCCGCCAACATCATCCCGCGGAAACTCATGGGCATCGAGCCGCTTGAACCCGGATTCGTCCGCTTCCGCGTGCGCCCGCAAACCGCCGGCCTCAACGAGGCGTCGATCCGCCACCCGAGCCCGCGCGGGCCGATCGACCTCGAGGTTACCCGTCCCGGCGACGCATGGCGCGCCGCCCTCACCGTCCCGGAAGGCACCGTCGCCGAGGTCCACGTGCCCGCCGATGACCCTGCGAATGTCAGCGTCGCCCGCGGCGACCGCCCCGCCACCCCGGATGCCGCGCGCACCGAACAGGGCCGCTTGGTTTATGAGGTGCCTCCCGGCGAATGGACCTTCACCGTGCGGCCCTAACCCTGCGATACCGGTCCTCTTTTCCCGAAAAGCGCACCCTCAAAGCGAATCCCGTGGAGAGCGCCTGCGGCTCCTTTACCCCCACGGGAAATATCACCCGCGGAAATCAAGTCCGCCCTTTCCTAGACCTGGCTTTCCATTGACCATCAGCCATCCGAATACCGCCCGGTCTCACCCCGGAGAAATTCCGAACCCCCTGCTTGAATCCACGGAAAAACATACCAATATCCGCGAATGCAGCGACAAAAGTCACTGAAGCCGCTCAAAAACCCCGAACGGCCGGGCCGCCGCGGCAAACTCACCCCCGAACAGCGAAAGCGCATCCTCGAGCGCATCCAGGCCGGTGAAAAACCCGCCCCCCTCGCCACCGAATACGGCGTCTCCCGCCAGGCCATCTGCCAGTTGCGTGATTATCACCTCCGGCCCGAATCCGCCCAGCGCAAACGCACGCTTCGATCAAGACTGCTGCCGGAGGAACGGAAAAACGTCATCCACCTCCTGCGCACCACCAACCCCAGCGACCACGGTGTCGAAAACGAGGGTGCCGGCCACCCCGACGTCTGGAACGCCGACCGCCTCGTCGCCCTCACCCGCAAGCTATACAATAAAAAAATGTATGCCTACGCCGCGCGCGAGGCCCTCCAGGAAGCCCGGCCGGACCCACGCTTCGACCCGGATGTGAAACCCGAACCACCCGGCCCGCCCGACATCCGGGACATCGATCCGGAGTTGGCCACGGACAAGGAATTCGTCGAATATTACTTCTCCCCGATCAGCCAGCGGATCCGCCAGAAGGAATACGAATGGGCGCTCCGCGAATGGGAGGAACGCCAGGCCCGCAAGGCGCGCGGCGAAGAAGCCGGCCCGCCGAAACGCAAACGCGGACGCCCGCGCAAGAACCCCGCTCCCGAAACGTTCGACGATGACGACGTCTCCCCTTATGACGGCAGCACGCCCATCCCCGGCGTCCCCGACGGGATCACCGCCCCGCCCGCCGCCGGTCGCCGCCGCGGCAAACACGCGAAATCCAAAGGAAGCCCCTTCACCAAACCCAAACGCAAAAAGAAAAAGCGCTGATCCACATTTTCGATCCCATAACCACAACCCGATCACCCACCCGACCAAACCCATGAAACTAGAATCCCTCTGCCTCCACGCAGGCTACAGCCACGATACTGCAACCAACGCCTGCGCCGTCCCAGTCTATCGCACCGCCTCCTACGTCTTCAATAACACCGAGCACGCCGCCAACCTCTTCGCGCTCAAAGAGCTTGGCAACATCTACACCCGGCTCATGAACCCCACACACGACGTGCTTGAACAACGCCTCGCCGCCATGGAAGGCGGAGCCGCCTCTCTCGCCCTTTCCTCCGGCACTTCCGCCGTCTTCTACTCCATCATCACCATCGCCAGGGCAGGCGACAACATCGTCTCCGCCCGCAACCTCTATGGCGGCACCTACACCCAGTTCAAAGACATCCTCCCCGCCCTCGGCATCGAAGTCCGCCTCGTCGATTCCACCAACCCCGCCAACTTCGCCGCCGCCTCGGACGAAAACACCCGCGCCTTCTTCTGCGAAACCGTCTCCAACCCCGCGCTGGAAATCGCAGACCTCGACGCCATCTCCGCCCTGGCCCGCGAACGCGGCCTCCCATTCATCGTCGATTCCACCTTCTCCACCCCCGCCCTCACCCGCCCCATCGACCACGGAGCCGACATCGTCATCCATTCTCTCACCAAATGGCTCGGCGGCCACGGCGCGGCCATCGGCGGCATTGTCGTCGATTCCGGAAAATTCAACTGGGCCGGCGGCAAACACCCCGTCTTCGAAGAGGCGGACGCCTCCTACCACGGCCTGCGCTGGGGCCACGACCTGCCCGAGCCGCTCGCCCCGCTCGCCTTCATCCTCAAAATGCGTACCGGCCCGCTCCGCAACCTCGGTGCATGCCTCTCGCCGGACAACGCCTGGATCGCCCTCCAGGGCATCGAAACCCTGCCCCTCCGCATCGAGCGCCACTGCGCCAACGCCCTCGCCGTTGCGAACCATCTCGCGGACCACCCCGCCGTCGAATGGGTGCGCTACCCCGGCCTCGAATCCGACCCCGAATACGCCCGCAACCAACAATACCTCCGCGGCATGGGCGGCTCCATGGTCGTCTTCGGCATCAAAGGCGGTGCCACCGCCGGCGCGAAATTCATCGACTCGCTCAAGATGTTCAAACACCTCGCCAACGTCGGCGACGCCAAATCCCTCGCCATCCACCCCGCCACCACCACCCACTCCCAACTCAACGCCCAGCAACAAATCGCCGCAGGCATCCCACCCGAACTCGTCCGCCTTTCCATCGGCATCGAACACATCGACGACATCCGCCACGACCTCGACCAAGCCCTCACCGCCGCCTCATCCTGACACCACCACATGTAAGTCTTCGCTCTAAACCCCAAACTTGAAAATGACCGCCGGCATCATCGCGAACCCCAGCAAACCCGGCGCAGCCGGCGTCATCCGCCGCCTCGTTGAGGCACTCGGGGCCCAAGGCATCCAATCCCACCTCGATCCCGACACCGCCGCCATGCTCGGCGAATCCGCCTCAACCCCCGCATCCGAATTCACCCACTCCACGGATCTCGTCATCGTCCTCGGCGGCGACGGTACGATGCTCGAGGCCATCTCACGCCTGGATGGCTACGACAAACCCGTCGCCGGCATCAACATCGGCACCCTCGGCTTCCTCACCACCTGCACCGACACCGAGATCCCCGAATTCGCGGCGGCACTCAACTCCGGCAAAACCACCACCAGCCCGCGCACCCTCCTCACCGCCACCATCCACCGCGATGGCAGGCCGGACGAATCATTCACCGCCCTCAACGAAGTCACCGTTGCCCGCGGCGAGACCGGTCGCCTCGTCGCCCTGCGCGTCGCTGTCGATGGCGACCACCTCAACGACTACCGCGCCGACGGCCTGCTCATCGCCACGCCCACCGGCTCCACCGCCTACTCGCTCTCCGCCGGCGGACCGCTCATCACCCCCAGCGCCGGAGTGTTTCTCATTACCCCGATCTGCCCGCACAGTCTCAGCCAGCGCTCGCTCGTCGTTGGCGATGATGTTTCCATTCGCGTGTCTCCCGAACCCGTTGGCGGTGATTCCTCGCCACTCCTTTTCACCGCCGATGGCCGTGACAACACCGGAATCTCTCCAGGCGATTCCATCGAGGTGGCAAAATCACCGCGCCTCCTCCACCTCCTCCGCTTCGCCGACCACTCGTTCTACCAGGCTCTCCGCCTCAAGCTCCACTGGCAGGGCCTCGGGTGACGATTTCGCCAAACCTATTCCCCGGACTTTACATCCGCCCGACCCTCAATCAGCGTTTGCATCATGGTTACTAAAATCCGCCTTCTCGCGGCTACCGCCGCCCTCACCACCGCGTTCTTCACCTCTTGTGCGTTGGAGGACCAGTCCGTCGCCGCCCGACAGGCCGCATACAACGCATATGATCGCCCCGCAACCCTGCCCACCAACCCGGCCAACGTCCGCGTCAAGGTCTCGCTCGACGCCGGCATCACCTACGTCATGGAAGGCGACAAACCGCTCCTCGTCATGCCCGTAGGCGTCGGCAGGGCGGACAAACCCACCCCCACCGGCAACTTCCGCATCTACGGCAAGAACCACAAACGCCGTGCCAACACCCATGGCTTCGCCGTCCGTAACGGCCAGATCCGCCGCACCTTCCTGCGCGACGTCCAATCCGGCGAACGCTTTGTCGGCACCCCCATGCCGTATTGGACCGAGTTCCGCACCGCATACGGCTTCCACACGGGCTGGATCCGCCCCTACCCGCACACCAACGGCTGCCTGCGCATGCACCACAACATCGCTCCCAAATTCTTCAGACTTGTGCGCAACGGCACACCCCTGAACATCGCCCGCACCCAACCCGAGGACGCCACCCTGGGTCAGGAAATCCTCAACGGATACCGCCCCAACGCCGAAGGCCTCGTCGATCACCCTTTGGAGTATTACCTTACCGACAGGTATTTCACCGATCACAAGGAGCCGACATTCAATCAGTAGCATCCTGCATCGTTTCGCAAATCCCGCGCACGCGTTTCGATTCGCTTGGCCGGATCGTTTGCGTGCCACCATCATGCAACCGTGCTCCGGGGAAAAATCTCCCTGTGAATTTCCAACAACCCGACCCGCCATGAGTTCGAAGAAAAACAAACAAGAGAAAGTCCCCGCCATCGAAGTCCACAAACCCTCAAGGGAATTCGCCAAAAACGCGCGCATCCCGTCGATGGCCGCATACAAGAAGCTCTACAAGGAATCCATCGAGAAACCGAAAACCTTCTGGGCGCGCGAAGCCAAGGAACTCACCTGGCGGAAAAAATGGAAAAAAGTCCTCGATTGGAACGCCCCATACGCCAAATGGTTCGACGGCGGAAAACTGAACGTCTGCGAAAACTGCGTCGATCGCCATGCCACCGGCCCGCGCAAAAACAAGGCCGCCATCATCTTCGAGGGCGAACCCGGCGACAAACGCGTCATCACCTACGGCGAACTCCACAAGGAAGTCTGCCGCTTTGCCAATGTGCTCGAAGCGCAGGGTGTCAAAGCCGGCGACCGCGTCCTCATTTACATGCCCATGGTCCCCGAGGCCGCCATCGCCATGCTCTCCTGCGCCCGCATCGGCGCCGTCCACAGCGTGGTATTCGGCGGCTTCGCAACAGAGGCCATCCTCGACCGCCTGCAGGACTCCGGCGCCACCGCCATCGTCACCGCCGACGGTGGCTGGCGGCGCGGCAAGGTCGTTCCGCTCAAGCCCGCTGTCGATGAGGCGCTCTCAAAATACAAGGGCATCAATTCCGTTATCGTTCTCAACCGCTGCGGCAACGAGGTGGCCATGGATGCCGGGCGCGACATATGGTGGCACGACGCCACCGCCACCGTTCCAGCCAAACACGAGGCCAAGGCCTTCGACTCCGAGCATCCGCTCTTCATCCTCTACACCTCAGGATCCACCGGCAAACCCAAGGGCATCCTCCACACTTCCGGCGGCTACCTCACCGGCACCTACACCACCACCAAATACATCTTCGACCTCCGCGAGGACGATATCTACTGGTGTACCGCTGACGTTGGTTGGATCACAGGCCACTCCTATATCGTCTATGGCCCGCTCGCCAACGGAGCCACCCAGGTCATGTATGAAGGCGCACCCAATTTCCCCGACTTCTCCCGCTTCTGGCAGATGATCGAAAACCACGGCGTCACCATCTTCTACACCGCCCCCACCGCCATCCGCGCCTTCATCAAGGCCGGCGACGACCTCCCCGCCAAACACGACCTCTCCTCGCTGCGCCTTCTCGGCTCGGTCGGCGAACCGATCAACCCCGAGGCCTGGAATTGGTATCACAAGCACATCGGCGGCGGTCGATGCCCCATTGTCGACACTTGGTGGCAGACTGAAACCGGTGCCATCATGATCACTCCGCTCCCAGGAGCCACCCCATGCCAGCCCGGCACCTGCACCCTCCCGTTCTTCGGCATCGACGCCGCCATTCTCGACGACAATGGCAACGAATGCCCGCCCAACCACGACGGCCGCCTCGTCATCCGCAAACCCTGGCCGTCCATGACGCGCACCATCTACCGCGACAAGGCCCGCTTCAAAAAAACCTACTGGAGCGACTTCCCCGGCATCTACACCGCCGGAGACGGCGCGCGTCGCGACAAAAAAGGCAACTTCTGGATCATCGGCCGCCTCGATGATGTTCTCAACGTCTCGGGCCACCGCCTCGGCACCGCCGAGATTGAAAGCGCCCTCGTCGCCCACCCCGCGGTCGCCGAAGCCGCCGTCGTCGGTCGCCCGCACGACCTCAAGGGCCAGGCGGTCGCCGCGTTCGTCACCCTCAAAGGCGGTTTCGAGGAAAGTGACGACCTCATCAAGGATCTCCGCAACCATGTCGGAGTCGTCATTGGTGCCATCGCCAAACCGGACGACATCATCTGCGCCCCCGGCCTGCCCAAAACCCGTTCCGGGAAGATCATGCGCCGCCTGCTCAAGGAACTTGTCACCACCGGCGACATCGCGGGCAACACCACCACCCTCGAGGACATGGGCGTCATCGAAGCCCTCAAGGCAAAAATCCAGCGTTGACGAAACGGGAGCCTTCCTGCCTCATGCGCTCCGCGCATGACTCCCACACAATACCTGCTCGCCCGTGTTGGCCTGGCGTTTGGAATCCAGCGACGGAACATTCGCATGGCCGATGCGGCGTCGGAAACCCACCTCCTGCGCGACGCCGAACTCCATCTCGGCCTCGCCCTGTGGGAAAAGTGCGAGAAACTTGAGGATTTATCCGTCGAATATTGGAACATCCGCAAAATCAACCGCGAGATCGACGCGATGCAGGAACGGCTCGACGCTTGCAAGGCCAAGCACGACGCCGCCCACGAGGAACGTTCTCATATTCTCTTCTCATCCGCCAACGCGGACCCCGAATTGAGTGAACAGCGCGACAGACTGATCAGGGAACTCGACGAACTGGCGGCCCGCCGCGACAAAACCATCTTCGAGGCACGTCGCATCCGCCGCGTTTTCGATGGATTGAAGACAAAGCTCCAGGTTCTCATGGAAACCGGATCCGATGCCGCTGAAGACGAAATCCGCGACTGCAAACAGCAAATGCGCGAGATCAAGGCGCGCTTTGAATCCCTCAAGTCCGAGCGGGCCGCCGTCGGGAACGAACTCGACGAGAAAGACGCCCGTCTCCAGGAACTGGAAGCCGAAATCAACGATGCCAACCGCGTTCGCCGCGAGGGGGCTTCCAAGGCGTTCCAGCTTGTCGGCGAATACAACCAGGAAGTGGCCAACCTCAGCGCCGAAATGGGCCTCCTCCAGAACCGCAAGTGCGAAATGTGCGCCGAAATCGGCCGCTATCTCAGCCGCAACTACGGTTCCATCCCGGAATGCACCGCAATCTGCAAGCAACACCGCGGCCTCATCGACATCATGGCCGCCCTCCGCCGCTCCATCGCCTACAACCACCGCATCGCCGGCTTCTGAAACAATCCCGTCGGAATCGACTCAGTGGGCACGTGGTATGAACCGGGCTTGCACGACGTGACTTGCCACAACAACCGGCTCTCATCGACGGGACCAAACCCGGCGGCGCGGCAAGCGTCCCGCTAGCGACCGAACGCTGAAACCCGGAAAAACCCGTGCCAACCCGCCCGTCGGCCGCTACACCGGCCCCGGCATGAATCAAAACGAGGAAACCCCGGCCATCGGCATCGACTTCGGCGGCACCAGTGTGAAGGCGGGCGTCGTCGCCGGCGACCGCGTGCTCGCCGACGCCAGCCCCATCGAAACCCGCGCCCACCCCGGGCCGGAGGCCATCATTGACGCCGTCGCCGCCACCATCGACGACCTCCGCGCGCGGGTTCCCGGCATCGCGGCGATCGGCGTCGGCATGCCGGGACTCATCGATTCCGCGCGCGGCATCGTCCACAACCTCACCAACGTCCCCGGCTGGTCCGGCGTGCCGCTGCGCGAAAACCTCGCCGCCCGCTGCGGCCTGCCCGTGGCCATCGACAACGACGCCAACTGCATGGCCTACGCCGAATGGAAGCGCGGGGCCGGGCGCGGATGCCGCCACCTCGTCTGCGTGACCCTCGGCACCGGCGTGGGCGGCGGCATCGTGGTGGACGGCCGGCTGGTCCGCGGCGCGCGGTTCAGCGCCGGAGAGATCGGCCAGATGTCCATCGACCACCAGGGCCGCACCGGCCACTACGGCAACATCGGAGCGCTCGAGGACTACGTCGGAAACCGCGAGATCGCCGCGCGCGCCCGCGAAGCATACGCCGCCAAGGGTGTCGAAAAACCATCCGAATCATGCACCCCGGCCGCCCTCGCCACGGCGGCGCGGAGCGGCGACCCGGTCGCCGCCGCGATCTGGGAGGAAACCGCGCGCATGCTGGCCACCGCCCTGATGAGCTGCTGCTGGCTGCTCAACCCCGAGGCCATCGTCATCGGCGGCGGCGTCTCCCGCGCGGGGGATCTGCTTTTCAAGCCGCTCGAAGCGCACCTGCTGCCGCAGCTCTCGCCGCCGTTGCGCGACCACCTGCGGATCCTGCCCGCCGCATTTTCCAACGAAGCCGGCGTCATCGGGGCCGCCGCCATGGCGCTCGACGCCCCGGAAACGTAAGAACCACCGGGCCGCCCCGTATCCCAAGGCATGTGGAAATCCATGCTTTGCGCCGCGCTCGCCACCGCCTCGCCCGCCGCCACCGCCTCCGCACAGGAGGCGAAGAACGATCTCGCCGCCGAAATCCGCGCGGCAGCGGCGGACATTGGCGGGCACCCGCGCATCCTCATCACGCCGGACCTCGCCGCCGGCCTGGCCGATCACGCGCGCGGCGACGCCCGCCGCGCGCGAATCGCCGACGCGACCATCCGCAGCGCCGAAGCCCTCGTTGATGAACCGGTGCTCACACGCGAAGTCGAAGGCCGCCGCATGCTCCGCGTCTCGCGCCAGGCGCTCAACCGCATCACGACCCTCTCGACGGCGTGGAAACTCACCGGCGAGGCGCGCTTCGCCGACCGTGCCGCCGCGGAACTCCGCGCCGTGAGCGCATTTGAAAACTGGAACCCGTCCCATTTCCTCGACACCGCGGAAATGGCCTTCGCCGTCGCCATCGGCTACGACTGGCTGCACGACCGGCTCGATCAGGAAACCCGCGAGGCCGCCCGGCGGGCGATTGTCGAAAAGGCGCTCGCCCCCGCCCTTTCCTCCGACCGCCACTGGTGGAAGCGCACCACCAACAACTGGAACCAGGTGTGTCACGGCGGCCTGCTGGCCGGAGCCTTCGCCGTCATCGACCACCACCCCGGCGAAGCCCTGCGCGTCATTGAAATGGCCGTCCGCAACGTGCCCGCCGCCATGGCCTCCTACTCGCCGCACGGGGCCTACCCGGAGGGACCGGGATACTGGTCCTACGGCACCAACTACAACGTCGTGCTGCTCGATCTGCTCCGGCGGAACCTCGGCGGAACCTTCGGCCTCGACGGGATCGAGGGCTTCTCCGAAACCGGCGCGTTTCCCATGCTCATGACGGCTCCAAGCGGCCTCCCCTTCAACTTCTCCGACAACCGCGCCGCGCGCCGCACGCACCCGGCCGTTTACTGGCTGGCCGCCCGCTACGACCGCCCGGAATGGACCCGCGCCCAGGACCGCGCGGCGGACGCACTGCCCGGTGGCGCGGACGATGCGCCCGCGCCGTCGTGGCCCGACATTCTCGGCACGCTGGTCTGGCGCGATCCAGGCGACTTGGCACACGACGGCGAAGCGGACGAGGCCGACGGCCACGGGCTGCCGCTCCACTGGTTCAGCCACGGCGAGGTGCCCGTCTCGGTGCACCGCGAGTCGTGGGATTGCCCGGACGCGGTCTTCGTTGGCGTCAAGGCCGGCAGCGCCGCGGTCTCCCACGGCCAGATGGACATCGGCTCGTTCGTCATGGAGGCCGACGGCGTCCGCTGGGCGCACGACCTCGGCCCGGAAAACTACCACCAGGTCGAAAGCCGCGGCCTGAGCCTTTGGGACGAAAGCCAGGATGGCGACCGCTGGAGCGTCTTCCGCAACAACAACCACAGCCACGGCACCCTGATCATCGACGGCCAACTCCAGCACGCCGCCGGCCGCTCGCCGATGGTCCGCTTCTCGGCGGACCCCGCGTTCCCCCACTCCGTGATCGACATGTCGCCGTCCTACCGGGGCCAGCTCGATACCGCATACCGCGGCATCGGCATGCTTCCCAGCGGCTCCGTCCTCGTCCGCGACCAACTCGGCGGCCTGCGCCCCGGCGCCGAAGTCCGCTGGGCAATGGTCACCCGTGCCGAGCCCGGCGAAACGGGAAAACCCACCCTCGAACTCCGGCAGGCCGGCAAATCCCTCACCCTTACGGTCCACGGCGACCACGAGGTGGCCTGGGAAACCACCGACCTCGCGACGCCGCCCAACGAATGGGATTCGCCGAACGAGGGATTCACCCGGGTTTCCTTCACCACCACCGCCCCGGAGTCCGGCGCGCTCGACCTCGCGGTCGTCCTCCGGCCCGGCTCCAGCGGCGATCCCGATCCGGGCTCCGAACACTTGGCCCCGCCCATCGAATGGTCGCCGGACGAGCCGTAGCAAGCCCGGGATCAAGCACGAAAAAAGGCCGCACATTCGTGCGGCCTTTTTTCGTTCGTGTCATGAAACATTGAAACCGGGGAAACCACTCCCCTCTCGACAGAAGCAGAATGCGAAAAAACCGCCACCTTGTCATGTCCCCAAATATTGGGACAACGGTGGCGCGGCGGGAGAACCGCCGCCCGGCCGCAGAGCAACGCTCATCCCCAGCCCTGGCTGCAAACTCGCAATCATCCGCGCCTTGAACTCCACCTCAATGCTTTACCAGCGATTCAAATTGTTACGGATTTTGACGTTTCAAGTAATCGAGGTGCCCAAAGGGTCGATGGATATCAAGACGCGATATGTGCGAAATCCAGGGCCAGGAGGTTTTCGCGAACCTCCTGGTTGCGAAGACCAGGACGGGAAGCCGATGTTGCCCCAAGTATTCCGAACTGCATAACGCCACAAAAAAAACCACGCGCCCGGCGATGGCGGGCGCGTGGTGGGTCAGGCCGGCCGCCTGGCGGCGGCGGGGGTCATGATTTCTTGAGCGCTTCCGCAAGGGAGGCGCCGAGGTCGCGGACCTTGGCGGCGATGCCGTGGTCGGCGAACGAGCCGTCGGCGTTGAACACCTTGTGAGCCTCCGGGATGGTGACCTCCGGCTCGATGACGGTGACCTTGATGTTCTCAAGCATCGGCCTCAGGGCGGCGAGTCCCCGCGCGCCGCCGTAGCCGCCGGGCGAGGCGGCGAGGATGGCGGCGTGCTTGCCGTCGAAAGCGGCGAGGAACGGTTCGTCGCCGGAGGTGCTGCGGGACACCCAGTCGATGGCATTCTTCAATGCTGCGCTGATCGAGCTATTGTATTCCGGCGAGGCGATCAGAAGGCCGTCGTGCGATAGGAACAGCTCCTTGAGTTTGCGGGCGTTCTCGGGCATGCCTTCGGCGGCCTCCAGATCCTCGTCGAAGATGGGGAGGGGATGGTCGCGAAGGGCGATGAGGGTGACCTCCGCGCCCGCGGCGCGGGCCCCCTCGGCTGCGAGGACGACCGCCTTGTGGTTGAACGATCCGGCGCGGAGGCTGCCTCCGAAGGCGAGGATTTTCGGCTTGCTCATGATGGTGTGCTGCTCGTTTCAGGCTTCCGTTGCGGATCCGGTGTCTTCGGGTGCCGCGACGAGATTCAACTCGATCACGACTTCGTCGCGGATCAGGTCGTCGGCGCGACCGGCATAGACGACGCCCCATTCCTTGCGGTTGATATCGAACTTCGCGTGGATCGAGACCTGCTCGCCATCGATGGTCGCGGTCGCGGGGAAGGTGATGTTGCGGGTGTTGCCGATGAGGGTGAAATTCCCGGAAACGAGATATCCGCCCTCTTCGCCTGCGGCCTCCACGCCGGTGAGAACGAAGGAGGATTCGGGGTGGTTCTCGACGTCGAAGAAATCCTCGTTTTTCAGGTGATCGGTGAGGTTGTCGTTGTCGGACCACACGGAGGTCATGTCGATGACGACGCGATGCGGTCCGCTGGCGAGTTCGCCGTCGGCGACGGTGAACGATCCGTGGAATTCGTTGAATCCGCCGTCGTGGCTGCCGGTGACCTTGGAGCCAACGAAATTGATCTCGGACCCGGGCAGCAGGGTGTATGTGACGGTGCCTTCGACGGGGATGCCGTCGGTTTCAGCGATTTCCACCGCGTCGCCAACGGTGGCGCTTTCGGTTTCGTCCGCCGGGTTGCCGCAGGCGATGAGCAGCGCGGCGGGCGCAATGGCCAGGAGGTGTTTGTTTTTCATGATGATGGTGTGTGCTTGGTTGGTTGTCTTGTTGGTTTCTTTGGAGAGAGGCTTGTTTCAGCCGAGGTCGAAGAGCAGGGCTTCGAGTCCTCATGGGCGAGGCTGCCTTCCAGCACGTAGGAGAAGATCTCCATGTCCTGGTGCGGGTGGGTCGGGAATCCGCCCCCGGGCGCGATGACGTCGTCATTGATGACCCGCAGCGAGCGGAATCCCATGTGGGCCGGGTCGTAATAATCGGCGAAGGAAAACGTGAAACGGCTCTTCAGCCAGCCGTGGTCGGAGAAACCCCGCTCGTCGGAGCGGCGGATGCGGGGTGCTTGTATTGCGTTCACGTCATGCGTTAGCACACGTTTCCGGCACGTCCAGAGCGATGTTTCCGCCGGGACGGGCGGCGGAGATCCCCGCGATCCCGGTTCCGGCCCCTGGGATGGCGATTTTGCTTCCCCCCGGAGGCCGTCTCCGGTGGGATGGGGCGAACCCCAAACCCCTGAGAAACCATGTCCCGACCCGTCACACTTTTCACCGGCCAATGGGCCGACATTCCGATCGCCGAACTCGTGCCGCTCGCCGCCGAAATGGGCTACGACGGCCTTGAACTCGCCTGCTGGGGCGATCACTTCGACGTGACCGCCGCGAACAATTCGCAATCCTACCTCAAGGAGAAATGGGAGCTGCTCGCCGACAACGGGCTCACCTGCTATTCCATCTCGAACCACCTTGTCGGGCAGGCCGTCTGTGATCCCATTGACGAGCGCCATCAGGCAATCCTCTCGCCGGATATCTGGGGCGATGGCGACCCGGAAGGCGTCCGCTGCCGCGCCGCCGAAGAGATGATCGCCACCGGCAGGGCCGCGCGGGAATTTTTCGATATGCGCCCGTCCGCGCTGGACGACTGCGGCGGCTTCCCCGTCGCGGTGAACGGCTTCACCGGATCGTCGATCTGGCACGCCCTCTACGCATTCCCGCCGACCTCGCAGGATTTCATCGAGAAAGGATACCGGGATTTCGCGAAGCGCTGGCTGCCGATCCTCGACGCCTTCGACAAGGTGGACGTGAATTTCGGACTCGAGGTGCATCCCACCGAGATCGCCTTCGACATCGCCACCGCGCGCCGCGCTCTGGAGGCCGTCGGCGGCCACAAGCGGTTCGGCTTCAACTACGACCCGTCGCACCTCGCCTACCAGGGCGTCGATTACGTCCGGTTCATCCGCGAGTTCTCCGACCGCATTTACCACTGCCACGTCAAGGACGCGTGGTGGAGCCACGGCGACGGCACCGTCGGCGTGTTCGGCGGCCACACCGACTTCGGCGACCCGCGCCGGTTCTGGGACTTCCGCTCGCCGGGCCGCGGCGACATCGAGTTCGAGGACATCATCGTCGCCCTCAACGACATCGGCTACGCCGGCCCGCTTTCCGTCGAATGGGAGGACATCCGCATGGACCGCGTGCACGGCGGCACCGAGGCCGCGTCATTCGTCCGCGGCATCGACTTCCCGCGCAGCGACGTCGCCTTCGACGCCGCGTTCGACAAGGAGAACCAGTGACCGCGTCGCCGGCGGGCGGCATCCCGCGCGGCGGGGGGTGGTCGCGCGCTTTTTTGCATCGCCCGCCCGCGGCGCATGCGCTATGAAAGCGGCACCGCCATGCTCGAACCGAATCCGAACCTCATCGATCTGGTCGCCGACGCCCGCGCCGGCCACGACGCGCGATTCGCCGGACCCGCGCCGATCGCCGCCGCCGCGCCGGGCCGGGTGAACCTCATCGGCGAGCACATCGATTATTGTGACGGCTTCGTGATGCCGTTCGCGATCGACCGCTACGTCGTGATGGTCGGCCGCCCGAACGGCGGGCGCGAGGCGCGGGTGGCCAGCACCGTTTCCGAGGACATCGCGAACATCCCGCTCGATGATCCCCTGGAACCCGGCGCGACGGACTGGACGAAATACCTCCGCGGCGTGATCCGCGGATTCCAGGATCGCGGGCACAACGTGCCCGGATTCGACGCCTTTCTCGTCTCCTCGGTGCCGGTCGGCGCGGGGCTCTCGTCGTCCGCCGCGCTCGAATGCGCCGCCGCCACGTTTCTCGAAGGCCTGCTCGACACGGTGATCGACACCCGCGAAAAGGCGCTGCTCTGCCAGAAGGCGGAGCACGATTTCGCCGACGTGCCCTGCGGCATCATGGACCAGTTCGCATCCGCATATGGCAAGCCGAACCGCCTTGTGATGATCGACTGCCGCTCCGCCGAACCCGAGCTGGTCCCCTTCGACAATCCCGACCTCACCGTCCTCATCGCCAACACCCGGGTCCACCACGAGCTGTCCGACGGCGGCTACGCGTCGCGGCGCAAGGACACCGAAAAGGGCCTCGAAATCCTCGGGAAAACGTCCTGGCGCGACGTGACCGAGGCCGAGGTGCTCTCCCATTGGGACGCGCTCGGCGATCCGGTGAACCGGCGCGCCCGCCACGTCGTCGGCGAGATCGCCCGCACCATCGCCGCCGCCGCCGCGCTCGGCCGCAACGACTTTGAGACGCTCGGCCCCCTGATGGCCGCCTCCCACGACTCGCTGCGCGACGACTTCGAGGTCTCCTGCAAGGAACTCGACACGCTCGTCGATCTCGCCCGCAGGATCGGCCGCAAGGGCGGCGTGATCGGCGCGCGGATGACCGGAGCCGGCTTCGGCGGCTCCACCGTGACGCTTTGCGAATCCCGCCATGCCGACGACATCGCCGCGGCCCTGGCCACCGGATACAAGGCCGTCACCGGCATCCAGGCCGACATCTTCGCGACGCGCCCCGAGCGCGGGGCGCACCAGATCACCGGCTGACGGGCGCGGCAGCCGGGTTTCCCGAAATGACACAGCCGCCCGTCATCCGCGAACGCTCGCATTTGTGCGACACCCACCGCGAGGAGGTCGCCAGCCTGTGGACGCACGCCGCGGGCGTGGTGCTCTCGTTCGTCGCGCTCGGCGTCATGCTTTACCTGGCCGGTGGCGACCCGCGGAAAACCGTCTCAGCCGCCGTCTTCGGGGTCTCGCTGGTGATGCTCTACAGCGCGTCCACCCTCTATCATTTCCTGACCGGCCTGCGCTGGAAGTCGCGGATGCAGGCGCTCGACCACGCGTGCATCTACCTGCTCATCGCCGGCACCTACACGCCGGTGTGCCTGGTGGCGCTGCGCGGGGCGTGGGGCCACACGCTGCTCGCCCTCGTGTGGGCGATGGCCGCCGCCGGGGTGGTCGTGAAGCTCGCGATGAAAACCCGCCGCACCCATTGGGTGTCCACCGCGCTCTACCTCGTGATGGGCTGGCTGGTGGTCGTCGCCATCGTCCCGCTGGCCCGCGTGATGCCGGCCGGCGGCATGGCGTGGCTGGTCGCCGGCGGGCTGGCCTACACCGGCGGCATCGCGTTTTTCGCGTGGCGCAGCCTGCCGTTCAACCACGCCGTCTGGCATCTGTTTGTCCTGGCCGGCAGCACCTGCCACGTGCTGGCGGTGATCCTCCACGTTTTCTAACCTCCCGATTTTCCGCCATGCCCGAGCTTCCCGAAGTCGAGACCACCCGCCGCGGCATCGAGCCGCACGCCGCCGGCCGCGCGATCCGCGAGGTGATCGTGCGGCGCCACGACCTGCGGCAGCCCGTGACGCCCGGCCTCGACGACATCGCCGGCCGCCGCATCACCGGGGTGCGCCGCCGGTCGAAATACCTGCTCATCGATATCGACGACGGGCGCGTCCTGCTCGTCCACCTCGGCATGTCCGGCAGCCTGCGCGTGACGGATGCGGCCGCCGCCTGGCGCAAGCACGACCACGTCGCGCTCACGCTCGATTCCGGCGCGCAGCTCCGCTATCACGACCCGCGCCGCTTCGGCCTGGTGCTGCTGCTTCCGCACGGCGCGGAAACAAACCACCCGCTGCTCGCCCGGCTCGGCCCGGAGCCGCTGGGCGACGGGTTTTCCGCCGCCACGCTCGCCGCCGCCTGCCGCAACCGGTCCGCCACCATCAAGCAGGTCATCATGGACGGCGGCGTGGTCGTCGGGGTGGGGAATATCTACGCGTCGGAGGCTTTGTTCCGCGCAGGCATCCGGCCGCGCACCCGCGCCTCGCGGGTCGGCCCGCGCCGCCTGGCCCGGCTGGCGGAGGCCATCCGCGCGGTGCTCGGCGAAGCCATCGGGCAGGGCGGCACCACCCTGCGCGATTTCGTCAATTCCGACGGAAATCCCGGATACTTCCGCCAGCGCCTGTTCGTCTATGACCGCGGCGGCGAGCCGTGCCGGGTCTGCGCCACGCCGGTCCGCCGCGCCGTGGTCGGCCAGCGCTCGACGTTCTGGTGTCCGGCCTGCCAGAAGCCGTGATGGATTTGGCGGTGAATCACCGCGTGAGCACCACGCGGTGCCTCGCCTTGCCCGCGCGCAGGTGCTCGAGCGCGGCGTTCACCTCGGTCATCGGGAAGGTCTCGATCACCGGCGCGATGTCGTGGCGGGCGCAGAAATCCAGCATCGTCGCCACCGTGGCGGGTGAGCCGAGCGGCGATCCGGAGATGGATTTGCGGCCGCCGATCAGCGAAAACGCCGCCACCGGCACCGGACATTCGAGATGCCCCAGTCGTTTCCCAGCATCGACAGGTCCGAATGACAGATGCCGCAGTTCTCGATCCGCACCTGCACTTCCCGGGGTTGCAGCGGCCCGGCGTCGAATTCGATTTCCCGCAGCTCCTCGCCCGCCCCGGTGGCGGCCCATCCGTGGAATGTGGTTGTCATGCGCCCATCATCCCCCGGAACCCGCCGCGCGCAACCGGGAATCCGGAGGACGTCGCCTCACGCGAGGTCGTGGACGATGACTTTTTCCCACCAGTCCTGGAACGTGGAGACGAACTCGTGGTGGATCTCGTCGTTCTGGTAGGCGTCGTGCCCCTCGATGTTGGCGAATTCCATGGTCAGCGCGTAGTGCCATGATTGATCGACCACGCCGCGTTCCTCGACCTCCGCGGGCACCGCCCAGCGGCCGCCGGTGACCCAGCGGATCTGGAATAGCTCGCTCAGGCGGTGCTCGAAAATGGCGCGGCTGCCGGGGTTCCGGTATTCTTCCTTGAGCCAGAAATAGACGTGGTGGTCCATGATTTCGTGTGTTGGGGGAGAAAGGGTATGGAGAACGGGCGGGCGGGTCACATGGCGGCCAGGTTGGCGATGCTGGTACGGATGCTTTCGACCGGGTCGGGCGAGTGGTCCTGCTCGACGTGGCAGTGGAGCACTCCGGCCTCCTTCGCGGCCTCGAGCACCGGCTCCATCGGGATGATGCCGTTGCCGATCTCCTTGAACGAGTCCCGGGGCATTCCGCCGAAGACCGGCAGGTCGTGGCCGTCGGCGAGGTCCTTGAGGTGGAGCTGGCTCACGCGGCCCGTGAGCTTGCGGATCAATCCGGCCGGGTCGATGTCGGCCACGCGCACCCAGTAAACATCGAGCTCGAACATCATTTCCGGGGAAAACTCCTCAATGAAGACGTCGAAGCCGGATTTGCCGTTTTCGAGCGGCCGGAACTCGAACGAGTGGTTGTGATAGTCGAGCGTGATGCCTGCCTCCTTCGCCATGGCCGCGCCCTTGTTGCAGTGCTCCGCGACTTTCTTGTAGGTATCGACCGATTCGCGCGTTTGCGGCGGGATGGCGGGGATCACGAGGTGGGTCAGCTCCGCCTCATGGGCCCGCTCCAGGATCGCGGCGAATGCCGGCAACGAGTCGTCCTCCGGGGTGACGACGGTGTTCGACTGGAAATGGGCGGAGTTCACCGCGAGGCCGGCGTCGCGCGAGCGCTTGATCATGTCGAGCGTGCCGGGGAAGCCGAACGTCTCCACCTGTTTGTATCCGGCGTCGGCCACCGCCCTGATGGTGGCGTCCGCGTCGTTGCCGTAGGGACCGCGCAGCGTGTAGAGCTGGATGCCGATGTTCCCGCGGTATGGGAAATCCGCGCCGTTTGCGAGGAGGCGACCGCCCAGCGCCAGGCCGAGCGTGGTGAAGGCGGTGTGGCCGAGGAAGGATCTGCGATTCATGGCGTGAGGATACGGGAAGGCGGGCGGCGTTCAATCCTGAAACCGCCGGGCTAGAGTTTCTCCGGCTCCGCCAGCAGCGCGGCGACGCGGTTGAGCAGTACGCCGGCTCCGCCACCATCGACGACGCGGTGGTCGAAGGTGAGCACCAGTTCGGCCTCGGTGGCGGGCAGGAAGGTCTCCACCTCCTTGCTCCAGACGGGTTTTTTCACGCCCGCGCCGATGCCGAGGATGAGCGTTTCGTTGGGCAGGGGGATGGGCGAGCCGGTGGTCAGGCCGAAGGTGCCGAAGTTGGTGACGGTGGCGATGCCCCCGGCGCAGTCGGCCTCGGTGATGCGGCGGTCGCGCGCGCGGCTCACGAGGTCGTCGTATTCGGCGAGGAGTGCGGCGACGGGTTTCCCGTCGATGCTCCGCAACACGGGGACGACGACGCCATCCTCGACCTGCACGGCCACGCCGATGTCGATGGCGCGGGGGTGGACGATTTTCTCGCCGATCAGGTAGCCGGCGCTCATCGGGTGTTCCTGGATGGCGATTGCGAAGGCGCGCAACAGGTAAAGCGTGAGGCCCGGCTTGGGCTTCTGCCGCGAACGGTATGCCAGCAGGCCATCGAGGATCACCGGCCGGCCGACGGTGGCAAGCGGGCGCGTCCAGCTCCGGCGCATCGCGTCGGCCACCGCGAGGCGCATCGGCGAGGCGTGGCTGCTCGGCCAGTCCTCGAGGTAGTTGAGGAAACGCTCGAGATCCTCGACGGTGACGCGGCCGCCCGCGCCGGTGCCGACGATGGCGGAGATGTCCGCCTCGCGGATGCCGAGGTCGTCCATGCGCGCGCGCATCCGCGGCGAGATGTAATGGGCGCCGAGCGTGCCCGCCGGCACGGGCAGGCCCTTGACGCTGGGGACCACGGCGGGGGCCTCCTCGTAGGCCTCGCCGTCGTCCGCTGCGAAGTGGAGGTTGGCTTCCGCGCCGGAATCCCCGGTTTCCGCGTCCTGCGGGTTTTCCGTGCCCCCCCCGCGCGATTCGAGCGTCTCGACGCCGGATTTCTCGGCCTCCTCGGCGGTGACCTCCAGCAGGCCGAGCACGCTGCCCACCGGGTAGGAGGCGCCCTCCACCGCGCGGATCTCCGAAACGCTGCCGGCGCACAGGGTGGTCACGCTCATCACCGCCTTCTGGGTCTCCACCTCGATGACCTCCTGGTCGGCCTGGACGTCGTCGCCCACCGCGACGCCGAGGCGGATCACGGTGGCCTCGGCGATGGACTCGCCGAGCTGGGGCATGAGGATGGGCACGGTGGGCATGGCGGAGAGGGGTGCGTGGGTGGTTAGATGGCGAGCAGGCGGCGCAGCGCGTCGCAGATGGATTCCGGCGTCGGCCGGTGCGCGGCCCACAGCTTCGGGTGGTAGGGCACCGGGGTGTCGTGGGCGTTGAGGCGCATCGGCGGCGCGTCCAGCAAGTGAAAGCCCTCTGCCGAGACGCGCGCGACGACCTCGGCGGTGACGCCGCCCCAGGGGAACGCCTCGCCCAGGGCGAGCAGGCGCCCGGTGCGGGCGACGGAGGCGAGCACGGTGTCGATGTCGAGCGGCTTCACGGAACGGAGATCGACGACCTCGATGTCCCAGCCATCCTGGAGCAGGCGTTCGGCGGCGCGCACCGCCTCGTGAACCATGGCGGAGTAGGCGACGACGGTGGCGTGCTTGCCGGCGCGGGCGATGCGGGCGTGGCCGATCGGCAGGTGCTCGCCCTTGTCGATGGATTTCGCCTTGAGCCAGCG
The DNA here is from genome assembly GCA_007126655.1 of Haloferula sp. GTDB lineage: Bacteria > Verrucomicrobiota > Verrucomicrobiia > Verrucomicrobiales > Akkermansiaceae > Luteolibacter. The sequence goes on along the minus strand of SLAV01000114.1, from coordinate 8,425 downwards.
GTAAAGGAACTTGTGCTCGCAGTAGATCACGGGATCGTCCAGCGCGACGCCGTCGATGAGCATGTGATACGCGTCCGAAACCGTGGCCGGTGTGAGAACGATGAGGCCGGGGTAGTGCGCGTAAACGGCCTCCATGCTCTGGCTGTGGAACGGCCCGGAACCCGGCGTGCCGCCCGATGGCAGGCGCACGGTGAGCGGAACCGGCACTCCGGTGCGGTAATAGTGGGTGGCCGCTTGGTTGACGATCTGGTTGAAGCCGACCGACGAGAAATCGGCGAACTGCATCTCGATGACCGGCCGCATGCCCTCGATGCCCGCGCCCACGGCGAGCCCCATCATGGCGTCTTCGGAAATCGGGGCGTCGAAGACGCGGCCGGGGTATGCCTCGGCGAGGCCCTTGGTGGCCTTGAACGCGCCGCCGAAGGTGGCGATGTCCTGGCCGTAGAGGAACACGCTGGGATCTTCTCGCAGCAGGTGGTCCTGCGCGTCGCGGATCGCATCGATGTAGGTCATGCTCACGGTGTGGCGGGTGCGGGAGTTGCTGCGGTGGCTGAGTCGCGGGCCGTCGGGGAGGAATCCGGCACGGCGAACCGGCTGGCCAGCGCGGCCCAGGATTCGCGATACGGGTCGGGGGCCGGTTCGCGCTGGGCCTTGGCCACTGCGGCGCGCACCTCTTCAATGGATTGTTCCCGCCAGGCGTCGATTTCCTCTTGGTTGGTTGCGCCGGTTTCGATCAACTGGCGGGTGGCGACGTCAAGGCAGTCCCGCCCGTAGTGATCGCCGCGGATGTGATCCGGGACGTATGAGGCGTCGTCGTGTTCGCCGTGGCCGGTGAGGCGCAGCAATCGGGCGACGACGAGCTGCGGCCCTGCGCCGGTCCGCGCGCGGCGCACCGCCTCGCCGATCACGCTGGCGCAGGCGAGCAGATCGGTGCCGTCCACCGAAAGCCCGCCGACACCGTATCCGCGCGCGCGCTCGACCAGGTCGGCGCATGCGAACTGGCGCGCGTTGGGCGTGGAATACGCGAATTGGTTGTTGGCGACGACGACGACCATCGGTAGGCGCTCGATGGCGGCCAGGTTGAGGCCCTCGTGGAAGGCACCCGTGGACGTGGCTCCGTCGCCAATGGTGGTGGCGCCGACGACACCGTCGATGCGGCCCTTCAGCCGCCGGGCGAAAAGCATGCCGGCCACCACGGAGACCTGCGCTCCGAGGTGTGAGATCATCACGGGCATGCCTTGGGCGGGGTGGCCGCGGTGGATGTTGCCGTCGCGCCCGCGCATCGGGCCTTTCACCGAGCCGAGATAGGTGCGCGTGCAGTCGAGGAGCGGCTCGCCGAACGCGGTGCGGCCGGCCTGGTCGCGGATCAGCGGGGCGTAAACGTCACGCCCCGGCTCCAGCGCGGATCCCAGGGCGGCGCTCACCGCCTCCTGGCCACGCCCGAGATAGACGCCGCCGACGATTTTCCCCGCCTTGTACAGGCTGGAGAGTTTGTTTTCCAGTATCCTCGCCCGCAACATTGCCAGATACGCCTTGCGAAGAAACTCGCGGTCCAGCGCGAGATTGGCGGCGTGTGCGGCGGATTCGTTCATCAGCACGCCGCAGGATAGGGTGCCGCCCGCCCCGGCTGCAACCGCTTTCAACGCATCCGCTTCGGATTCCGCCGGGCTTTGCAAGACCGCCGATCCGGGATAAGTTGCCGCTCCAAGCCAGTCCATGCACATCCGCTCCATCAGCATCGGCATCGCGGCGGCGGGCGCGCTCATCTGCGTGCTCGCGCTCTCGCGGCTCATGGTGTCCGCGGTGGAAGTGCCGGACGTCACCATCCGCGAGGTGGAGACGCTCGAACCCGAGATGCCTCCGCCGCCGCCACCTCCGCCGGACGAACCTCCGCCCGATCCCCCGCCCACGCCCGCCATCACCGATGTCAGCGAAATTCCGGATCCCACCCGGGTGCCGGTGCCGCGGGCCGAGATACCGATGGATTTCACACTGCCGGTGGAGACGTTTTTTTCCGACATCCCACCCGCGCCGCTGCCGCTGCCACCGGCTCCGACGCCGCAGCGGACCGCCGAACCGGAACCCGCGCCCCCGCCGCCAAGCCCCTCGCCGCCGGCCCCACCCCGGCGCGAGTCCTACGAGGTCGGCGATCTGGACGACACCCCGCGCCTGCTCCGCCACGGTTCCGCCGCGTTTCCCACCGCCCTGGCGCGCCGCGGGGTGACCTCCGGCACCGTGGTGCTTGAGGTGGAACTCAGCCCGCGCGGCGCGGTGAGCGTGCGCCGCGTCGTCTCCGCGACCCACGACGAACTGGTCGCCGGGGCGCGCCGCATCGCCGGAAGCTCTCGGTTCACCCCGCCGACCCGCAACGGCGAACCCGTCAGCGCGGTGATGCGCTGGCCCATCACGATCGAACGATGAAACGACGAATCACCACCGCTATCCCCGTGCTGCTCGCCGCGGCGCTCGCGATTCCCGCGTCCGCCGCCGGCGAATTCGAGCCGCTCCCGCTATCGACCTCGTATTGGCGCGATCCGGCGTTCCTCAGGGCCTTCAACGCCAGCTACCGCATCGAGGCCCGCATCGAGCCGAGCGTGAGCAGCGAGGAGCGCGGCCTGCTCGTTGAGATCCAGGAACTCATGGCCGATGGCGACCGCGCCGGGGCCATCGAGCGCCTCCGCGAAAGCGATCTCACCGACGATTCGCCCGCCCTCATCTTCAATCTCGCCAACCTCCATTTCGAGGAGGGCGATCTTGAGGCGGCCGTCGAGAGATATCGCGAAGCCATCGGCGAGATGCCCTCGTTCCGCCGCGCGCAGCGCAACCTCGCCGTGGCCCTGGTGAGGAAGGAAAAACTCGAGGAAGCGATGCCGCACCTGCTCGAGGCGATCCGGCTCGGCGACGCCGAAGGCTCCACCTACGGGCTGCTCGGATACTGCCGCCTCCAGCGCGGCGAATGGGCGAGCGCCCTGCAGGCATACCGCCTCGCCCAGCTCAGCGAACCCGACGTGGTCGAATGGCTCGCCGGCATCGCCCAGTGCCTGCAGAACCTCGACGCCCGCGAGGAGGCAGCCGCCATGCTCGACGAGGTCGTGCGCAAGCGCCCGGCGGAGGCCTCATACGCCGTGCTCCGCGCCAGCGTGCTGCTCGACCTCGGCCGCCGCACCGACGCTGTCGAAACGCTCGAACTTCCGCACCGCCTCGGCACCCTCGATCCCGACTCGCGCCTGCTGCTGGCCGACCTGCACCTGCGCGACGGGCGCGCCGCCGCCGCCCGCGACCGCATGCGCGCCGCATTCCCGGACCCCGGAAACGGCGAGGCCGATCCCGCCGAAGCCCCGGATGACGAGGAGACCGGGGAAGACGAAGCACCGCCCCGGCGGCCGGACGTCTCGCGCGTCGCCACGCTGGCCGCCAGCGCCCTGCGGCAGAGCGACTGGGAGTTCGCGCGCGAGGTGCTCGATCTCGCCGCCCCGCGCGCCCTGGAGGAAACGCCGCGCGCGCTGCGCCTGCTCGAGGCCCGCCTGCTCATCGAATCCGGCGATGATCCCGCGGGCGGCGGGGAAATCCTGCGCGAATTGATCTCCAGCGACCCCACCGATTCCGATGCGCTCATCGCGCTGGCCCGGCACCTGGCCGCGCCGGAGGATGCGTCCGCCGACGCGCTCGGGGAAGCCGCGCTGCTGCTCGAACGCGCCGCGGCCGACGCCGATGCCGACGCCGAGGCCCGCCTCGAACTCGCCCGCATCCACCTGCGCGGCGGCCGTTACGATGAGGCCGCCGAGGCCGCCGCCGTCGCCTACGATCTCGACCCGCGCGAGGAAATCCGCCAATACCGCGATTCCCTCGCCTCCCTCGCCGAAGCCGCGCAATGACGCGCGAAGCCTGACAGACCGGCCAACCCCGACCGTAACCCATGCCATGAAACGCACCCTCATCCCCGCCATCACCCTGATCGCATGCGCCCCGCTCACCGGCCTCGCCGGCGAATGGACCTCCACCGAGGCCGACGGCAGATTCGAGGCCCGCTTCGGCGGCGACGTCCAGGCCGTCTGGCAGCGCGACCTCACCGAAGACCCGCCCGGCGGCGAACGATTCCGCAACAGCGCGTTCCTCCACCCGCTCACCACCCCGTCCGGATTCGTGTGGACGGACGCCCAGCCGCGCGACCACGGCCATCATTCCGGCCTCTGGTGGCCGTGGAAATTCGTCGAGGTGGACGGCGAGCGCCACGTCACCTGGGAAATCCAGCATGGCCAGGGCGCCCACGTCGCCCGCGACGTCGAAGTCGTCCATGCCGGGTCCGACCACCTGCTGTGGAAGCTCCACAACGAAACGGTGATCCGCCGGCCCGGAGACGACGCCGGCCCGCCCGTCACCGACGGCATCCCGGTGATCCGCGAGACCGCCCACGTCCGGTTCTCCCGCCACGGCGAACACGCCAATCAAATCGACGTGCTGCTCGAACACGAACCCATCGCCGACGTCCCCGTTTTCCTGCCCCGCAACCACTACAGCGGCTTCACCTGGCGCGGGCCGCTGGCCTGGGACGCCGAATCCAGCACCCTCCTCACCAGCGAGGGGCACGACCGCTCGGACGCCAACGGCGAGTCCGCCCGCTGGATGCTCATGACCGGACCGACCCCCGCCGGGGCCGGGGCCACCGTGCTCATCATGAGCGCCGCCAGCGACATCGCCGGCACACCCGAACGCCTGCGCGTGTGGGACGCGGGAATGCACAACGGCGTCCCGTTCATCAACTTCAACCCGGTGGTGCGCGAGAAATTCGAACTCAACGAAGACAATCCCGCCGTCGCCAAACGCCAATACCGCGTGATCGCCTCCGACGAGGTGATCGACGCGGAGCAGGCCGAGGCGCTCTGGCAGGCATGGCGCGCCGAGTGAGCGCCACCGCCCGCCAGCCGATTCACGGCTTCGGCCGGAACACCGCCTTCTCCAGTTCGACGAGCAGGAACATCACCACGCCCGCGAGCAGGATCCATCCCCACATCCAGGGCTCCGGTGCCGCCGTGCCGAATGCCCTCTGGAACCACGGCGCGAATGTGAACAGGGCCTGCAACACCAGCAGGATGCCGATGCTGATCGGCACCGCGCGGTTGTCGAAGATCGACAGGCGGAGCGACGAGGCGCGCATCGCCCGGCAGTTGAGCAGATAGAAAATCTGGCCGGAGACCAGCGTATTCACCGCCACCGCGCTGGCGGCCGCCGAATCCGCGCCCGCGCGCAGTGCGACCTCGTAGAGCGCATACGTCATCCCGGCGATCGACACCGACACGAAGACCACCCGCCACATGAAGTGGCCGTCGAGGATCGAGGCCTTCGGCGAGCGCGGCGGGCGCTTCATCGTGCCCGGCTCGGTTTTCTCGAAGGAAAGCGCCAGCGCCAGCGTCACCGCCGTGACCATGTTCACCCACAGGATCTGCACCGGGGTGATCGGCATTGCCGCGCCGAGCGCGATCGCCGCCATCACCACCAGCGCCTGCGCGCCGTTGGTCGGCAGGATGAAGAGGATCGTCTTGCGCAGGTTGTCATAGATCGTGCGGCCCTCCTCGATGGCGTGGACGATGGTCGCGAAATTGTCGTCCGCGAGCACCATCTCGGACACGTCCTTGGTCACCTGGGTGCCCTTGATGCCCATCGCGATGCCCACGTCCGCGCGTTTGATCGACGGCGCGTCGTTCACCCCGTCGCCGGTCATCGCCACCACATCGCCGTTGTCCTGCAGGGCACTTACGAGGCGCAGCTTGTGCTCGGGCGACGTCCGCGCGTAGATCGCGTGCTCAGGCACCAGCGTGCGGAGTTCATCGCCGTCCGCCTCTTCCAGCTTGTTACCCGTCACCGGTTCGCCGGCGTGCTCGATGCCCAACTGCCTGCCGATGCCGGACGCGGTCAGCGCGTGGTCGCCGGTGATCATTTTCACATGGATGCCGGCGTTGTGGCACTCGCCCACCGCCTGGATGGCTTCTTGACGCGGCGGATCGATCATGCCGACGATTCCGAGGAAGAGCAGCTCGTCCACATCCTCGTGCCGGATGCTCTCGCCCTTCACCGTTTTCGTCGCCACCGCGATCACCCGCGTGCCGGTGGCAGCCAGATCGGCGATTTCCTTCTCCCAGAATTCGCGGTCCAGCGCCTCGTCGCCATCGTCGGCCGCCTGGCGGGAGCTGCGCTCGAGCAACCGCTCGGGCGCGCCCGTGGTCCAGATCGCATGCCCGCCATCCTCCTCCTCCGTGAGCGCCGCCATGTATTTGTGGTCGGATTCGAACGGCAGCATGTCGATCCGTTTGGCCCGGTTGTGATCGAAACCGGCTTTAAGCGCCAGCACCCGCAGCCCGGCCTCGGTCGGCTCGCCGTGGATCACCCAGCTGCCCTCGTCGGATTTCTCCACCTCGGTCTCGTTGCTCAGCCCGGCGCCGCGGATGATCCGCGAGAGCACCGGATCCGCCTTCGCGTCCACTTTCACCCCGTCGTGCTCGATCCTGCCCGCCGGATCGTATCCGCTGCCGGTCACGTCCCACATGCGCGCCGCCGAGCGCACCTTCTGCACCGTCATTTCATTGCGCGTGAGCGTGCCTGTCTTGTCCGAGCAGATCACGGTCACCGAGCCGAGGGTCTCCACCGACGGCAGCTTGCGGATGATCGCATTGCGCTTCGCCATCCGCTGCACGCCGAGGGCCAGCGTGATGGTGAGGATCGCCGGCAGGCCCTCCGGGATCGCCGCCACCGCCAGGCCGATCACCGCGAGAAACAGCTCGCCCACCGGGTAGTCGTGAAAAACCCGGCCGATAGTGAAAAACAACACCGTGAGGCCCAGGATCACCCCGGAGAGCATGTTCCCGAAACGGTCGATCTTCCGCAGCAGTGGCGTGCGCGGCGCCGCCACCTGGTCCATCATCCCGCTGATCCGGCCGATCTCGGTGTCGGCCCCGGTGGCCACGACGATCCCACGGCCGCGGCCGAAGGTCACCATCGTCCCGGAAAAAGCCATGCCCTCCCGGTCGCCCGGCACCGCGCCCGCGTCCACCGCCGCGCTGGTCTTGTCGGCGGGCACCGATTCGCCGGTGAGCGCGGATTCCTCGATCTTCAGGTCGCGCGCGCGGATGAGCCTCATGTCCGCGGGCACGCGGTCGCCGCTGCGCAGCTCGACGAGGTCGCCGGGCACCAGTTTGTCCGCGGCGATGCCGCGCCGCTCGCCGCCGCGCACCACGCGGGCCTCGAGCGAGAGCATCTTGCGGATGCCTTCGAGCGCGCGCTCCGCCTTGCCTTCCTGGATGAACCCGATCACCGCGTTGATCACCACCACCGCCGCGATCACCGCCGTGTCGATCCAGTGGCCCATCACCGCCGTCATCACCGCCGCGGCGATCAGCACATAGATCAACACGTTGTGAAACTGCCTGAGCAACCGCCGCAGGCCGCTTTCCCTTGCCTGTTCGGGCAGCACGTTCGGACCGTGTTTTTCCAGCCGCGTCTCCGCCTCCCCGCGGCTCAGGCCGCCCTCGACATCCGTCCCGAGCGCGTCGCGGACGTCATCGATTTCCATCGCATGCCACGTCCTGTCCGCGCCATCCTCCCCTGCGTTCCGATCTTTCATGCGCCCATCCTTGCACGCCTCCGGCACCCCCTCAAGCGAACCCGCGCCGTTCCCGCCTCCCCCCGTTTGCATTCCCTGCGCAAATCCTCGCGAATCCACGGGTTGTCTTGACCGGGATGCGCGGCTACCCTGCCGGTATTGCCATGAAACACCGCAGCGCCGAAGTCGTCGCCCTCATCGAGGGCGAGATGCTGCGCGGCCTCATGCCGCCCGGCGTGAGACTTCCCTCCGAGGAAAAACTCTGCGGGCACTTCAAGGCCAGCCGCACCGTCATCCGCGAGGCGCTCCAGCAGCTGCGCGGCCGCGGCCTGTTGCGGACCATCAAGGGGTCCGGCACCTACGTGGCCGATGTGAGCCTCGAACCGCTCGGGCAGGCGATGCACGCCTACACCACCCTTGCCTTCGAGGCCGACTTCACCGAGCTGATCGGATTCCGCATCCTGCTCGAAACCGAGTGCGCCAGGCTCGCGGCGGGCCGCGCCGGGCCGGAACTCGTCGCCAATCTGCGCTCCATCGTCGCCACCATGGCCGAACGCATCGACCGGCCCGAAGAATTCAGCGCGGCGGACATCGATTTCCACCTCGCCATCGCCGCGGCCTCCGGCAACCGGATCTACGCCACCGTGCTCCACAGCCTGCAGGCCCGCTGCATCCAATACGCCCAGGCCAACCGCGACACCGGCTCCGGTCACCTGCGCACCGTCGAGGCCCACCGCAACATCGTCGAGGCCGTCGAAAGCGGCGACCCCGATCTCGCCGCCGCCGCCATGAACGCCCACCTTCAGGCTTCCCGCAGGCATTTCGCCGATC
>SLAV01000381.1 GCA_007126655.1 Haloferula sp. | reverse complement strand
CCCCCCCTTGCTCTCACGAGCAAGCCTACGGTTGTTAGGGGGCGGGGAGTTCATGGCTCGTTTGCGGGGAATCCGGCGGCGAGGAGTTCGGCGAGTTGTTCGCGGGTGGTGGCGTGGTCGGGGTCTTCGGCGAGATTGTGGTATTCGCCTTGGTCGGTCTGGTGATCGTAGAGTTCGATGCCACGGCGGCCGTCCGGTCCCCATACGGTGTAGCGCCAGCGCTGGGTGCGGACGCTGCGGCCGACCAGTTGGCCGCGGTTGACCTGGCTGTAGGCGGCTTGTTTTCCGGGGTGGGCGGGATTTTCGAGGACGGGGCGCAGCGAGATGCCGGCGAATTCGTGGGGGGGCTCGAGGCCGGCGTAATCGATGATGGTGGGGTAGAGGTCGATGAATTCGACGATGGCGCGGGTGGGACGGCCCATGCCATTGGCGCCGGGGAACCAGGCGATCATGGGCGCGCGCGAGCCGAATTCATAAACGGTGGCCTTGTTCCACCAGCCGTGCTCGCCGAGGTGATAGCCGTGATCGCCAATGAGGATGACAATGGTGTTTTCCCACAGTCCGTGGCGGTCCATGGCGGCGAAGATCTTGCCGATCTGCGCGTCGATGAAGCTGACGCAGGCCTGGTAGGCGCGCTTGAACTCGCGGCGTTCCTGGTCGGTGAACTCATCGAAGTCGCCGGTGTTGGGGATGGCGTAGCGGACCTGCGGCGAGCGGTCTTCGGGTTCGACCGGGAGCTTGGTGGAGCCCTCGGGGTAGAGCTCGAAGTATTCCTTGGGGGCGATGAACGGGTCGTGAGGTTTGTGCAGGCCGAGGGCGAGGAAGAACGGTTTTTCGTGGCGCTCCTCGATGACGCGCAGGGCGGCGTTGGTGTTGATGCCGTCGGGCTGGGCGTCGTCGCCACCCTCGGCGGCGAGCCATTCGCACCATCGGAGGCGGCCGTCGGTGAGGTTGCGGCCTTCGCCGGTGCGGCCGATCCGGGGGGCCTTGCCGAGGCTGTCGAAGAAGTAGTCCCAGGAGAGCGGATCGTGGAACAACATCGGCTCGCCATCCTCGTCCTCCCCCATGTGGAAGACCTTGCCGATGCCGGCGGTGTGGTAGCCGTTTTGGCGGAAGAGCTGGGGCTGGCTGATGATGTCCGGCATGGCCTCGCGGAAACGGAGCTCATTTGAGTAAACGCCGGTCTGGTCGGGGCGGAGGCCGGTGAGGAACGAGGCGCGGCTCGGGTTGCAGACGGGATACTGGGAGTATGCGTTGTGAAAGAGCATGCCTTTCTCCGCGAGGCGATCGATGTGCGGGGAGATGATTTCGTCGGTTCCATAGCAGCCGAGTTCCGGGCGGAGGTCATCGGCGATGATGAAGAGGACGTTCATCGGGCGCTCGGCGTGAACCTGCGGGACGAGGAGCAGGGCGAGGGCGAAATCGATCGCAAGTGCGGTGAAAGGTGACGCCATCAAGGAACCGTAGGCGCGGTCGTGAGTCGGCGGTGTAAGGCCAAGCGGCGTCCCATCCCCCTTGCTCTCACGAGCAAGCCTACGTGCGCTGGAGGCGAATCGGCAGATATATCCCAGGCACATGATTCAATTTCCGGTTGTTTTGATCCGCTCCGGCATGGTGCGGGTATGGGGGATGTCGCCGCGGAGCATGCGGGTGGCCTGGCCGACGAGCCAGAGGTAGTGGTCGGACGGGAGGTCGCCGTAGGTTTTGAACTCGCTCTCGCCGACGGGCGGGTTGTTGGTGGCCTTGAAGATCTGGGTGCCCTCGTCGAGTTCGTCGAACATGGCCTGATAGACCATCCTGACGCCGGTTTCACGGATGAGGGCGTCGTATTGGGCCCAGAGGAAGCGGCCTTCGTCGCGGTCGATGAAGGAGTCGGGGTTGAATCCGGGCCTGCCTTTCTTGAGGTTGGCCCAGCAGAAGCCGGGGAAGACGACGGGCAGGAAATCGATGCCCAGGCGTTCGCAAAGCTCCATGTCCTCGCGGGCCCGACCGGTGGCGTATCCGCGCGCACCGCGGGCGTCGCGGATACGGCCGACCATCCATGGCGAGATGATGTCGGCGGCGCGATAGACCTGCGCCCAGGTGTGGATGTCGGGATCGGCGTCGCGATCGCCGGTGCGCCATGCCATCGGCACGCCGATCATGACTGTGTTGCCGCCGTATTCCGGGTCGTTCTTCAGGAAGTCGATGATTTCGGCGCAGTCCTCCGCGGTGTAGGGGCGGTCCCTGAAGCCCATGCCCCAGACGGCGACGACGGGTTTGCCCCGGTGGTGTTGGTAGGATTTGTCGTCGGGGTCGCGGGTGATGTTCATTTCATCGACGAGGAAGCGCCAGTCGTCCTTGAAGTATCCGGCGCAGCCGGCGTCCATGCCGGAAAGATCATACATCACGGCGTAGGTGCGGCCGTGTTCGTTGGCGGCGGAGCGGCAGTGGGAGAGCACGGTGTTGACGGATTGACCCAGCCGCCGGTTGAGGCGGTCGCCGCGTGTTTCGGAGAGGAAGCGCTGCACGAACACGCCGTCGATGCCGTATTCCTTCATCCACTGGAAATGGCGGGAGACGGTGGCTGGATGGTGCGAGCTGAAAACGAAGGCCGGGCTGCCGTCGGCGTGGCGGAAGGGGGTCTCGAATTTCTCGTCTTCGCCGAAGTCCGTGAGATCCGGCCAGAAGTCGATGCTGGCATGGCCGGGTTCGAAGCGGCCGTTCGTGTGGCGGTAATGCACCCACTCCAGTCCCGAGCCGTCGCCGGGGGCGCGGAACCATCCCTGGTATCCGCACATCACCTTGCCGAAGAGGGATGAGGGATCGACGCGTTCGGGAGTGGCGGTGGAAAGGGTGGTGGAGATTGCGAGCATTGGGATCAACGGGATTGGGTTTTTCATGGCGGTGTGGGTTGGCTTTCAGACGTGGGTTTTTCGTGGAAATTGGTCTCGGGCAGGTTGCGGTACCAGATGAGATAGAGGCCGGTGAACGCGCCGATGCAGATGACGGCCGCGCCGGCGAAGCCGGTCCAGTTGCGGATGATGAAGAGCATGGGCGCGAGGAACAGGGTGGTCTGCCAGACGAGCGCGAAGGGCAGTGCGAAGAGGTCGTTGCGGTGCTCGCGGCTGGTGATGGCGCGCTCTTCCGGTGTGAGTGATTTTTTCAACCGGCCCCAGATGCCGAAGGGGCGGGTTTCGAGATACATTTTTCTCAGCACCGCGGGATCGGTGGGCTCGGTGAGCAGCGCGGCGGTGACGGAGCTGACGAAGCCGACGGTGAGGACGAAGACGAACTGCCAGACCTCGTTGAGACCCGGCCAGAGGATGCGCTGGACGATCGCGGCGGCGATGCCGACCAGCGTGCCGATCGCGCTGCCGCTGCCGTTGAAGCGCCACCAGTAGAGGCGCAGCAGGCTGGGGACGAGAAAACCGGCGCCGAAGCCCATCATCATCCACCCCCAGATGTCGTTGATGCTTTCGAGGGTGAGCGAGAACAGGAAGCTGCACGCGACGATGCCGACCACGGTGGCGCGGCTGGCGTGGATCAGCTCGCGGGTTTCCGCCTTGGGGCGGATCCATTTCTTGTAGAAATCGTTGACGAACTGGCCGGTGGCGAGGTTCACCCAACTGCCGAAGGTCGAGAGCGCGGCGGCGACCAGTGCGATGACGAGGATGCCGCGCATGCCGTCGGCAACCGTCATCATGAGCACGGCGGAGAGGATTTTCTCGGGATTCACGGTGCCCTCGTAGCTGAGGAGGTTCATTTTCTCGCCCCATTTGTCGGGGCCGAGGAGTTGTTGCAATCCGGCGACGAGATCGGGGTCGTGGTTATGCGGGTTGTTGGCGATGCTGGCGACGAGCGCGCCCCATGCGGGCTTGGTGCTGCCGGGGTAGGACTGGTGGATGAGGGCGGCGGCCTCGCTCATTTTCGGGCGGTCGGGGACGAGGTCGTGGACGAGGTAGAGGCCGAGCACGGCCACGCCGATCATCATCGGCCAGCGCACGGTCATGAGGAAGGTCCAGAGCATCGAGAGCTTGGCGCATTCGCGGTCGTTCTTCGCGCCGAAGTAGCGTGGATCGGCACCGGTGCCCATGCCGGCGACGATGGTGCGGACGAGGTAGAACGAGGAGAAGATGAGGAGGTGCTTGTAAACCTCGTATCCTTCGGGGACGTGGACGCTCCACTTCGGCACGGCGCTGGTCCAGTCCGGGTTGCCGGTGACGGTTTGGGCGATGCCGGCGATTTCCCCGGCATCGCCGATGCCGCTGAAGGCCTTGAAGCAGATGTAAACCACCGCCACCATGATGATGCAGACCTGGAAGAGGTCGGTGAAGATGACGCCGTAGAAGCCGGAGAGCATCGTGTAGAGCGTGGCCATGGCGAGCAGGGCCAGCGAGCAGACTTCCGGCGGGTAGGGCAGGAAGGTGGAGAGGAATATGCCCGCGCCGATGATGAGATAGGCGAGCATGCCGATGGTGGTGAGCACGGTGGCGACGACTCCCATCAACTGCGCGGCGCGGCCACCCCAGCAATCGCCGAAGCGGTAGATGTTCCATTGCGCGCCGGTGAGGCAGCCGGAGCGACGGTGCCATTTTCCGGTCCACAACATCATGAAGGCCAGCACCAGCACCGCGCCGCCGCGGAACTCGACGAAGAGGCCCTGCGGACCCAGTAGGAAAAGAAATGAGACGATGACGGCCGTGCCGGCGAGGTCAAGAAAGCTGGCCATGCCGGAGACGCCCATCGCCCACCACGGGATATTCTGCGCCCCGGTGATGTAGTTGGCGAGGCTGCGCGAGGCGAGACGCTTGAGGTAGAACCCGAGGCCGATGAGGATCACGACGTAGAACGCCATGAAGGCGTAGTCGAGTGTGCCGAAGTAGCTGGCTGCTCCCATGATCGGACTGGATGGGTTTCACGCGATGGGCGATGGAGCCATTGGGTGGACGGTTAAGATGGTGACGTGCGGTTGAGTCCGGTTTTTTGCACACCCGTGAATAGGCATTCGCATCCGTCGGGGGCAAGGGCGATCGGGTTTTGAATTTTACTATACATTTTCTGTATAGTATTGATCCATGCGGATCCGGTCAAGGGTGAAATCCATGATTTCGTTTTTTCCACTCCGGAGCTATAAGAACTGCGGGCCGGGCCCGATCCGACGATATGACGACCTCGAACACGCGGCAGAACAAGTTCATGGGAATCGCCGAAATGCTCATCGAGCGGCTGGAGCGCGGGGATTACGCGCTGCGCAAACTGCCGAGCGAGATGGAGCTGGCGGAGGAGACCGGTGTGAGCCGGATGACGGCCCGGCGGGCGCTCAAGCACTTGATCGATGAGGGGTTCATCCGCCGCGATCCGAACCAGCGGCCGGAAGTGGCGTGCCCTGGCGGCGGTGGGCGCGTCCACCAGTTCGCGTTTCTGATGCCGCCGGTGATTTCCGAGGATGTGCAGGCCTGGCAATGGGCTGCGGAAGGCGCGGTCGCGACGATCCAGGGCGTGCTGCGCCCGATCATCTACACCGACTGGAACGATGTGCTCTTTTCCGGTGCGTTGAAGGGCTTCGACGGCGTGTTCCTGATGCAGGCCGGCGTCGAAGTGCCGGAAGCCGCGATCACCGCGCTGAAGAAAAGCCCGAATCCGGTTGTGGCCCTCGATCTGGATCTTTCCTCGCTGGGCATCCCGTCCATCTCGCTGTTTCCCGAAAAGGCGGTTGTCCGCCTTCTGGAGCATTTGCGCAAGCTCGGCCACCGCCGGATCGCGTGTTTTCACACATGCGAAATGAACCGCGTGTTCCGCCAGCGCATCGAAGCGTGGGAAAACTGGAAGCGGAAATCCGGCATCGAAGGCGATTTGTTCAACTTCCCGGGTCGGGCAGAGAGCATTGACTATGGCGCGATTCAGGCGGAGAAGGAATGCGGGCGGCTGTTGGATTCCGGCCAATTGCGGGACACCGCCGTCCTCTGCACCAACGTCTGGACAGCGCTCGGTGTGAACCGCGCCATTCAACAACGCGGGCTTGTCGTGGGCCGCGACATCTCAACCTGTGCGGTCAACGACGAAATGCTCGCCCCCTGGATGAACCCCAGCCTGACCTCGCTGCGGATGCCGGATCCATCGTCCATGCTCCTCTCCTGCGCGCGATGGATGGCCGGGGGCGGGGGAAAGTGGGAGGGGGCGAAGCTGCTCGTCCCGCGCCAGGTGCCGCTGTTCAAAGGCGATTCGACCGGGGCACCGCAGATCTAGAAAAAATTTCGCAAAAAAGTTTTGACGCCGGTGTCTCCAAAAAGATAAAAGGATTTACCACCTTCCTGAAATCATGGTTTCGGGCCTTATGGTGAATCGTTAAACCCAAAATTCCTAAGATAATGAAAAACAGAAAATCCGCCGGTTTGTTGATGTGTGGTTTGGCATTCGGGCTGGTCGCGGAGTCCGCTTCGGGAGCCACGATCAGATATCGTCAAAGTGGCGATTGGAACCTAACCGCGCCGGACAACACAGGGCCGGGTTGGCAGAATGTGGCGGAGGTGCCTGGTGTTGGTGATCTGGGCCGCATCAATTGGGGCGATAACACCGTCACGGTGACGACGCCCGAATCCATCGGCAGCTTGCAGGTCGGTGTGGATGAAAAAGGCACTCTGGTGATCGCCAACGGCGGCGGCCTGACAACGGTCGGCGGTTCTGGCCAGAATGGCAACGTAACGATCGGACAGGGCAACAACCCGGCCGGTACAGGCACGATGCTCGTCGAAAGCGGTGGTGTTCTGAATGTCGGAAACATTCTGTATCATGGCATTAATGCCGAAGGCACTTCGAATATCAACGGCATGGTGAACGTTTCATCGCACCTCTGGACCGGTTGGGGAGCTGGAACGATTGGCACAATCAACGTCAATGACGGGGGGGGACTCAACGTATCGGGCATGCTTGGATTGAACTGGCAGGATAATGGCGCCCTGGGCTTTCTGAACATCAATAACGGGGGTATCGTAAACCTTGCGCAAATCCACTCCAGCGGCAACTCGATCCGGGGCGATTCGCTGCTGACAATCGCCGGGACGGGCATGCTGACAAAGACCGGCAATTTCGTGAATGTCATCAACCAGCAATACATCGACACCGGCAAGATCGTGGGAGACGGTGGATTGGAGCTGGTGGTGACCCATGATTCTATTCTGGATCTGACGACGGTGACCGTCATTCCCGAGCCTGGGAGTCTGATGATGGTTGGTTTGGCCGGCCTGGGATTGATGATGCGAAGGCGGAGGTAGTGATAGGCCACATCCATCTGATCGCTCCCCGCCCCTAACCCACGATCGTGGCGACCGAGTCGCGGACGACCAGGCGGGTTGGCTGGACGTGATGGACTGGCGGCCGCCGGGGATTCCTGAGCCGCTCCAGCACCAGGTTGGCTCCGATGTCACCGAGGCTCCGCTTGGCCGTTCCCACGGTGGTGAGCGCGGGCACGCAGCGGGCCGCCATCGGGTCGTCGTCGAAGCCGACCACGGACAATTCCTCCGGCACCCGGACGCCCTCACCCGCAAGCGCGGTGACGAGGTGGACCGCGAGCGTGTCGTTGACGGCGAACACGGCGGTGGGTGGATTCGCCCGCCGCATCCGCCCCAGCACGTGGATCACGGCGGCGTCGTCATTCGCGACGCGAGCGACAAGCCGGTCGGGCGGGATGTCGATTCCATGCTCGCGCAGGCCGCTGGTGAAGCCCGCGATCCGCTGTTCGATGTTGTAGAGCGGGGTTTCATAGGCCACAATGAGGACTTCCCCGTGGCCTTTTTCCGCGAAGTGCGCGGCCACCGCGCGGGCACCGCCGAATCCGTCCGTGGTCAGGGAGTCCGCCCGCAGGAAATCAACATGGGTGTCCACCAGGCAGAGGGGTGCCGGACACCCCTTGAGTGTTTCGTATGTTTCCGGTCCGAACACTCCGGCAAGCACCACCAGCGCGTCCACTTTGCCTTGTTTGACGATGCCAGGCAGCTCGTGGTTCTCCATGCGGTGGCCGAGCATCAGGTCGATGCCGGCGTTGCCGAAGGTTTCGGCCATGCCCTCCATGATGCGCGCGTAGAACACATTTCCGAAAAGCTCGGCGAACGATGGCGCGTAGATCACGCCGACCGCGTCGGTACGGCGGAGCCGCAGGCTGCGGCCCGCGGAGTTGGGCACGAAGTTCTTTTCGGCGGCAAGCCGCAGGATTTCGCGCCGCGTTTCCTTGCTCATCCGCCCGCGACCGTTGATTGCGTTGGAAACCGTGGCAACCGAGCAACCGACGATGTCCGCGATATCACGCAGGTTGGTGTTGATCTTCGCGCCGGACATTGCGGGATGTTATGGTTGTGTGTTTCGAACGCCAGCCCGGATTCCGGGCGGGGCCACGGTGGCCGGGCGGCGTGGACGGCCCGGCCCGGCGGGGGAACGCCCGGGCACGGCGAGGGGGGAGGCCGGCCCGGTGGGGGAGGCGTGTCCGGGGGATCAGTTTTCCGGACCTACCACGTAGAAGCGCCGCTCCGCGCCGGCATCGACGGTGAAGGTCGCTTCGCCGCCGCCGTCGGTGGTCACCGTCGCCGGGTCGGTGGCGATCGGTTCGAAAGGCGTGACCAGGTCGTCCGAGAACCGGCAGACGTAGGTGGTGTTTGGTTCCCCGCTGATCGTGATGGTCGCAAGCCCGTCATCCACGGTGATCGAGGTGATGAGCAGAGGTTCCGAGGTCGGGGCGGAAGGCTCCGAAATCAGAATACCCGTGCCCGCCATCAACCCGGCGAGTTCGGTATCGGCTCCGGTGCCGCCGCCACCGTAGGTGCCGGATGGCTGCGGCTGGCCGTCGATAAAGAGCGTTCCGATCGTGTTGGTGCTCCCGTGGGCAAGGTCGAGAACCGCGCCGGTGGTGAGATACACGTCGCCGTTGTCCGCGAGGAATGGTTCATTCAGAACCAGCGTGCCCTCTTCCACCCGCGTCGCGCCGGTGTAAGCCTGGACGCCGTTGACCGTGAGCGTGCCGCTTCCCGTCTTGGTCACGCCGCCGGGCCCGGTCATGATCCCTGAGGTCGCCACGTCGAGTCCGTCGGTGTCAAAGGTGATGCCGCCGGAAAGCAGGCTTGCAGTGGTGACGTTGCCGCCAATCAGGGTCGAGCCGCCGGTACGCGCGCGGATCGTGCCGCCGTCAAGGATGAGGGTTTGGTCGTCGGCAATGCCATTGCCGACGCGGATTTGATTGGTGGTGAGCGTGCCGCCGAGCAGTTGTACGGTGCCCCGGGTGCCGGCGTCGTTCGTGCCGGCGTTTTCCCCCATGATCACCGCAGGCACGTCCACTTCCGCATCGCCGTCCACAGTGAATGTGCCGGTGCCATCGCTGTCGAAGCCGACCAGGACGTTGCCGTTGGTTCTCAGGGTGCCTCCGGAAATCTGGTAAATATTCGTAGGCCCGGGGTTTTGGCCGATGTCGAGCCTGCCGAGGATGTCCACCTCGCCCCCGGTTTGATCGACCAGGTTGGTCGGGGTGAGGCTGCCGTCCGCGGCCCCGTTTCCGATCCGCAGGCGGTCGGTCGTCGTGATGGTCCCGCCGTGGATGTGGAAGGTCGCATCGCCCGCGTTGCCGTTGCCGACAATGTTATTGGAGGGGAGTTCCAGCATCCCGTCCTCCATGGTCATGGTTGCGGTGTTTCCGACAGTCTGGGTTCCGCCCACCCACAAACGCCCTGCGACCGTGATGTTGGAGAAAATACCCGACTGGATGTATGAGCCGTTGCAGATCTCGAGGTTGCCGATGAATGCGGACGCGTCCTCATCAACAATCATGTTTCCGTTGTTGGTCGGGGAGTTGCCAATGAATATTTCCGGAATGTCAATATTTGCAAATCCAGACAACTTCAGTGTGCCCGAGGCGCTGCCGTGCGCGCCAACCAATATCCTGGCGGTGGTCCTCAGCGTGCCGCCGGACATGTCGTAGATGTTGGTGACTTCCGGCGGTGCATTGTCGCCGATATCGATGCGCCCGGTGACATCGACGTCGCCGCCCGTCTGGTTGAAGGTGTTGACGCGTGTTTCGTCCCCCACGTTCGAGACGCCGATTCTCATGCGGCTCGTCGTCGTGATGCTTCCTCCGGACAGGTTGTAGGTGGCGCTTCCCTGTGCACCCCATCCGACAGCGGCTTCACCGGTGTAGGTGACGTCGCCGCCCGAATGGTTCACGACATTCTCCTGGGTATTGATGTTGCCCCCCAGGTTCACCCTGAGGTTGTGGATCGTGGCCGTGCCATCGAGAATGTCCAGTTGGCCGACCGCGTTGTTCGGTCCGACCTGGAATTGCCCGTCGGTGTGCTCGATTGTGCCGCCGTCGAGCGTCAGCGTGCCGAAGGCGGAAGGCCCGCCGTTGCCCAGGTTGACGTTCCGGTTCGTCCGCAGCGTGCCTCCATTCAGCAGGTTCAGGAATGCGGTTGATTCCCGACCGAGGAAGAAAACACCGCCCTCACCCACGTCCAGGGTTCCGCCGGCCGACACATCAATCGTGCCGTCGAAAACATAGAGTCCGGTCGCGGGAGTCGGCGGATCGGGATCGGGATTGCTGATCTGGTCGGTGCCCTGGATTTCCAGCAATGCCCCGATGTTCAGCGTCGCGCCCTGGTCCATCTGCAGTTGTTCGAGTGTCGCGGTGTCGGTCGTCACGTCGACGGTTCCACCGTTGACGATCCCGGCCAGGCTGCCGGATGTCGGCACGCTGGCGGTCCAGCTCGTGTCCGTCCAGTTGCCGGGGGTTTCGGGATCCGCGTTCCATTCCGTAGTGCTGGCCTGTTGCGCCATGGCGGATGATAGTGCGATGGGGGCCGCCACAAACGGCATCATCCAAAGCATGGTGATTCGTTTCGCTTTCATTATCGGGTTTGGTTGGTCGGGTTTGGTTGGGTTTGTGTTGGATTGGCCGTGTGCGGGCCGCTCTCGAGTCGCGTCTTGAGTTACCGGAAGCGTTTCCAGATAAAACATAGTGGTGATCGAATAAACGTTTAACCAATTTGTAAAGCAAAATTCGTGGGATTTCGATTTATTTCACTAAAATCACTCCAAATGATGGTTTATCGTTTACTCATTTGGCTGTAGCGGGTATCAATGGCAACCGCTGAGGCGGTGTACACCATGGTCGTCCATTTAATTGCGAACGCGCACCTTGATCCGATTTGGTTGTGGAACTGGCAGGCGGGGGTGGATGAGACCCTCGCGACCTTCCGTTCCGCTGTGGACCGCTGCCATGAGTATCCCGAGTTCCGCTACACCCGCGGCGAGGCATGGCTTTACCGTTGGGTGGAAGAGCTGGATTCCGGTTTGTTCGCGGCGGTGGGGGAGTTGGTGGCCGCGGGCCGATGGTCGGTGGTGGGAGGCCAATGGGTGCAGCCGGATGCGAACCTGCCGACGGCGTGTGGCTGGCACAAGCAGATCGAGCTGGGCCGGCGGTATTTCAAGGATCGGTTCGGGGTGATTCCGCAGGTGGGCTACAACGTGGACAGCTTCGGCCATCCGGCGACCTTGCCGGACATGTTGAGCGCGGCCGGCTACCATGGCTACGTGTTTCACCGTCCCAACCGGAACCAGGTGTCGCTGCCGGGGCAGACCTTCCGCTGGCGGGGCAGTGGCGGTGCGGAAATCGTCGGTTTCCGGATTGAGCCATGCTACGTCACGCGCAGCGACGAGTTGCACGGGCAGATCGACATGACCGTCCGTGCCGCCGACCCGGATCTCGGGCATACGATGCTGTTTTACGGATTGGGTAATCACGGCGGCGGGCCGACGAAGGCGACAATCGAGTGGTTGTGTGATCACATGGGTTCGGTGGATGGGGTGGAATTGCGCTTCAGCACCGTGGATGCGTTTTTCGCCGAAGCGTTGGCGCGGCGCGGGCAACTGCCGGTGGTGGATTGGGAACTCCAGCGGACATTTCCCGGATGCTACAGCGTGATGCATGAAACCAAACAACTCCAGCACCGTGGTGAGCGCATGCTGGAACAGACGGAGAACCTTGCGACCGCTTTCGGCATGGATGAGGAGGAGAAACACGGGTGGCTGGAGCGAATCGATACGGCGTGGGAGGATCTCGCGTTCACGCAGTTTCACGACATCCTCGCCGGGACCAGCATGCCGGCTTCGTATCACTCGACCCGGCATTTCCAAGGGCGCGCGGGGATTGCGGCGGAGGAGGCGATCGTCCGCATCACGCGCCGCCACGCCCGCGCCACGCTTGCGCATGAGGACGTCCAGCGGCTCATCATCATGCACGGTGGTGAGGAACCATACGACGGTTTCATCGAGTGCGAGCCGTTCATT
>SLAV01000375.1 GCA_007126655.1 Haloferula sp. | reverse complement strand
CGTATGCAGAGTGATTTGGAGATGGTGGCGCGGGCGATTCAGTTACCCTTGAGTCATGCCATGGAGCGTGAGCGCCAGGGCGGCATCGAGCAGGCACTAGAGTCAGCCTTGAGCTTAGACACGGTCTACAGTGCATATGCCTTTGATCGCGAGGGGTACGAGATCGCATCAGCAGGCGATCGTGCGGCTGCTTTTGGTCGAGAGGCATTACGTGAGCGTGCTTTCGAGGATGAAGGAATAGGAGAATATGAGCGGGATGGAGATCGGCGTGTGTATTCGTTTTCTATTCCATTACGGGACTCCCGTGACCAAGCTGCCGGATTGTTATTGTTAACGCGCCGGGAGCGGGATTTTCGGGAGTATATTCGGCAGGTGCGGTTGCACACAGGCTTCTGGTTTTCATTAAGTTTGGTTGTGATGATCGGTCTTGTTGTGGTGGGGCATAATCAGGCACAGGGACGTCATTTTAAACGACTGGTCGATGGCATGGATCGGATAGCTGCGGGTGATTTGCAACATCGGGTTCCGCAGGTGGGGCCCAGTGAGCTTGCCTTTCTTGCGCGTCGTTTCAATACGATGCTGGATAGCTTGCAGCACACGGAAGCGGAACTGGAACGCCATCGGAAAGCGCAAGCGGATCTGGAGCAACAGTTGCGGCAGAGCGAGAAAATGGCCGCTATCGGGCAATTAGCTGCTGGGGTTGCGCATGAATTAGGTACGCCGCTGAGCACGGTGAGTGGGATCGCGCAGCGTGCGCTGCGAGAACATGCACCTGATTCCCAGATTGGCTCCTTGTTTACTGCCATTAGAAAGGAAGGATTGCGCATGGAGGTGATCATACGCCAACTGCTTGATTTTAGTCATAGTCGTCGGTTGTCGCGTCGTCGGGTACGCTCGTGTACTCTTGCTGATGCCGCGATTTCGGCTGTTTCGACAGAGGCAGCAGGAGCGGGAGCTCATCTGGAAGTGACGGGGGCTGCGGATGCGCCTGCCTGTTTTGTGGATCCGATCCGTTTGGAGCAAGCACTGGTGAATTTATTGCGCAATGCCATCCAGGCAGGGGAGGAGGGATGCACCGTGCAGTTATCCTGGTGTGTAGAGAGGGATGAGGTGTGTTTTATGGTTGATGATAATGGTCCAGGGGTGCCAGAGGAATTGCAACCCCGCCTGTTTGAACCTTTTTTCACAACGAAACAAGTAGGTGCAGGTACGGGGTTAGGTTTGGCTGTTGTGCATGGTATTATGCAGGATCATGGCGGTAGTGTCATGGTGCAGAAGAGTCCGCTCGGTGGTGCGCGGTTTATTTTGTGTGTTCCAAATTGTACAGGGAGCGATGAAAAAGATTCTCGCGGTATGGCAGGTTTGTGGCGTGAGGGGGTACGAACATGAAGGACGGGGTAAAAGTGACTCGTGTTTTGCTTGTGGAAGATGACGAAGCCTTGGGGAGTTTGCTGCATGAAGAGCTCCGAGATGCTGGCCATAAACCCGACTTGGCTTCCACCGCGGAGAAGGCTTTGTCGATGGCAATGGCTGAAATATATGATGTCATTGTTAGTGACTTACGTCTCCCCGGGGCAGATGGATTGGCCTTGTTGAAAAAGGTACGGAATGCATTGCCGGAAACAGCCCCGGATTTTCTGATGATTACAGCGTTTGGTTCGGTCGCCCGAGCCGTTGAATGTTTGAAGGCGGGAGCCGAGGATTTTTTGACGAAGCCTCTCGATCTGGAACATTTCCATTTGACCATTCGACGAATACTGGAAAAAAGAGCGCTGCGCAGCACCATTGCGGATTTGCGGCAGATGGAGACAGATAAAACGGTTTTTCATGGGATGTACGGACGTAGTCCGCAAATGCTTCGTTTGTTTCGTCAAATTACGCAAATTGCCCAAGCGGATGGTCCGGTGTTGATTCATGGCGAAAGCGGGACAGGCAAAGAGCTTGTCGCTCGTGCGATTCACATGGAAAGCCATTGTGCTGATGGGCCTTTTCTTGTGGTTAATTGTGCGGGGATTCCTGAGGCGTTGTTGGAAAGTGAATTTTTTGGTCATACGGCAGGTTCTTTTACCGGTGCGCAAGCTGGTCGTGAAGGTATTTTTGCGGAAGCTGAGGGCGGGACCTTATTTTTGGATGAAATCGGGGATATGCCGGCTGCTTTACAGGCGAAAGTGTTACGGATGCTGCAAGATGGCAAGATTCGTCCAGTTGGTAGTAATCAGGAGCGACAAGTACGTGTACGGATTGTTGCAGCAACGAATCACGATCTTGAACAGCGGGTCTCCGAGGGTAGCTTCCGGGAGGATTTGTTTTTTCGTTTGGAAACCTTTGCGTTGCGTGTTCCTCCGTTGCGAGAGCGCGAAGATGATATTGAATTGCTAGCAGCCATGTTTTTGCAACAACATGCTCTGCGATTAGAGAAGCCGATACGCGGAATCCATTCTTCGGTGACGGAGACATTACGCAACTATTCGTTCCCCGGAAATGTTCGCGAATTAAACAATGCCATTGAAAGGGCAGTAGTCTTTTGCGGAGGGAGGGAGTTGTTGCGAAAAGATCTCCCCGCTCGTATGCGTAAGGATATCACTTCTGGCGCCAATGGAGTTGGTGATGGCAAGGTTTTGATGATCGATGATCATTCGCTGCCGAGTTTACTGGAAGTGGAAAACCGCTATATTACACATGTTCTGGAGCGGGTTTCAGGCAACAAGCGTAGAGCTGCTGAGATTCTTGGTATTGGGCGTCGTACGTTGTATCGCAGGTTAACCGAAATACAAAGTTCATCAGCGTCGTATATCCCAGATGGCTGAAACGTATGGTTTGGTGTGTTTTGCTGTATGTTGAGCAGTATCGGTAAGGCGCTCATCTCAGGATAGTGGAAACCATGAAATTTGCCGATTTGCTTGTGGTGCATTGACATCATGCATTTGCAATTCTACACTGATCATGCGGTGTGGTGGGTTGTATGTACGCTACAAATTGGGGCAGCATGAGAACGAAATATTTGCGGTGGATGACGCTTGGTATAGTTTGTTTTGTCTTTTCTTTTATGGTCGTGCAAGCGGACACGCATCATACGTCCGTATTCGACATGAGTCTGGAGGAGCTATTAGGTTTAAAAATTACGGTAGCATCCAGGCGAGATGAAATGGTGCGAGAGGCTCCTGCTGTGATGACTGTTGTCACGCGTTCGGATATTGAGATCCTTGGTGCGCGTAATCTCGTGGATGTCATCAATCGTTTGCCAAGTATGCAAGTGTTGGGCCATGCCGGTTTCTATGGCAACAGGGTTCAGCTTCGTTCTCAACCTAATGCTGCCATGGATCGCCGCACGTTGATTTTGCTCAACGG
>SLAV01000115.1 GCA_007126655.1 Haloferula sp. | reverse complement strand
GGCAGGGCCCCCGCGTGTTCCTTCGCGCGCCCCCGCGTGAAGGTTGGCATTCCGTCCGGGTGGCCTCCGTTCCGATCTTGTGCGTCACCCGTATCCGGCGCGTTCCTCCGGCGAGGGCGCCGGAGGATGCACGCGGTGGCGCGTGCGGCTCCCCATGAGAAACGAGCAGCAGGGACCGATCCTCCGGGCGGTCCGTGAGCGTGCGGGGCGAAAGCGGCGTTTCCACCATTTCGCTTGCCATGTGGTGTAAGGTTCATACATTGCCATGAGCACACTAACAATCCGCCTGCCCGACGACAAACACGCCCGCTTGCGCCAATTGGCCAGGCATCGTGACATGAGCGTGAACAAGCTGGTCGAAGAACTCGCCACCATCAGCATTGCCGAATTTGATGCCGAGTCGCGCTTTCGCGCCCTTGCCGCACGCGGATCGGCAGTGGAAGGTCTTGAAATTCTCGACAGACTCGATGCCTCGTTTCGGGAAAGTAAATGATCGTGAGGTAGGAGTGGCGAGCCGCGCCGGCAGGGACCAATCCTCGGGGCGGTCCTGGAGCGTGCGGGGGGAATGGGAAAGCTCACTCCACGCGCTCGTTGGCATTGAGCCATGCCATGAAGGTGTCGGCAGCGGCGGCGGCGGTGTGGATCGGGATGCCGCCGGCGCGCTCGACGGCTTCGGACTCGGCCTTCTCGAAGACGCGGACCATCACGGGCACGCCCTTGAGGGATTCGAGCACCTTGACGGCGTCGCCGACGCGGCGCATCGAGCAGATCACCAGCTTGGCCTTGGCGGCACCGGCGCGTTCCAGCATGTGTTCGTCCGAGCCGTCGCCGCGCAGCACCTCGATGCCGCGGGCGCTCAGCTCGTTGCAGACGGCGGCGTCGTCATCGACGACGAGGACGTGCTCGCCGGCCTTGACGAGCGGCTTCACCGTCCACATGCCCGCCTTGCCGAAGCCGAGGACGACGACGTGGCCATGGGGCGACTCGGGCACCTCCACCCGGCGGCGGAACGGATGGAACGGCAGCAGCCAGCGCGCCACGCCCTCGCGGCCGATGAAGGGGGTGGCCGTCATGGTGATCATGGTGGTGAGGGCGAGCACCTCGAAGCCGTTGGAGGAGAGGTGGCCGAGGGCCAGGCCGCTGAGGCCGAGCAGCAGCGAGAACTCGCTCGTCTGCGCGAGCAGCAGGCCGGTCTCGATCGACGAGCGGGTGTGCATGCCGCGCCACTCGGCCACGGCGGTGACGAGTGGCGGGGTGAATACCAGCACGATGAGCGAGAACTGCGCCGCAGCAAGCCACTGCGAGCCATTTGGCACGCCGACGAGCGCGCCGAGCGCGACGAAGAACAGGGCCTGGAAAAAATCGGTGACCGAAGAGAGCTGGCCGCGCACCAGGCCGTTGAGCGGGAAGGCGGAAAACGCGAACCCTCCGGCGAACGCGCCGACGATGGGCGGCAGCCCGAGCACGAAGGCGATGCCGACGAAGACAAAAAGCACCGCCACCAGCCACAACAGCAGGCTTTCCTCGTCCGGCTTCATGCGCTTGACCAGCGCGGGGATGAGGTGGCGTTGCGCGAGCCAGGCGACGCCGCCGAGGAGCACCGCCTCGCCAAGGCCGAGCGCCAGGCTGCCGAAACCGTCGGTCACGCGCGCGAGGATCACGATCACCAGCACCAGCGCGGCGTCCTGGAGCAGCAGCACCCCGGTGAGCACGCGCCCGAAGGGCTCGAACATCGCCTGGCGCACGCGGAGCTGGCGCAGCACCACCAGCGTGGAACTGGCCGCCAGGCCGAAGCCGAGGTAGAGCGCCTCCAGCCACTCGAAGCCCACCAGCCAGCGCGCCGTCGCGATGCCGATCATCGCGAACACGGCGAACTGGACCATGCCCACCCAGGCCACCGTGCCGACCCGGTTGGCGAAGCGCCGCGGGTTGAGCTCGACGCCGGAGGCGAAGACGAGGAAGACCAGGCCGAACTCGAGCATGCGGATGGCGGCGGTGGCGTGTGAGTCGTGGTCTGTGTCATTTTCAACCGCCGCGCCAAAGCCGAGGTCGGGCGGGATGAGGCCGGAGAGGTTCAGCGCCATGCCGGAGGCGATGAGTAGCGGCAGAGAGGGCAGCTTGAGCCAGCGCGCCAGCCCGTAGGCGCACGCGGCGGTCAGCAGGAGCATGGCGAAGATGTTCATGATTCGACCATTCCCATTTCCTTGAGTTTGCCGACCTGGGCCTTCACGCCATCCACCTTCGGGATCATCAGGTAGTTCACGCCGAGTTCGAGCAGGTTGTCCACCACCGAGAGGTCCACGACGTGCATGGCGCTGGGAACTCCGGCGTGCTGGCAGCGGAAGGCGAGGATGTCGTTGATGTCCTCGATGCGCAGCGCGGAGACGAGCAGCCGGGCGCGCTCGAAGCCGGCCTCCTCGAGCACCGAGAGATATTCCACGCTGCCGAGCATGGTGCGGCACGGCAGGCCATCGAGCTTCGCCGGGTCGGTATCGATGGCCATCACCGTTTCGCCGCGCTTGCAGAGCCTGCGGACGAGGTCGCGCCCGAGCGTGTTCATGCCGACGACGATGATGTGGTTCTCAAGTCGTTCGTGCTCTTCCTCGCGCGCTTTTTCCTCCGCCTTGCCGGTGGTGGCGAAGATGCGCCAGCGCGGCAGGCCGAGGCGCTCGAACCAGGCGAACAGCCCGTGGTTGTAGAGGATCATGTAGGCCGAGGCGGCGATGGTGACGACGCCGACCAGCGCGATGATCGAGAGGATCTCGGTACCGATGAGCCCGCTGGCCAGGCCCATGCCCGCGAAGATGAACGAGAACTCGCTGATCTGCGCCACGGTGACGCTGGTGAGGAACGATGTCCGCGCGGTGTAGCCCATGCGGGTGATGATGACGAGGAAGATGAACGGGTTGCCGATGAGGACGAAGAGCGCGAGCACCAGCGTGGGCCACCAGAAGGCCGCCGCGCCGCTGGCGTCCATCTGCACGCCGAGCGAGACGAAGAACACGGCGATGAAGAGGTTCATGAGCGGATGCACGCGGCGGCGGAGGTCATCGTTGTAGGGCAGCTGCGCGAGGCTCAGGCCGGCGAGGAACGCGCCGACCTCCAGCGAGAGGCCGAACCAGTGGGCCGCAAGCACCAGCAGAAAGCACCAGGAAAGCGCCCACACCAGCAGCATGTCGGGCGCGCGCGCGGCCCAGCGGAACGGGCGCGGCAGGATGTAGCGGGAGGCGAGCAGCGAGAGGGTGAGCAGCAGCGTCATCCCGCCGAAGGCGGTGAGCAGGCCCATGGCCACCGCGCCGGCGTCGAGATTCTCGCCCGCCTGCATTCCCGCGAGAAACGTGAGGATGACGATGACGACGAGATCCTGCACCAGGAAGATGCCCACCGCGATACGGCCGTAGAGGCTGTCCAGCTCGCCTTTCTCATCGAGCAGCTTCACCACCACCACGGTGCTGCTGAAGGTGAGGGCGGTGGCGATGAAGAGGCCTTCCATCAGCGAAAACCCAAGCAGCCAGCAGAGCACGTAGCCGCCCGCCGCGGTGAAGACGACCTGGCCGATTCCGGCGGCGACGGCCACCTTGCCGACGTCGCGGATCTTCTTGAAGCTCAGCTCCAGGCCGACGAGGAAGAGCAGCAGCGCGATGCCCGTTTCCGAAATCAGGTCGAGCGCGTCGCTCATGTCCACCAGCCCGAGCACCGGGCCGATGAGCACGCCGCACATGAGATAAACGACGATCGCGGGCATGCGGATCATCCGCCCGAGCATCACCAGCACCGCGGCGGAGACCACGATGATGCCGAGACTCTGGAAAAACAACCCATCAACCATGGACGCGCGCAGCTTGGCACCCGCGCCGCATCTTGCAAACAAAACGCGGCGTCAAATCGGCCCTGCGCCCCCGGACCGTAGGCCGGTTCGTGAGAACCGGGTGGGGTGGGCGTGGTTTGCGGATACGAGCCGCCGCGGTCTCACGACCGCGCCTACGTGCCCGTAGGCCGGTTCGTGAGAACCGGGGTGGGGTGGGCGTCGCCCGCGGGTGCGGGCCGCCGCAGTCTTCCGCCTTCGCCTTCCAGACTACGGACGGACAAGCACGACCGCGCGTACGCCAATTGCAACGGTCCGACAAACACGCCCGCGCCTGCGGGCGTGGGGTGTCAGATGAGTTTTGCAATTTCTTCCGGTGACGGCACCTTGCCGGTGACCTTGACCTTGCCATCGACGACGAGGGCCGGGGTGATCATCACGCCGAAGTCGGCGAAGCGGAGGAAGTCGGATACTTTCTCGATTTCATATTCGATGCCTGCGGCATCGGCGGCTTGTTTGGTGGCGGCGGCGAGCTGTTCGCATTTGGCGCAGCCGGTCCCGAGGATTTGCAGTTTTTTCATGGGGTTGTGTGTTGGTTTTTTATCAGGTGAATCAGACGATCATGCCGAAGAACCATCCGGTGAGGGTGGCGAGCACGACGGTGAGGGCGACGAAGGCGAGCGTCTTGCGGGTGCCGAGGATCGCGCGGATGACGAGCATGTTCGGCAGGCTCAGCGCCGGGCCGGCGAGCAGCAGGGCGAGCGCGGGGCCTTTGCCCATGCCGCTGCCCAGCAGTCCCTGGATCACCGGGATCTCGGTGAGCGTGGCGAAATACATCAGCGATCCGGCCACCGATGCGAAGGCATTGGCACCCAGCGAATTCCCGCCCAAAAGCGAGGCCACCCATTCGGAGGGGATGATGCCCTCGTGCCCGGGGCGGCCTAACAGGAAGCCGGCGACAAGCACGCCGCCGACGAGCAGCGGGATGATCTGTTTTGCATACGACCATGATTGGCCGAACCATTCACCGGTTTCGCCGGGCTTCCCGGCGGTGAGCCATGCCAGCCCGGCGGTTGCCATGAGAAACGCGGCCTCGGGGCTGCGGAGGCCGATTCCGGCGGCCGCGGTGGCGGCGGTGGTGGCCAGCACCTTCCACGCCGGGCATGAGTGCCACCGCCACAACATCATTCCCAGCAGGATGGCAAACCCTGCGGTGACGGGCCATTTCACCGTGTGTACCGCGCCGAAGAATCCCGGCGTGCCCGCGCCGCCCCAATTTGCGAAAATGAGGATGCCGAGCAAGGCACCGACGAAGGAAACCGTCTGCCACAGCGGGCGGGTTGGCGGGTCCACCGGAATCTGAGCCACGGCGGACTGGCGAGTCCGCTCGTCCTTGCGGAAAATCCAGGCCATCGCCAGACCGATGACGACGCTGAAGAGCATCGCCGTGACCGCACGGCCCGCTCCCAACTCAAAGCCCAAAACCCTGGCGGTGAGGATGATTGCCAGCGCGTTGATCGCCGGGCCGGAAAACAAAAACGCGGTTGCCGGACCGATGCCCGCACCCAACCGGTAAATCCCGGCGAACAACGGCAGCACCGTGCACGAGCAAACCGCCAGAATCGTTCCCGATACGGATGCGACGCTGTATGCGACCCAGGGCTTTGCTTTGCCGCCAAGATACCGGATCACGGAGTTCTGGCTGACAAACGCGCCGATCGCCCCGGCGATGAAAAACGCGGGGATCAGGCACAGGATCACATGCTCGCGCGCATACCAGCGGGCGAGTTCGAGCGATTCCCCGACCGCACCATCGAACCTCGGCGTGCCGACCGGTAGGAAATACAGAACCAACAATATGCCGGCGAGCCATCCGAAGGTCTTGAGTTCCTGTTTCATCGGTGTGTCTCCCCCATCAGGTCCCGCAACAAGAGGCGACGTGCATCTCGGGATGCTTTTCCGGGTGGTCGAGGCACGCAAGGAACCGCCCGACACATGGCAGGTCGAGACGGTAGATCACTTTTTGACCGTGCTTCTCATCCGCAAGCACACCCGCCGCCTTCATCACTGTCAGGTGTCTCGAAACCGTGGACCATCCCAGCCCCGACAACTCCACCAGATCGCACACGCAAAGCTCGCCCTTGGCCAGCGCCCGCGCCATGCGCACCCGCGCCGGGTGGCCGAGGGCTTTGAAGATATCCGCCGCGTGGCGATCCTGTCCTTTCGCGGTTGGCATGATGAACTTTTGCATATTTCGCGAAATAAGCAAATTAAATCGACGTGACTGCCCCAGTAGGCCCGTTCGTGAGAACGGGGGGCTCGACGTCGCCAGGCCAATCGCCGCGGTCTCACGACCGCGCCTACGTTGCATCGTAGGCCAGTTCGTGAGAACTGGGTGGGGGTGGACGTCGCTTGGCCCATCGCCGCAGTCTCACGACCGCGCCTACGTTGCATCGTAGGCCAGTTCGTGAGAACTGGGTGGGGGTGGACGTCGCTTGGCCCATCGCCGCAGTCTCACGACCGCGCCTACGGATTACAGACTTGTCAGCGCCCATCATCCTCACTAACAAATCCATCATGAAACGCCCCGGCCATCTCCCCCGGCTCGACAAGGCGGCTTACCGGGGGAAGGCATGGGTCCACTGGACGATGTCCATGCGCGACCGCGCGAAAGGATGGCTCGATGAGCCGATGCACTGCCAGGTGCGCGAACTCCTGCTGCACACCATGGCGCGATACTCACTCCACTGTCCCGGCTATTGCCTGATGCCGGATCACGCGCATTTCCTGTGGATGGGCTTGGGCGACGACTCGGATCAACTCCTCGCATCACGCTTCTTCCGCAAGCATTGGAACGAGAAACTCCAAGAACGCGGCGTCTGCCTGCAACCGCAGGGTTACGACCATGTCCTGCGCGAATCCGAACGCCGCCCGGACGCCTTCGAGGACACTGTCATCTACATCTTCCACAATCCGCAGAGAGCCGGGTTGGTCGGCGATTGGGTGGGCTGGTCGTATCGCGGATCGGTTCTTCCCGGCTATCCTGAGATTCCCCGAGCCGGTTTCGGCGGGTTCTGGCCGGTGTTCTGGAAAATCCACAACCGCGAAACGACGAAACGTGCGGGTGGGAATACGTAGGTCCGCTCGTGCATGCCCGCCCGTAGCCTGAAAGACGAAGGCGGGAGAACGGGGGGACATCGCCATGCAAACCATCGCGGTCTCACGACCGCGCCTACGACCGCAGGCCGGTTCGTGCGAACCGGGGGGACGACGCCGCCGTGCCAAATCACCGCGGTCTTCCGCCTTCGCCTTGCAGGCTACGGACGGACAAGCACGACCTCGCCTACATGCTTCGTATTTGACAAAATCGCATTACTTGGCATTTTTGCCAAGTAATGCAGATCGCGACGGTTCAAGATCAGGTCCGGGTCATCAAGGCGCTGGCGCATCCGGCGCGTTTGGAGATCGCACAGGCGCTGGCTGACGGCGAGAGAAGTGTGAGCGAGTTGCAGGTGCTCTCGTCGGAGGCGATCTTTCTACCGTATCGAAGCACCTCACGCTGATGCGCAAGGCGGGCTGGATCGATTGCCGGAAGCACGGCCTGCAGGTGCTCTATCGTCTCGCCTGCACCTGCCTTCCGACATTCCTCCGCTGCATCGATGACATCGCCGTCCGCAGCTCCGATTGCGATTGCTGAATTTTCAAAACATCCAAACCGAATGCATCCATGACCACCCGCGAATTCCTCGGACATCTCCGTTCCCATCCCGACCATCGGATCTCCTTCGTGACGCCCGATGGCGCTGCCGTGCCCGCGCATCTCCACATTGAGGAGGATGAAGAGGAAATGGTTCATGGGGTATTATGATTGGGGTTGCGTATTTAGGGATTTACGGAAATATTCATTTGTGAAGACGAGTTTGGAGATTCCCGATGAGATCGTGCGCGAGGTGAAGATGCTCGCGGCACGGGAAGGGAAAAAACTGAAGGAGGTTGTGGCGGAGGCTTTGCAGGCCCGGCTGGCGGCCAGGAGTGGCGGGGCGCGCCCGAGTTTGCGAGACATCCGCCCGAAGCGGGCAGGCGGGGCGATGAAGCCGAAGGAAACGGGTGATGATATTCTGGAGGAAATGATCGATGCACGCCGGAGTTGATGTGGATTTTCTGGTGGCGCTTGAGATCGCCGACCACCCGTTCCACGAGGCGGCTTGCCTGAGGCGGGATTCGTGGCTGGATGCGGGAGGGCGATTTGGTGACGAACAATGCGGCGGATTTCCGGATTTTTCTTTGTTTTGAAATCATGGCTTTCAAGGGTTAGAAGGAACCCCATGGCTTGGGATCCGCACCGCATCTTGACATTTCAACCAGTTCAACTAGTTTGCGTGCATGGAGTCAATCGAAGTCGGCGCATTCGAGGCGAAAACCCACTTGTCCAAGCTGCTGGACGTGGTGGAAAAGGGGGGGCGGGTGTTCATCACGCGGCATGGCAAGCGCGTCGCCGAACTCACTCCGGTCAGGAAAAACAAGAAAGCCAGGTTCGGTTGCGCCAAAGGCCCGGGCTTTTACATCGCTCCGGATTTCGATGCGCCGCTGGAGGACTTCAAGGAATACTCGTGAAACACCTCATTGATACCAACGCATGGATCGGCTTCTTCGAGGGCAGTGCTGATTTTGGAACTGCCGCGAAAAAGACGATGTCGGCGCATCCTGAAGACTGCCTGGTCAGCATCGCCAGCATTTGGGAGGCTTCGATCAAGACCGGCTTGGGCAAGCTCATCCTTCCGTATGACATCCGTTCCGACCTGCCGCGACTGTTTGAGGAGAACGGCTTCCCGCTGCTGCCCGTTGCGTTCGAAGACGCAACAGGGGTGATTGACCTGCCCCGGCATCATGGGGATCCCTTTGACCGGCTGATGGCCGTGCAGGCCATGCGCCGGAATTTGAGCGTCATCAGCAGTGATCGGATGTTCGAGGCATACGGATTGCGGAGAATCTGGTGATTCGAGGAGGCCGACGTGGGATCGTAGGCCGGTTCGTGAGAACCGGGGCGGTGGACGCCGCTTGGCCCATCGCAGCGGTCTCACGACCGCGCCTACGACCCGTAGGCCGGTTCGTGAGAACCGGGGCGGTGGACGTGGCTTGGCCCATCGAGCGGTCTCACGACCGCGCCTACGACCGTAGGCCGGTTCGTGAGAACCGGGGGGGTGGACGCCGCTTGGGCCATCGCAGCGGTCTCACGACCGCGCCTACGACCCGCAGGCCGGTTCGTGCGAACCGGGGGGACGACGACGCCGTGCCAAATCACCGCGGTCTTCCGCCTTCGCCTTGCAGGCTGCTCACGGACAAGCACGACCTCGCCTACATGCTTCGTATTTGACAAAATTGCCAAACTTGGCATTTTCGCCAAGTAATGCAGGTCGCGATGGTTCAAGATCAGGTCCGGGTCATCAAGGCGCTGGCGCATCCGGCGCGTTTGGAGATCGCACGGGCGCTGGCAGAAGGTGAGAAGAGCGTGGGCGATTTGCAGGCGCTCGTCGGTGGCGATCTTTCTACCGTATCGAAGCACCTCACGCTGATGCGCAGGGCCGGCTGGATCGATTGCCGGAAGCACGGCCAGCAGGTGCTTTACCGTCTCGCCTGCGCCTGCCTGCCGACATTCCTCCGCTGCATCGATGAAATCGCCGTCCGCAGCTCCGATTGCGACTGCTGAATTTTTCAAACACAAACTGAAATAATCATGACCACCCGCGAATTTCTCGAACATCTCCGTTCCCAACCCGACCATCGGATCTCGTTTGTAACGCCCGATGGCGGTGCCGTGCCCGCGCATTTTCACATCACCGAAGTCGGGCATCTCGCGAAATCCTTCATCGATTGCGGCGGCAAACGGCACACCACCGGCTCGTGTCTACTTCAGGTATGGGTGGCCGACGACGTCGATCACCGTCTCATCGCATCGAAGCTGCTGGCGATTTTCGGTCGTGCCGACGGATTGCTTCCCGGCATGGAGCTTCCGGTGGAGATCGAGGCCGAGGCACCGGTGCTCACCCAGCTCCCGCTCACACGCTGCGAGGTGCTCGATGGCGAGCTGCGATTCCACACCGAGCTGAAGCACACCGACTGCATGGCCAAGGACATCTGTATGCCGGATTTTTCTCTGCCCGCGCTTCCCGGCCAATCGGCATGCCGCCCCGGCTCCGGTTGCTGCTGATGTCTTCACCATCCACAAACTTTTGAAACCATGATCCTCATCCTCTGCACAGGAAACTCCTGCCGTTCCCACATGGCCGAGGGCGTCTTGAAACACGCGCTCGGGCCGGGCCACAAGGTCGCCTCGGCCGGCTCGAAGCCCGCGGGATACGTCCACCCGCTGGCGATCAAGGCACTTGCGGAAATCGGCATCGATATTTCCAGCAACACATCGAAGCACCTCGACACTTTCCTTGACCGCGATGTGGAGACGGTGATCACCGTCTGCGGCAACGCCGACCAGGCCTGCCCGGTATTTCCCGGCCAGATGCACCGGCACCACTACCCGTTCGACGACCCCGCGCACGCGACCGGCAGCGAGGAGGAGCGGATGACGGTGTTTCGCCGGGTTCGTGACGAGATCCTGCGGGTTTTCCGCGCGTATGCCGACGGGCGGCTGGATCAACGTGGAGCGCGGGATTGATATTGGCGGGCCGCTGTGGTCTTCCGCCTTCGCCTTGCAGTCTGCTCACGGACAAGCACGACCGCGAATTTTTCGAACATCTCCGTTCCAATCCCGATCATCGGATCTCTTTCGTGACGCCCGATGGCTGTGCCGTGCCCGCGCATCTCCACATTGAGGAGGATGAAGATGAGATGGTTCATGATTTCTGGTGTTGCGTATTTAGGGATTTACGGAAATATTCATTTGTGAAGACGAGTTTGGAGATTCCCGATGAGATCGTGCGTGAGGTGAAGATGCTCGCGGCACGGGAAGGGAAAAAGTTGAAGGACGTTGTGGCGGAAGCTTTGCAGGCCCGGCTGGCGGCTGGGAGTGGTGGGGTGCGCCCGAGTTTGCGCGACATCCGCCCGAAGCGGGTAGGCGGGGCGATGAAGCCAAAAGCAACGGGTGATGATATTTTGGAGGAAATGATCGATGCACGCCGGGGTTGATTCGGATTTTTCGTTCTTTTGAAGTCATGGATTTTAGGGGATTGGAATAAACTTTAAGACAATGATCAGGCGAGGCCGGTGGTGGTGAGGGCGAGGTCGATGAGCTTGATGCCAGCGAAGGGGGCTAGGATGCCGCCGAGGCCGTAGATGAGGAGGTTGCGCCGCAGGCGGGCGGCGGCGGGCATGGGCTTGCTATCGGCTCCTTTGAGGGCGAGCGGAATGAGGGTGATGGTGCCGGTTTTGTCTAACAGGAGGACATCGACGTCGCCGACGGCTTCGACGGCGCGGCCGGAGGTGGCGAGGACGTTGTGGCGGGTGAGGCGGTCGATGCCGGAGATGCCGATGGCGCTGACGAGTGCGCCAATGGTGGTGGGGATGAGGCAGACGAGAAGTGCAATGAGGATGACGAGGCCCGGCACTTCGCCGCCCAAGCCCTGGCCGAGCAGGAATTTTGCGAAAGCGGGCAGGGTGAAGGTGACGAGGAGGAAGACAAGCGTCATGGAAATCAGGAGGATGCCGAGGGCTTTTTCGTTGGGGGTTTGCTGGCGTTCGCCGCCTTCGACGAGGGCGATCATGCGGTCGAGGAAGGATTGGCCGGGTTCGTTGGTGACGCGGATGACGATGCGGTCGGACAAGACGCGGGTGCCGCCGGTGACGGCGGAGCGGTCGCCGCCGGATTCGCGGATGACGGGTGCGGACTCGCCGGTGATGGCGGATTCATCGACGGAGGCGATGCCTTCGATGATCTCGCCATCGGCGGGGATGGCATCACCGGCTTCACAGACGACGAGGTCGCCCTTGTGGAGGTCGTTGGCGGAGACGGAGGCTTCCTTCCCATCGGTGAGTTTGCGTGCCGGGGTGGTGACGCGCATGGAGCGAAGCGCATCGGCCTGGGCTTTGCCGCGCGATTCGGCGACGGCTTCGGCGAAGTTGGCGAAGATGACGGTGAACCAGAGCCAGAGGACGAGTTGCACCTCGAACATGCCTGCGGAGCGAAGGAGGAAGAGGGTGCATAGGATGGCCCCGAGATAAACGGTGAACATGACGGGGTTGCGCCATTGTTTGCGGGGGTCGAGTTTTCGCAGGCTCGGGACAAGCGCACCGCGCAGCAGTTGTGGATCGATGAGTGATGAATGGGATTTCATACGGGACGGATGATGTCCCTGATTTTGATCCCTGTGGTGTTAATAGGTGGGCTTGGTGTGCTAAGATTGTGCTAATTGGTGGTGAGCGATTTGAATCGCGATTGTTTAGTGCATCTTTGCGTTTTCTTAGCGCGGCTGGGTTGAAATTTTTTACGCAGGATCAGGTAAGGAGGATGTCTTCTTCGGGTTTACCGGAGGCGGGGCGGGTGTCGCGCCGCAGCATGGCGGCGAGCACGGCAAGCAGGCCGATCCGGCCGACAAACATGTTGAG
>SLAV01000206.1 GCA_007126655.1 Haloferula sp. | reverse complement strand
GCTTCAAAAATGAGGGCGAAGCAAGTTGCTTGCCACTATTTTTTTGAATGAATGGAGCCGAATGAGGAAAAGCAGGAAGGGAATTGCGCTTGGCGGGATATTCGGGGCTCAAGAGCTCTGTCACCCCCTTTTTTACCACTGAATCACTGAGGACCACGGAGGGCACTGAATTTCTTGAAATATTTTGAGAAGCTCAGTGTTTCAGTGGTTCTCTGTGCTTCAGCGGGTAAGAAAAGCTGCATCGAAGGGTCGAGCCGCGAATCGCTCAAACAGGAGTGGAATTTTTTCCACTCCTCGATCGTGAGTGACTCGGGAGCGTACACGTGATGCCGCCAATTCCACTCAGCGGATGAGGTAGTCACGCCCTTCTTCCAAGCGGAACTGGTGGGCGTGGCGGACTTTTTCGGTGGGGATGCTTGCGCCGGTCTTGCGGTCGGTGACGACGGGGTTGTCCCAATCGGGAGTCTCGATGGTGAGGGTCGAGGCCGTTTCGCCATCGCGGGCGAAGAAGGTGGTCTCCGCGTTTTGGGTGACCGGGTAGATGCGGGCCATGAGTTCACCGTCGATTTCCTCGATGACGATGCCGGTGCCGCCGACGAAGAGCGGGGTTTTGGTGACGGGCAGCTCGAAATTTTCCAGCATGATGGGGCCGGTGTGGCGGGTGCCTTCGTCATAATCGATCCACTCGCCGGCGGGAAGATAGACGTCGCGGGTGGTCGCGGTTTCGTAGTCCTCGCCGTAGAGCGGGGTGGCCATGAGGGCGTCGCCGATCATCCACTGGAAGCCGCGCACGCTGCTGTTCTCGCGGCCGTGGACGCGCGGGTCGTCGGGGAAGGCGATGGGCAGCGGGGTCATGGTGTGTGGGTAGCCGTCGTGGAAAAACTTGATCGCGTTGCTGTGGATATACGGGTGCAGGCGGGCGTGAAGTCTGGCGCATTCCAACAAGACCTCGGAGACCTGCGCGTCGTTGTAATGCCAGGGGCCCTTGCCCATCGAAATCGAGCTATGGAGCGATGCGGTGCGGGCGTTGCGCATGAGGTAGGTCTTGATGCGGTCGGACACCTCGCCATCGAACTCGCGCCCGCCGAACAGGCCGCCGACGATGTCCATGTAGGTGAGCGGAAACCCGCTGTAGGCGAGCGCCAGCGTATTCACCGGGCCGCGATCCTGGTTCATGTCGTAGTTGAAATCCTCGATGCGGTGAAGCGAGCCGGCCGAGGCGAGGTAGGCGTTGCGGACGATGATGTCGTAGCCCTTTTCCTTCAGCGCGATGTTCACCGGGTCGAGTTTGTCGTCCGGCAGCGGGTATCTCTCGTAGCGGTAGAGATCCTCCTTGAAGCCATCGACCCCCCATTTTTCGCAGAGGGCGACATACCATGCGACGGCCTCGGGGTTGTGGGCGTCTAGCAGATAGACCGGCGATCTTGGAAAACCCACGGTGTGGAGCCTGGGTTCGCCGTCCTCCATCAGGAAATAACCGTTTTCGAGGCCCTGCTCGGTGTAGGGGCCGCCGGGGAGAAAGGCGATACGCAGGCCCATGATGAACATGAGGCCGCGATCCTTGAAGTCCTGCTTGAGTTGATCCGGATCGGGGTATTTCTCCTTGTCCCACATGCCGAAGCTGGTGGTGGCCTGGTAGTGTTCCTCGTGGTGCGGCCAGAAGCCGGAGCCGATGACCGCCCATTTCAGCGGGTAGCCTTCTTCGAGATACTGGTCGATGTCGGCCATTACCGTTTCATAGGAGGTATTCCATGCCAGCGCGCCCCATGCCTCCCATCCGACGCCAAACATGTCGTAACTCGGCTTCATGATCGGGAAACCATGGGCGTTGCGGGCTTTGCGGAACTCCGCGTAAATTTCAGCGGGGCTGCCGAAGAAGTAATACAGTGCGTCGATCTTCGACGTGTGGCGGCTGCCTTGGGTGACTTCATCCGCGTTGCTGACGACAATCTTCGCACCGGGATCGATGTTGACGATGCCGAAGCCATGGCTCGGGTAGATTGCGAAATTGCCGGCCATGCGCGCGGCAGCACCTGCGGTGGAGCGGACATCGTCGCTGCTGAAGCCGGTGATGTCGGTCTGGTAGGTGTGCGGCCGCTCCTCGCCGCGCCAGCCGCTGGTGGGAAAGTCGCCGAGTCCATATCCCGGGCTGGCACCGGCGGTGCGCAGGGCCATGGCAATGGGCCCGCCAGTCGGATTTTCGATCTCAAAGCGGGCCGCATGAGCGGTGAATTCCATGCGGACGTGGAGTTTTC
Organism: Haloferula sp.; assembly: GCA_007126655.1. Lineage (GTDB taxonomy): Bacteria > Verrucomicrobiota > Verrucomicrobiia > Verrucomicrobiales > Akkermansiaceae > Luteolibacter. The sequence continues at coordinate 1,096 of SLAV01000206.1, read as the reverse complement.
GGTCATCCTCAAGCGTCACGTGGAAGCGGTGGTTCCGGCCTTCCAGGCCGAGGTATTCCGTGGATCTGGCGGCGGTGAGTGAGTCCGGCTCTCCCGCAAGCAGTCCGGATTCCGGATGGGGCGCGACGAGAAATCCGCCACCGGACTCACGGAAACCATGGCGGAAGCCGTCTTTTTCCACCACGAATTCCAGGCCGGAGCCGTTGTCGAGTATGACGGGCGATTCTTCGGCGACGCATGTCGCGGCGGTCAGCAGGAGGGTCAGTGTCGGTAAGGTTTTCATGCTCGTATGGGTCCATGCGAAATGTCGGCCATTCCGGTTCCCGGAATCATGATAATCACGCGGAATTTCAAAACCAACTGTTTCCGAAAAGAAAATTGTGTGTTTGCAATACGGGAGGGATTCCCGGCATCAGGCACCCTTCACATTGCGTGTTGACCGCCTGTGATTCGCCGCAATACTGGCGCGCTCTCATGAGAAGCATTGCAAAACCCATCATCCTGTTTTTCCTCCTTTTTGTGAACTCAGCCGTTTCGCGGGACGGGCCACCGAACATCATCGTGATCCTCGCGGACGATGTCGGCTACGGCGACCTGTCCTGCTATGGCGCCCACGTTTTCGAGACACCGCATCTCGACAAGATGGCGGCGCAGGGCCAGCGCTTCACCAGCGGCTACTGCTCGGCGTCCACCTGCACGCCCACGCGCTTTTCCCTGCTCACCGGCGTTTATGCGTTCCGCGAGCGGGGCACGGGCATCGCGCCGCCGAACGCACCGGCGATCATCCGCCCGGGAAGAACCACCCTGCCCTCCCTGCTGCAGGAGGCCGGCTACCGCACCGCGGTGATCGGCAAATGGCACCTCGGCCTGGGCGACGAGAAGCCGGATTGGAATGGCAAGCTCGCCCCGGGGCCGCTGGAAATCGGCTTCGACGAGTGCTTCCTCCTGCCGACGACCAATGACCGCGTGCCGCAGGTTTACGTCGAGAACCACCATGTTTTGAACCTGGATCAAGAAGATCCCCTCACGGTCAGCGACAATCCGATCGACCCTGACGAACCCACCGGCGTGACGCATCGGCACGAGCTGAGGATGG
>SLAV01000067.1 GCA_007126655.1 Haloferula sp. | reverse complement strand
TGCGAATGGCGGCCATGTGCGCCTTTGCCAATGGCGAAACGCCGGCCTTCTTTGTTCATCCGGCGGTGCGGGCGATCATCCTGCACTTCTGGCTGGCCTATGATCACCCGTTTGTGGATGGCAACGGACGCACGGCGCGGGCGCTTTTCTACTGGGCGATGCTTCACAGCGGTTACTGGTTGTTCGAGTTCATTTCGATTTCCAGCATCCTGCGGAAAGCTCCGGTGAAGTATGGCCGGTCGTTTCTCCACACGGAGACGGATGACAATGATCTGACCTATTTCATCATCGCGCAGACGCAGGTGATTCGACGGGCTATCCGCGAGCTGCATGCTTACATCGAGCGAAAAACGGCTGAATTGAAGGATGTGGAATCGCACATGCGGGCGCTGGATTTGTTCAATCACCGGCAAGTGGAGATTATTCGCAACGCGCTCAAGCACCCCGGCCAGCGTTACACCTTCGTCAGCCACCAAAAAAGCCACAACGTGGTGTATCAAACCGCCCGCACCGACTTGCTTGATCTCCATGAGCGTGGAGTTCTTGAAAAGCGCAAGAAAGGCAAACAAATGGTCTTTGTCGCGCCGACGGATTTGTCGGCGCGCTTGCTGAAATTAGAGAAGGAGGCAGGGCTATGAGCCTCAACGAATCCATCGTCGAAGACGCCGCCCTCGAATGGTTCGGGGAGCTGGGTTACTCCTGCCTTGGGGCAGAAGCCCTCACCCCGGCCCTCTCCCACGGGGAGAGGGAGTCTTACGGCGAGGTGGTGCTGGTGGGGCGCTTGCGCGAGGCCATCCGGCGGCTGAACCCGGCAATTCCCCTCCAATCACCGTTTTAGTTGCCATGCCATACGATTCACCACGGTCTCTCGAACTCCTTCGCCTCGGAACACAGAATCCGCGAGCGGAGTTCCGCGACGGACAGGAGGAAGCGATACGTCATGTCGTCGAAGGCCGGGGGCGTTTGCTGGTGGTGCAGAAGACGGGTTGGGGAAAGAGTTCGGTGTATTTCATCGCCACGAAACTGCTTCGCGAGCAAGGTCTCGGTCCGGCGATCCTGATTTCCCCCTTGCTGGCGCTGATGCGGAACCAGATCGCGGCGGCGGAGCGGATGGGGGTGAGGGCGTTGACGATCCATTCCGGCAACACCGGGGAGTGGGACGAAGTGAAGGAGCGGGTGCGGCGCGACGAGGTGGATATCCTGCTGATTTCGCCGGAAAGGCTCTCAAACGAGTATTTTCGCAACGAGGTTCTCGGCCCGGTAGCTGGCAGAATTTCACTGCTGGTGGTGGACGAGGCGCATTGCATTTCCGATTGGGGGCACGATTTTCGCCCGCATTATCGATTCATCGAGCGAATCGTCCGGCAGTTGCCCGCCAATCTCCGGCTGCTGGCGACGACGGCGACGGCCAACCAGCGGGTGATGGATGATCTGGAGCAGATCCTCGGACCCAATCTGGAGGTCTCGCGGGGAGAGTTGGGCAGGCCGTCGCTGTTTCTTCAGACCATCCGTTTGGCGGGCCAGGCGGAGCGTCTGGCGTGGCTGGCGCAGCACCTGCCGGGCATACCGGGCAGCGGAATCGTCTACACCCTGACCGTGAGGGACGCTGCCCAAGTGGCGGAGTGGCTCCGGTCGAGAGGGATCGAAGCAAGAGCCTACAGCGGTCAAACGGGTGACGAGCGCCCGGAGCTTGAGGACGCCTTGTTGAGGAATAAGGTAAAGGTGCTGGCGGCGACGACCGCGCTCGGGATGGGTTTCGACAAGCCGGACCTGGCCTTCGTGATCCATTTTCAGATGCCTGGATCGGTGGTGGCCTACTACCAACAGGTAGGGCGGGCAGGACGGAACATCGAATCGGCTTACGGCATCCTGCTGAGCGGAGAGGAGGAACAGGAGATCAACGACTACTTCATCGAGAGTGCTTTTTCCAAACGCGAAGAGGTGTCGGCCGTGCTGGCCGCTCTGGAGGCGGCGGAGGACGGACTTTCCATTCCGGAACTGATGGCCAGGGTGAATGCCACGATGGGCCGGATCGACAAGGCGCTGCTGCTGATGAGTCTCGAGTCCACGGCTGCCGTGGTGAAGGAGGGCACCAAATGGAAACTCACGGCGAGTGGACTGTCGGAGGATTTCTGGAGTCGCGCCGAGAGGCTCACGTCCTTGCGCCGGGAGGAGCAGCAGCAGATGAAGGACTACGTCGCCCTGGGAGATGGACACATGGAGTTTCTCATTTCGGCACTGGATGGTGACCCGGGCGGGTATGTTCCGCCCGCCGTGCCTGAGATTTCAGAGCAGGTCGATCCAGGTTTGATCCGGAAGGCCGAGAGTTTTCTCCGTCGAACGGGATTGCCCTTGGAGCCGCGCAAGAAGTGGCCGAACGGAGGCCTGCCGCAGATGAATGTGCGTGGTAACATCGCGGAGGAACCTCGGGCGAAGGAAGGCAAGGTGCTCTGCTATTGGGGCGGTGCCGGGTGGGGGGCCGAGGTTCGGCGTGGGAAGTATCACGATGGGCGCTTCTCCGACGATCTGGTGGCTGCCTGTATGACGATGGTGAGGGAGTGGAATCCCGAGCCCGCACCGGAGTGGGTCACCTGCGTTCCTTCCCTGCGGCACCCGGATCTGGTTCCGGATTTTGCCCGCCGGCTGGCAGCGGCGCTTGGATTGCCTTTTGTCGTATCCCTCCGGAAGGCCGATGCGCGCCCCGAGCAGAAAACCATGGCCAACAGCATCCAGCAGGCGCGGAATATCGATGGATCGCTCGAAATTCTGGATGGCACCGTCCGGGACGGGGCCGTTTTGCTGATTGATGATATGGTGGATTCCAAATGGACTCTGACTGTGGCATCCTACCTCCTCCGAACGAACGGAAGCGGATCGGTGCATCCGCTGGCCCTCGCCTCCACCGCCCATGCCGAATGAATATGGAACTCTCGCCAAACACCCAGGCCATCCTTCTGCTGACCGCCCCGCTGATCGTGGGGAAGAAGGCAGAGACAGCTCATTTGCTTACGCTGAAGGAATACAACCTGCTTGCCCGCTGTCTTCGAGAAGCTGGCAAGGAGCCTGCGGGTCTTCTGGGGCCGGATGCGGGCGCGCTATTGGAAACTTATGGGGCACGCTTTGGCAGGGAGCGTCTGGAGGCATTGCTTGCACGGGGGTTTCTACTCAGCCAGGCAGTCGATCAGTGGCACTCGCGGGGAATCTGGGTGATCAGCCGTGCCGACGCCGGGTATCCGCGACGCCTGAAAACACGGCTGAAGGAAGATACGCCGCCGGTCCTGTACGGGTGCGGAGGCAAGGATTTGCTTGATGCCGGGGGATTGGCGGTTGTGGGTTCCCGTCACGTGGATGACGAACTCATC